>JAILEQ010000180.1 GCA_024687305.1 Lachnospiraceae bacterium | reverse complement strand
GATATGTTAACACAGCAAAATATCAAAGTCAAGTGCTACATTTGGCTTATTTATCCGATATACGCGCCGGCCTGAACATGCCACATCTGCGCGTATTTTCCGTTAAGCTTAAGAAGCTCGTCGTGAGTTCCCTCTTCGACCACACGGCCGTTTTCAAGCATTATGATACGGTCGGCGATACGGGTGGTTGAAAGACGATGTGAGATAAAGATGACCGTCTTGTCCGTGGTAGCGGTGAGCATGGCATGATTTAACTGATATTCGGCGATGGGATCGAGCGCGCTCGAAGGCTCATCGAGGATCATCAGTCCGGCATTCTGGTAGAACACTCTCGATACGGCAAGCTTCTGCGATTCGCCGCCCGAAAGATCGATACCGTCATCTCTCGTCTCGGTCGTAAGGAAGCTGTCCAGTCCCTTTTCCATCTTATCGATACGTTTGATAAGTCCTCCGTCGGTAAGAGCGGTACGGACATTTTCTTCTTCCTTGGGATCGTACTCGTCCATGACAACGTTCTCGGCAACCGTTCCGGCAAATATCTTAAAGTCCTGGAACACAACGCCGATCGAGCGTCTGAACTTCTTTACGACATAATCTTTTATGTCGTGTCCGGCCATAACGATCTTTCCGTAATCGGGATCGTACAGACGCATAAGAAGCTTTACAAGCGTCGTCTTTCCCGCTCCGTTGTAACCTACAAGAGCGATCTTTTCGCCGGGCTTTATGTTGATGTTTATATCTTTAAGCAGCATCTCGCCCGACTTATTGTATGCAAATGAAAGGTCCTGTACCGATACGTCTTTGGCCGAGCCGTCAGGCTCTATGTCGCCAAGCGATTTGATCTTCGTCTCGTACTCAAGGAAGTTCCTGATCTTTTGTACGTAAAGGCTCGACTCGCACGCAAACGGATATGTGTCCGTGAATACCCTAAGGCCTCTCTTCATACGCCCGAAGGAGTTGTACAGTATTGCAACCGTGGAAAAAGAAAGCGCTCCCATAATTGTTGCTCGAAACACAAGGTATGTGATGTAAATGACATCGCAGAAGAAATCGTTTCCGACGTAATTACCTATATATTGAAGTATAAAATGGCGCTTCGCGTTCTTTTTCTCGACTTTCAATACTTCTTCGTTGGCTTTGTCGAAATCATCGTAAAGAATGCCGGTTACATCGGGATTTAAGCGCATCTCCTTAGCGCAATCGGGAAGGTAGAATACACGCTTAACATATTCGCGTTTTCTCTCAAACGGATTGCGGCCGATTCTTATCTTATATGAAAGCCTGTTGTAAGCCTGCATAAAGAAAAAGGTCACGAAAAACGAAGCGACCGCAAACAGTATCGATACGCCGTCCTTATGCAAAAAGTAGATCGCCGAAGTGATGAAAGTCGCAAGTCCCGAGAATACGTTCGATAAGAACATGATGCATCGGTCTATCTGCTTGTCAACTTCGGAAATGGCAAGCACCATCTCGTTGTAATAATCGGGATTGTCGTAGCATTCAAGGTCGAGATCCTTGGCTTTCTCGTAAAGCATAAGCTTGATCTTCCTGCTTACTTTAGGACCTTCCTTGGCGCGAACATAATCTCCGACCCAGACGGTAAACACCATACCGACGGAGATACATAAAAACAGGATCAGTATCACCATCGCGACTTTCTTAAACGGATATCCGAATTCCGCTGCCTCTAGCACATATCCTATTCCGACCGTGTGCTCAAAAAATATCGATACCTGATTTCTTACCGCATCCAATACCGGAAAGATAACCAGTGCGGGGGACGCTTTAAAGCAAAGCTTTATCAGAAATAAATTGTTTGCCCAAACCTGTCTGAAGGGCTGCTTGTTTTCTTTTTTGTTCTTCATGTTAAGCACCCTCCGTTCCGTCTTCTATGGCAAGATAATTGTTGGCCTGGCGGCGGTACATCTTGGCGTACTTTCCGTCAAGCGCCATAAGTTCTTCGTGTGAACCTTCTTCGACGAGAGTTCCTTTTTCGAGCATGAACACCTTATCACAGTGCTTTACGCTTGAAAGTCTGTGAGATATGAATAAAAGCGTATGTTCGTTTCCTTCTTTTGCGATGTTTTTGAAAAGGTCGTATTCGGCTATGGGATCGAGAGCGCTTGAAGGCTCGTCAAAGATCTTTACATCCGAAGGCTTCGCAAATGTCCTTGATACGGCGAGTTTCTGCGATTCACCGCCCGAGAACACCGCACCGTTTTCGTCGAATTCCTTGGTCATAACGGTATCGAGTCCCTTTTCAAGGCTCATGACCTTGTCGTAAACTCCGGCCTTTTTAAGCGCATCAGTCACGACCTTGTCGTTATCTTCGTATCTTCTGCCCATTAAAACATTTTCTTTTATCGTCATTCCCATGATCGCAAAATCCTGGAAAGTCGTTGCAAACAGTTCTCTGTAGGCGTGAAGATTGTATTCTTTTATGTTTTTTCCGTTAAGCCTTATCTCACCGCTTGAAGGGTCGTAAAGCCTTAACAAAAGCTTTATTATCGTGGTCTTGCCTGCGCCGTTATGTCCCACGAGCGCTGCGTTTTCTCCTTTCTTTATGCAAAAAGAAAGGGCTTTTATCGTTTCTTCTTTGTCATAAGAAAAAGAAACGTTGTCAAACTCAAGCGATTCAAACTCTGTGGGCATGATACCGTCGTAGTTTTCGGGTATCTTTTCTTCGTACTCCAAAAATCCGCGAAGATTGTTGATAAAAACGCCGTCTTTCATGAAATTGACGATGTCATCGAAAAGTCCTATGAGTATCCACGTCATGGAGACCATCATACTCGTCATGATGGTAAGTTCCGCGAGCGAGATTGACTTTGTGACAAGATTTCTGTAAATGGCGTAGAACAAAATGCCCTCAAAGATCACCGAAAACGTAAAGGTTATCTTCCAGAAATTGACAAAAGCATTGGGAAAAGCATATTTTTCGGCCGCTTTCACATTTCTGTCGGTAGCGTCGTTGTACTGCTTTTTAAGAAGATTGAAAACGCCGAAAAGACGCATCTCTTTTGCGTAATCGGGAAGATACATCGCACGGCTTACGTAATTTAAAACCTTATTGCCGGCAACCTGCTCTTTGTATCGTTTGAATTCGTATTTGTTCTTTATGCTTCCGAAAAGGAAATTGCCCAACAAAGGACAGATAATGAAAATGACCGCAAATTTGTCGATCTCAAACATCAGGTAAAAAACAAAGCCGGTCGCGATCGTTCCGAAGATCACGCCCCAAAAGCGCCTCATGACATCGCTGATGCGCTCGTCGGCTCCGTCCATAGCCATAGTATACCTGTTATAGAAATCGGCATTTTCGTAGCAGCTTAACTCCACATTTTTAGCCTTGTCAAAAAGCTTTCTGTAGAGTTTCCCGTAAAGTCTCGTTTTTTCGATGGGGAGAGTAACGTTCTCGAAATAATGCTGGTAGAGGTTCATGGAACCTACCAATACACCGCAGACGATAATGTAGATAAATATCTTTTTGAAGCCTTCGCCTTTATCGAGGCTGTCAACGATATTTTTCATAAATACGGATGAAAAGAACACCCATTGAAAATATCCCAATACCGCTATGAAAGCTATATTAAAGAACAGGGCCTTTGTATTGACCCTGCCCAGTTTTATAGCAAAAAAAGCATTTTTAAGTGTTTCCCCAAATGTAAGTTTCTCATCTTTCATTGTAACTATTTCTCCATAGCTACGGCGGTATTGAGCGCAACCTCCATCATCTGAGTAAATGAATTCTGTCTCTCTTCTGCCGTAGTAGCCTCGCCCGTAACAAGGCTGTCCGATACTGTAAACAGGGCAAGTGCACGTTTATTTGCATATGCCGCGTTCATGTAAAGCGCCGCTGCCTCCATCTCAACACAAAGGACGCCCATGCGTGCCCATTTCGCGTTAAACTCCGGATCCGCATTGTAGAACACATCCGATGAAAGTGCGTTACCGACATGATAATTTACGTTAAGTTTTTCTGCTTCTTTGATTGCCGTGGAAAGTAACCGATAATCGGCTATAGGAGCAAAATGTCCCGGAATGGAATACTGTGCCTGATACTCAGAATTGGTACATGCACCCTGAGCAAACACGATATCCCTTATCTTTACCTGCGGCACTAACGCTCCTGTCGAGCCTATCCTTATGATGTTGTCCACATCAAAGAAATTGAAAAGCTCATAGGAGTATATTCCGATCGACGGAATACCCATTCCGCTTGCCATTACCGATACTTTGGTGCCTTTGTAAGTTCCGGTGTACCCCTGCACGGAACGGACATTGTTCACAAGCACCGGTGATTCGAGGAAATTCTCTGCTATAAACTTTGCCCTTAAAGGATCGCCGGGCATCAATACGGTCTTTGCAAAGTCCTCGGGTTTTGCGTTAATGTGTGGTGTCGGATAATTAGCCATTTTAAAGCCTCCCCTCAATTATTTCAATACATTATTTTGATTTTTTTCTTTTTTCAGTACTATATGATCAATATCCCTTTACGGTAACGGGTTCCTGAAGGAAAAGATCGTATACGGCTATCGTGACTTTTGCGCCGTGAGCATACAGCGATTCATTATTTAGCATGATGTTCCCATCGTGAAGATAATCGCCGTCGTATCTTATCTTAAGCGTATCCTTCCCGTTTATGTCATATACGTAATCGGGTTCGGCCGGATCATTTTCATGAACTTTTGTGAGCACGCCGTCTTTGTACAGCCATTTTCCGCCCGACAGATAATCTTCATAACTCATTCCAAGCGCTGACAAAGCATTGTAATAATCGTACGGTTCATCTTCTTTAATGCCTTCAAGGCTGATGATCGCCAAAACATTTGACATGGTCGAAACATGTGCCAGAACGTCATCGTAATAATCCAAAGCACCAAGCTCATAAGCGGCTTTTGACTGATAGTACCAGGTAAGATCGTCATCCCACTGCCAATACCTTTTATCACCCCTGTGATCTTCAAGAGAAAAATTGTCTTCAAGATAATCTCCGAGATAAAGAGTGACTTTCTTGGATCCGTATGAATTAAGATGCGTCGGATCTGCAAAGTCTTTTTCGTAGTCTATATTTATACCGCTTATCTTATTAAAGTCGAGTACATCGATGCCGTTATCGCCCAAATAATCTACGGCACCGTCAAATACGGAACGTATCTCTTCGTCCATTACCATCGGAAGTATCATAAATACCGGTTCAAAGTTTTCTTCTTTTGAAAGCTTGATAAGCTCGTCAAGCCACTCTTTGTTTTCTGCCGACAGTTCCGCCTTTTTGACCTTCTTTTCATCGATCACATACTCGGTCTGAGGATTTTCCTTAAACTGAAACAGAGCACCGCGGCCGTAATCGTTTTGTCTCGGAAGATCAAAATCGTATTTTGTAAGTTCTTTATATCTGGTATGAACGATCGGAAATCTTGAAATATAGTTTTCCCACTCGCTCTTATTAGCATAATCCTTCACAAGCTCCACGGAGTTTTTGGAGGTATGCATGCTCAAAAGATTTCTGTAAACATTGCCCTCTTCGGCATGCTCATCAAATGTGACTGCAAAAAGGTCGATCATCACAACCTTCGGCGACTGAGTCTTTAACAGTTCCTTTATGTGATGGTAAGCGGAAGCTCTGTCCTGACCGGAAACCGACATATCAAAACCGGAGAAACCTTTTTCTTCCCACAAAAAGGCCGGCGTAACGCCGCAGAAACAATGGCTGCTTCCGACAAATGCAACGTCGATAAGGTCCTTGTCCGTTGCGTAAAGCTGCTCAAAGCTCGACAGATAATCGCCGGTTGTGTCCTTCCAGCGAAGCACATCGTAAACTTTATAAAGGCACCACGAAGAAACTGCCAAAAACAGCAGTATCGAGACGGCCTGTATTACTTTTTTACGCGTTGTGCCTTCCATAGTTTGCCTTTCTAAAAGTCAAAGTAAATAAATTTGTTCGAATCAAAATTGATACCGTATTCGCCGTAAACAACTATCGTTATCATAAAGAATATGAGCACTGCCCAGCGAAACCAGAGATTCTGCTTAAGTAACGCTTTTCCGATATCGTCACCGGTCTTGTATCTTACGATCGATACGGCAAAAAGAACAAGCATCGCCATAAACAAAATGAGCGATTCCACGCGGTCAAGTCCCCATGTATAGAGCGATTCGTCAAAGAACGCCCACGGGTTCCACCTTGTGAACATGCGCTTTATATAAGTCAAAGCCACCCCTATGGAGCCTGCTCTGAAAAAGATCCATGCAAATGTGGTAAGCAAAAACGTGCATATGATCTGTCCGAGTTTATAGCTGAAAACATCGCGTTTTACGCCAAGTGCCTTACAAACACGCTCTTTTAAGGGTTTTGTAAGATCGCCGACCACCTGATATATCCCGTGTATGCCGCCCCATGCCACAAAACTTAACGAGGCTCCGTGCCAAAGACCGCTCACAAGGAAAGTGATCATAAGATTTACATATTTTCTCACTGTTCCCTTACGGTTGCCGCCAAGCGGAATGTATACGTAATCGCGAAACCATGTGCTCAGCGACACATGCCAGCGTCTCCAGAAATCTGCGACGCTTACCGCAAAGTAAGGCGTGTTGAAGTTCTCCATAAGATCGATGCCCATAAATCTGGCGGCGCCTATCGCGATGGCGGAGTAACCGGCAAAATCGGCATATATCTGAATCGAGAAACCAAACGCGGCAAGAAGCATCTCTGCAGTTCCCACGAGGTAAATATTCCCGTATATCCTGTCGACAAATATCGCCACTCTGTCCGCAATGACCATCTTCATAAAAAGACCGTACATCATCATGGTAAATCCCGAAACGATGCTGTCACGGTTAAAAAGTGCTTTCTTTGTACCCATCTCATTTATCTGAGAAAGAAGGTTTTTGCTGCGCTCGATGGGTCCGGCCACGAGCTGCGGGAAAAAGCTTACGAACAGTGCATATTTTATGAAGTTCTTCTCGGGTTTGACGTCACCTCTGTAAATGTCGATGCAATATCCGATCGCCTGGAACGTGTAAAAAGAAATACCTACGGGTAACAGAAAATCGAACGGATTGCTTATCGCGCTTATGTGAAGGGGGCTTAGCAATTTGTTGATGATCGAGATGGAAAGATCGAGATACTTAAATAAAAAGAGAAGTCCGAAATTTACGAAGAAACCGACGCCCATAACGGCCTTTTTCTTCTTATCGGACATATCTTTACCCATAAGGAGTCCCACCGTGTAGGTTACTACGGTGGTTATCAAAATGAGTACGATATATTTGGGATTCCAGCACATGTAGAAATAGTAGCTTGCGATAAGCAAAAAGGCTGCCTTTAACTTGCGCGGGATCACAAAATATAATCCGGCTGCGACCGGGAAAAAAATAAGAAAACTGATCGAATTAAAAAGCATGTTTCTCTCTATTCAACTTTTATCTTTGATTCTTTGTAATCTTCACCCATGACCTGAGTCATGATCTGTTCGGAAAGATCTCTTAACCACTTATCGGTATCCTCTCCCGTCCAGATCTTTGTAAACGTGATCTCAAGCTGTACCCAGAAATTCGATGCTTCAACGATCTTGGGAAGCGGGATGGAATCGGCATATTCCTGTTGGAAAAGAAGCAATGTCTCATCCTCGTAAGCCGCGTCGTAGCTTGAAGCTATCTTTCCGGTCTTTGCATATAGGTTCTTTGAATATTCGGTCGTAACAAAAGCCGCAAACTTGTTGGCGGCAAGTGCATGCTCGGAATAAGCGTTTACGGTAAGAACGTCGGTAACCGAAAGCGAACGCGAAGCAAGTTCGTCGGTAAGCTCCGGAATACGATGGAAGCCGAATGTATATGCGGGAGTTATCTTTGACTGCGCGGTCTTTATTTTCTCGTCATATTTATCCTGATCGATCGCTCCCGCAGCAAGTTGACTGTCAAGATCTTTCCTTGTCGACTCAAACGTTGCCAGGCTCTCTTCACGGGCGATCCTCATTTCTTCTTCTTTAAGCCTTACTTTTTCGATAACGTCCGAAGTTGCTATGGTAAAAAGAAACTTTCCTTCGAAAAAGTTCTCAAGCATCGAATTGTAACTTGATGTCTCGGCATCTATGGAAAAGAACTGATTCAGATTCTGATATACGTTCATGCACTTGATCGTATTCTCGTTGTATATGTCGATATTGTCGGTATTGTCCCCGGCTTCTCCTCCGACGATCATGTAATTGCCGGCAAAGAAGTAATTGTAAAACACATCGGAAACGTCCCATTTAAAGACACCGTCTACGCCCTGAGGCGCATCGTATTCATCCGCGAAGCCTTTGATATCTTCAAAAGTCTCGGGAATGATGTCTTCAACTGTCAGATTGTCGTAATCATAATCTTCGATATCATCTTCGGTCGCGAAGTCACCTTCTTCAATGACACCGCCTTCCGCTTCGATCTGCTCTCTTGTAAGCTCTTCTTCTTTTTGCTTGCCTTCGACCTTCATCTTCTCGACCCATTCGTCAAGATAGGTCTTGTTGTATACCAAAACGCTCGTCTCAAAAAAGAGCGGATAACCGATCTGCTTATCCTTGTATGTGACGGCGGAGATGGCTGCCTTAGGGAAATGAGTATCGTTGACTATGTTGGTCAACTTTGTATTCTCACTTGCAAGACCCGCAAGATAGGCCTTCTCGAGCGTATCGTTCGTGATGACATATACATCGGGGAACTCCGTTCCCTCTACGGAAAGGTCGTTAATGGACTCAATGTATTCATCGTCCTCGATAAGTTTCGGAATGACTCTTATATCGGGATTCTGTTCATGAAATGCAACTGCGGCACTTGTATAAAAGTCCGTAAAAGCATCGTCGGAGTAGCCAAGATATACCGTCTCGGTCTGATAGTAGGATTGCTTTTCTTCCTCCTCGGCCTCGCGGTTTTCGTTAACTCCGAACTTATAAATGATAAATGTAAACACCGCAATGAGCAAAACTGCGATCAGTTTGTAACGAAATTTCATATTGATCCTTATAGCTTTATTTTCGGACTACAGGCAACTTTTCAAAATGTCGATCATATCATCGACATCTTTTTTCGAAACGATGAGCGGAGGAACAAAACGAATGATGTTCGTACCGGCGTTTATGAGCACAAGTCCCTTTTCGAGCGCCTTATTGATGATCTCCGATACGGGATGATCGAATTCAAGTCCCTGTAAGAAACCAAGTCCCCTGTGTCCCACAATGTCTTCTTTTTCATTATATAACAATTCGAGCTTTTCATAAAGATAATCACCCGTTTCTTTAACATTCTTAAGAATATCTTTCTCTTTGAAAAGATCGAACACCTTCGAAGCAGCTGCCGTTGCAAGCGGGTTTCCGCCGTAAGTGGTTCCGTGATCTCCCGCAACGAGAGAATGTGCGCCGACTTTTTCCGTCATCAGAAATGCACCGATCGGAACACCGCATCCGAGAGCCTTTGCAACTGCCATGCAATCAGGCTTTATACCGTATTTCTGCCATGCGAACATATAACCCGTCCGGCCCATGCCGCATTGAACTTCATCGAGCATCATAAGAATGTCTTTTTCGTCGCATAATGCACGTACCTGCTCCATGAATTCCTTAGTTGCGGGATATATCCCGCCTTCACCCTGCACGGTCTCAAATAAAATAGCGCATGTTTTCTCATTGACGAGTGCTTTTACGCTCTCAAAATCGTTCATCTTCGCAAACTTAATGTTGCCTATACCCGGCTCAAAGGCTTCACGGTAATGAGGATTGCCGGTAATCGACAAAGCTCCCATCGTACGTCCGTGGAATGAATGTTCCATCGCGATTATCTCGTGATCGGTCGAACCGTCCTTTAAGAAAGCATATTTGCGTGCGGTCTTAATAAGTCCTTCGATTGCTTCGGCACCGGAATTCGTAAAGAATACCCTGTCCATGCCCGATGCTTCTTTTAACTTAACGGCCGCCTCTATTGCAGGGACGTTATAGTAATAATTTGAAGTATGGATGATCTTGTCGACCTGGGCTTTTACCGCATCGTTGTACTCTTTGCAGTTGTATCCGAAAGCAAATACCGAAATTCCGGCCACAAAATCAAGATATTTCTTGCCGTCAAGATCGTAAAGATAAACTCCGTCACCGTGATCGAAGACCACCTGATAACGGTTATAAGTGTGCAACAAAGCGCTCTCGGCTTTGTCGATATATTCTTTTTGCGTCATTTTTT
Organism: Lachnospiraceae bacterium; assembly: GCA_024687305.1. Taxonomy (GTDB): domain Bacteria; phylum Bacillota; class Clostridia; order Lachnospirales; family Lachnospiraceae; genus UBA1258. Next base: position 37,243 of record JAILEQ010000180.1, on the reverse strand, counting down.
CTTCCTCCCGTTATATCGATCGGTGTTTTGCGCCCGCATCGCATTCGATGCACCAAGAAACCTAAGCGTCGTAAAAGCAGGTACCGATCCCCTGATTTGTAAAGATCTCAAGAAGCAGACAGTGCGGAATACGTCCGTCAAGGATATGGACTCTGCTCACGCCTTCTCTTATCGCGGAAGTGCAGTTGTTAAGCTTTGGAAGCATTCCGCCTCCGATAACACCGCTGTTCATGAGTTCGTCCGCTTCATCTGGGTTAAGTCTTGAGATGAACGACGATTTGTCGTTAAAGTCTCTGTAAACGCCTTCAACATCCGTAAGAAATGCAAGTTTCTCGGCTTTTACGGCCTTTGCTACAGCGCATGCGGCATCGTCTGCATTAATGTTGTACGAAATAAACGAATCATCGAACCCGATGGGAGAAACGATCGGAAGGAAATCCTTCTCAAGAAGATCGAGCAATATCTGCTCGTTAACTTCGGTGACATTTCCCACCAGACCGATGTCTTTTCCGTCAGAATACTTCTTCTCGCACTTTAAGAGTCCGCCGTCCTTTCCGCTTATACCGATGGCTCTTACGCCAAGCTCTTCAACCATCGTTACAAGAGATTTGTTGACTTTTCCGAGCACCATCTCGGCAATCTCCATCGTCTCCTCGTCGGTAACTCTTAAACCGTTTACAAACTCGGACTTTTTGCCGACTTTTTCAAGCCATTTGCTTATCTCCTTGCCGCCGCCGTGAACGATGATGGGCTTGAACCCGACAAGTTTTAAAAGCGTTACGTCCTTAATAACGTTCTTTTGAAGTTCGGGGTTGCTCATTGCGGAACCGCCGTATTTTACAACTATTATCTTTCTGTTGAACTGCTGAATGTAGGGAAGTGCCTCTATGAGCACCTCAGCTTTCTTTAATAGTTCGTCCATTTCCTGTTTTTCCATGTCTTAACTCCTGTAATCCGCGTTTATCTTAACGTAATCGTATGTAAGGTCGCATCCCCATGCGGTAGCAGATGCGTCGCCTTCATTCATGTTTATAAATACCGTAACGGTGTCCGCTTTCATGATATCTGTGGCTTTTTCTTCGTCGAAAGCCAGCGGAACGCCGTGATCGAACACCTTAAGTTCGCCGTTTGCGCTCTTGAAATACAGTTCGACGTCTTCTTCGTTAAACTGTGCACCCGAATAACCCATTGCACAAAGAAAACGTCCGAAGTTTGCATCGCATCCGTAAATAGCGGCCTTCGAAAGATTTGAACCCACAACGGCACGTGCCATTGTCTTTGCATCTTCTTTTGACTTTGCGTTTACGACCTGTGCTTCAAAAAGCTTCGTGGCTCCTTCACCGTCGCTCGCCATCGTTTTTGCGAGACTTTCGCATACGGTGTAAACAGCCTCGTAAAGTTTATCATAACCTTCGCCGGGGCCTGCGATAAGATCGTTTCCCGCAAGTCCGTTGGCCATTATAAGAAGCGTATCGTTTGTCGATGTGTCTCCGTCAACCGTGATCATGTTGAAGGTATCCTTAACGACATCGCTTAATATCTTTTGAAGAACTTCTTTTGTAACATTTGCATCGGTGCATAAAAATCCGAGCATCGTGCACATATTGGGATGGATCATACCCGAGCCTTTGCTCATTCCGCCAAGCGTCACAACTTTGCCGTTAAGGGAAAAAGAAACCGCTCTCTCCTTATTGACCGTGTCGGTCGTCATGATCGCTTTCGAAGCGTCGGTGCCGGCTTCTTCGCTGTCCGAAAGCTTCGTTGCCATGTCTTTTACACCGTTTACAAGCTTGTCCACGGGAAGCTGCATGCCGATGACACCGGTCGATGCAACAGCTACGGTATTCTCGTCTATACCGAGTGCTTCCTTTACGGCTTTTGCCGTCTCCCTGCAGGCGTTATATCCTTCTTCGCCGGTACAGGCGTTTGCGATACCTGAGTTTACGACAACCGCACTCATCTTACGATCGCTTTTTACTATATCCATATCCCACTTAACACACGCTGCCTTAACAACGTTTGAAGTGAAGGTTCCGGCACATACTGCGGGAATCTCGCTCACTACCATTGCCATATCGGTACGTCCCTTATATTTTATGCCTGCCGCAGTGCAGGCTGCCTTAAAACCTTTGGCGCTCGTTACGCCGCCTTTGATAATCTCCATCATGTGGTTCCTTCCTCTATAAATGCGATAATATTTTCTTTGTTCAAAGTAAAGTCATAATAGTTAAGGTCTTCACGCTTAGTCCATCCGATGCTGTTCCAGAATGCGTTCCCGACATCGTTTTTGGTAAAAGCTATGAGCGATACCTTATTTATATGTTCTTTTCTGAGTGCCTCCATGCAAAACGCAACCATCGTTCTTCCGATGTTTCTTCGTCTGTATGCTTTGTGAACGCAGACGTGATAAAAGCATCCGCGTCTTCCGTCGTGTCCGCAAAGTATGGCTCCCACTATCTTTCCGTCCGCGATCGCCACACAGCTGGTTAAGGGGTTTCTTTTTAAAAATATGTCTACGCCCTCTCTAGAATCGTCGATCGATCTTATAGCGAAGCCGCTAATGGAACTCCACAATGCATAAACGTTATCATAATCATCGATCGTCATGGCGCGAACATTAAAATCAAACATGTATATTTCCTTCCTGATCACACACTTATCAAAGTATACAACAAAACGTTTTCTTTTTACATAGGATGTTCTCCCATCGTAACGTTTGCATAACTATACAACACTTTATGCATAATATGCAAGCATAAATGCATATTTTGTTAATTTGTGCCAATGGATTTCAATATTTATGCATAAATTTTTACTTGCAATTCACAAATAACCGTTTTATGATGACATAAGAAATCGAAAACACTTTTATATAGAAGGAGCATAAAGAAATGAAAGAAAAAGTTATTCTTGCTTATTCAGGCGGACTTGATACGACAGCGATCATCCCCTGGCTTAAGGAAAATTTTGATTACGAAGTAATCTGCGTCTGCGTTGACTGCGGTCAGGGCAACGAGCTTGACGGACTTGAAGAAAGAGCAAAGTACTGCGGTGCCGAAAAACTTTATATTGAGAACGTCGTTGACGAGTTCTGCGATGATTTCATAGTACCCTGCGTACAGGCACACGCCGTTTACGAAAACAAATACCTTCTCGGTACATCAATGGCACGTCCCGTTATCGCAAAGAAGCTTGTTGAGATAGCACGTAAGGAAGGTGCTTCCGCTATCTGCCACGGTGCTACCGGTAAAGGAAACGACCAGATCCGTTTCGAACTCGGTATCAAGGCACTTGCACCCGATCTTAAGATCATCGCTGCATGGCGTAACGATAAGTGGACAATGGACTCCCGTGAATCCGAGATCGAATACTGCAAGGCTCACGGCATCGAGCTTCCTTTCTCGGCAGACAATTCATACAGCCGCGACCGTAACTTATGGCACATAAGCCACGAAGGTCTTGAGCTTGAAGATCCCGCAAACGAGCCCAACTACGATCACCTTCTTGTTCTTGGCGTTTCTCCCGAAAAGGCTCCCGATGAAGGCGAGTATGTATCGCTCTCATTCGAAAAGGGTGTTCCCACAGCCATCAACGGCGTTAAGAAGAAAGTTTCCGAGATCATCACCGACCTCAACGCACTCGGCGGAAAGCACGGCATCGGAATCGTTGATATCGTTGAAAACCGTGTTGTTGGCATGAAGTCCCGCGGCGTTTACGAGACACCCGGCGGAACCATTCTTTACGAAGCACATCAGCAGCTTGAAGAGCTCATTTTGGACCGTGAGACACTTCGTGAAAAAGAAGAAATGGGTAACAAATTCGCTCAGATCGTATACGAAGGAAAATGGTTCTCACCTCTTCGTGAGGCAGCTCAGGCATTCATCGAGAGCACTCAGCAGTATGTGACCGGCGAAGCTAAGTTCAAGCTTTACAAAGGCAACATCATCAAAGCAGGTACCACTTCACCTTACTCTCTCTACAACGAGAGCATAGCATCGTTCACCACCGGCGACCTTTACGATCACCACGATGCAGAAGGTTTCATCAACCTCTTCGGACTTTCAACAAAGGTTCGTGCTATGAAACTTAACAGCCTTAAATAATATATTAATGCACAAAGAAAAAGCTCCGGTGGCTAAACATTGACACCGGAGCTTAAATATTTTATTCTGTCAATACCGTTCGCGGGGTTTTACGACCGTTCACGGGGTTTTGAAACATTTACGACTGTCTTATTCGGAGTAAAGATGGATACGATTTTATGGATAGGATCGTTTGTGGTGGCAGTTAACCTCTTGGGGTTCATCATCATGGGGATCGACAAAGCACGTGCCAAAAAGCACTCGTGGCGCATTTCCGAGTTTACTCTTTTCTTCATTGCCATTATCGGAGGAAGCATCGGAAGCATCATTGGAATGTATACGTTCAGGCACAAAACCAGACACAAATATTTCACATGGGGAATGCCCGCGATACTCCTTCTTCAGATCGCGCTCATCCTCTTTTTGCTGTACAATCCCAATTTCAATATCTCAGTCATGTGATCACTTGGGCACGGAGAAGCTTACACACGTGCCCAGATCGATCGTTGATTCAACGTACAATCCCGTATGATATAGATTTTTAAGACGTTTATCGATGTTGTAAACACCGATACTCTTGTTCTCTTTGGGCTCCTCAAAGAGTTTTTCTATCGCTTCCTTGCTCATTCCCACACCGTTATCGCTTACATAGAACGTAACCGCGTCAAACGACTCACGTATCCTTAACGTGATAACACCGGGTCTTTCCGACTTTCTTACACCATGCTTTATCGCATTCTCGATAAGCGGTTGAAGGGTAAGGGGCGGCATTTCTATCTTCGGCATACGTATAGGGAAGTCTGTATAGAAATTGATCGACGGAAAGCGTTCTTTCTCTATGCTTGTATAAGCGGTAACAAGTTCCATCTCGCGTGAGAGAGGCACCGTCTTGTCAACATTATCTATACTCAATATCATGTAACAATAATCTTTGAGCGAAGCTATCAGGCTCTTTGCTTTTTCAGAGTCCGTCACACAAAGATCGGCGATCGTGTTGAGAGTGTTGTAAAGGAAATGCGGTTTCATCTGCGCGTTGAGAAATGCATTCTCGGAATCCTGCATTGCCTCGAGAGTACGGTTAAGTTCCTCTGTATAGAACTGCTCGATCTCGTACTGTGAAGAATATCTTTTTGCCAGCATGAGCATCTCGATAAGAGTGAAAACAAGTATCGGGAAGCCGTTTACGTATCGACCGCTCACCGGAAGCGTACGCGTCGAGAGATCGATGAATCCGGCGGCTATCACGACAGCAACGGCCGTCGAGAACAATACGCTGTACGGATAGTTGTTTATGTGCGCCTTTATGACCACTATCACTATGAACAGATAAGCGATAAAGCATGAGATATACATAAGTGCTTCAAGCACGGGGATTGTTCGAAGCGTAAGCGAATTCACAAACGGGAACACAAGTATCGCGCACGAAATATACATCGGTACCTTCTTGAACAAAGAAGGATACATACAGTATTCGTGGTAGATAAGAGCCAATATCGTAAGCGGGAGTGATGCACTCTTTATGACTATTCCGGCCTGGTACGGCAGCGACGGGAATATCTGCATCATTATGACGTCGTCGATCATCATGCATCTGACAAGCGTCGCGATCGCAAGAAGAACGTACGAGAGTACGATCTTGTCACGGCGCATGGCTATAAGCTGTATGGTACAGAAAAGTATCGTAACCAGGATTATCGTAACGTTTATGATCGACGTCACTATGCCAAAATTTTCGACCCTGTCTATGGTTTCTGTCGTGCCGAACACTATGGTGTCAAGAGTCGAACTCATAGATGTAACGGGTGTTATTATATAAAGGACTATCTCATATTTTCCGTCGTCGGCATGCGGAAGATTGATCACACGCGGCGAAGGAAATACCGGATTGTCCGATCTGAAAGTCTTTGTAAATGCAACGGGTACGCGGTTTGCAAAAAGGATATATTCGCAGAACTGCCCCGGGAAGAGGAGCGAATAATCAAGCTTAGCGGGTGCATCGATGTAAAAACGTATAGTCGCGATGTAGTTGTCATCGACTCTGCACGCTTCTCTTCTTACTTCTCCGAGTGACTTTACGCGTCTTTCGGTCACCGCATAATGTGCAAAATTATTGGGAGAAATGATGACTCTGGGGTAACACTCTATCTCTCCCGAAAGGTAGTACGGCTTATCGGGCTCAATGTATGCTTCGGTAGGAATATTGTTAAACGTACCAAGCGAAAACTTTGACGGCTGCACAAATATGGTAACAACATAAAACAAAAGATAGATAAGGCCCACCATCAGGAAAAAGAAAAACGCCTTTGAAACCTTTGTAAATGCAGACTTTTTCATGCTTCCACCTCCTTTTCCGACTCGGAAGTACTCGGAGGCACCACGAAAGATACACTCGTTCCGACTCCCTGCGCGCTCTGGATGACAAGTCCTTTTCCGAAGCGTGCACGAAGCCTTTTTTCTATGTTGTAAAGTCCTATTCTGGTTGTCTGCGGGAAGTTATCGGGAAGTCCTTCGAGTGTTTCCTGAGGTATACCCGCACCATTGTCCGATACGTCTATCTGACAATAATCTTTAAAAGGCATTATCGTAAGAGTGACTTTTCCTTCCTTCTTATCAAGATCGAGTCCGTGTTCTATCGCATTCTCTACAAGCGGCTGAATGGAAAGCGGAGGGACCGAAACATCCGGAAGTATGTCCGGAAGCTTATATACAAAATTAAGATTCGGATGCCTTTCTTTTTCGATCGAGACAAACGCTCTTGTAAGCTCAAGCTCATTAGATAACGGAACGATACCCTTTAACTGCTGGAAATTGAGCGTATGCCTTAAAAACTTTGAAAGAGATATTGTGAGTTCCTCCGCTATGAACGGATCGGAATCGCATCTTTCGCTTATAAGATCCAAAGAATCGTAAAGAAAGTCCGATTTCAGCTGCGTACATTGAAGAGCATTGTCGGAATGTCCTATCGTCTCAATGGTCTGTGCAAGCGAGTCTGCCATTTTCTTTGTACGGTAAATAGACTCTCTGTAACGTACAGTGAGCATATAAATGTGAATGAGAACGTATATGGGTATCATAAGAGCACGAACGCTCACATAATCCAGCTTTAGGATAAGGAATATCGATGTGGGAATATACGATACCAGCAAAAGAACGTATGAGACCAATGAAAAAATATAGGTCTTGGACTGGGTCACATACATTTTGTAAGATACGTAAAGCCCGTACATGTATGCGATAACGCACATGATCGAGGACGCAATGAATGCAGCGGGAGAAAGCTTCGGCGGAACCACGATGCTTATAAGTGCGAAAACACCCGCCATATAATTGTAAACGTGATAAAAACGGGGCTTTTCATCGGAAATGGCCGAACCGTTATAAAGGTTCATCACAAGAGAACTTGCATTTAACAAGATCAAATGGGAATTGTCGTAAAAACCGATCGGAAAAATATCCGCATTAAGATACGCCATAGGCGTATGACAAAGTCCGCCTTCAACACTGAAGGCAAGACAAAAACAAAGAACAGGGAACCACAACGTACGTTGCAGTCCCTTGTAAAATCGAAACAATATCAAATAATATGCACCCGTAAGAATGCAGGTGGCTACGCAGAAAGCCTGCAGCAATGTAAACATTACGTCTCCTTGCCGTAACGATCAGAAACTTTTACAGATTCTTGATCATTTCCTTAAGCTCTTTCGAGGGTTCAGAACCGTATTCTTCGTAAAGCATGTTGCAGTAGCGATCGTAGTATTCTCTTACCGCAGCGGGAGGAAGCTTGGTGGATTTGAGCTTTATGAGCTCTTTTACGGCGTTTTCTTCGTACAGATCCACCTTTAAGATGTCCTCGTAGCAGCTTATGGCAGCATCGATCCTGCCGGCTTCATAGTTAAGCTTTCCGGTATGATACAAAAGTTCCACATATCGGTTCTCAAGCCATCCTCTTGCATCCTCGGCCCAATCATAGAAACGGTTTTCAAGATAGGGACCTTTGTAGAGATTTACGGCAGCTCTCGATTCCTCAAGTGAAAGAGCATCGATGTTATTAACCTTTTTCCTGAAATCAATATAATCGCAGCATATCTTAAGAATATTTACGCTGTAATCGTCGTGGTCTCTTACAAGAATATCGATATAACCAAGATCCGCCAAAGTAGAACGGATATAGGTACAAGTTACTCTGAAATTGTTTGCCGCCTTATCGATATCGGCATCGGGCCAAAGATTGTCGAGGATCATATCCTTCGATCTCGGTCTTCCTTCCGAATGGATCAAAAATGCCAGAAGTTCCTCGGCTTTGGAAGTACGGAATCTGATATTGTCGCCTTCCTCCATGGACTTTCTTATCGAGAAAGAACCAAGGCAGCTGACATAAAGCTTGTCATCCTGAGACTTATGCTCCTTGGAAAGCTTCTTTTCCATGATATCTATCTGAGCGGTGAAATCTTCTCTGGACAAAGGCTTAAGAAGATATCCGGTCGCATGGGCTCTGAATGCCTCAAGTGCGTACTGATTGTATGCCGTAACGAAAACTATCTCGATATAAGGATTATAATCCTGCAAAACCTCCGCAAGTTCAAGACCGGTCATACCCGGCATTTCAATATCCAAAAACGCGATATCGACCTGATTGTTCTTTACAAATTCAGCCGCTTCGGTCGGTTTTGTAAATGTGGAAAGAAGTTTAAGACGACTGTCCTGAGAAATAAGTCTTTCAAATCTGTTAAGAGCGTTCTGCTCATCATCTACTGCGATAACCTGAAACATAACCCCGGCTCCCCTCTCTGATGATCTTTTCTGAAATATTACTATTTATCGTTCGGAAATTCATATCCGTCGTTATCTTTTATGATATAAAAAATTTAACATTTTTACAAGTTATTATTGCCAAAAACACTTTTTAAGATAAAATTATCCAAAAGGCTTTCTTTAAGGAGACACTGTTTTGAGATCGATGGAATTCAAAATGGAAAGACCCGGACAGGTGAATATAGGCGACGTTGTCACCATCACCGAAGGTGTCTTACCCAGCAATTACTACTACATAATCAATCCCGCGGTCGCCATGTCGGGCAACTATCCCTTCACCAAAAGGCTGCTCTCCAGAGAAGGTATCGTAAAAGATGTAATCGAAAACGCACGGGGCTATTACGTCACCGTCGAATTTAACGAGGAGGATCCACAATGAAAGTAATCCACACAGACAACGCACCCCAGGCCATCGGCCCTTACTCCCAGGCAATCGTAACCGGCAATCTCGTATTCGCATCCGGCCAGATCGCGATCGTACCTTCCACCGGCGCCATCGTCGAAGGCGGCATCGTAGAACAGACCGAACTCGTATGCAAAAACATCGGCGAACTCTTAAAAGCAGCCGGCACCGACTACTCCAAAGTCGTTAAAACAAGCTGCTTCCTTGCAGACATGGGCGACTTTTCAACCTTCAACGAAGTTTACGCCAAATATTTCATCTCCAAACCCGCAAGAAGCTGCGTAGCCGTTAAGACGCTTCCCAAGAATGTACTTTGCGAGATTGAAGTAATCGCGGAAGTATAAAATAGCTAAATAGCTAAGGCCTCCTTCATAATATATTCGTCCTTCAACGCGCTCTCGCTTCGGTCTGAGCGTAGCGGACACTAAACTCGTCTGACGACTCGTTAAGTGCCGACCCTCAGACAGAGTTTCAGGTACAAATATATTATGACGGAGGCCTTTTTGTTTAGCTAAGCCAATCAAAGTCATATAGTTTTACACAGGAAAGGGTTTCAGGTACAAACATATAATGTGCGGTGCGTATCTTTTACTCAGCGAACCATTATCACGCATTTGCCTCAGCGTTTTCCAATGTGTCATAACCATATAGACGCACACTGTTGAGCATAGTTTTTTCAGTTATACTCTCGTCGTTGTTTTCCAGTTCGATGATGAACCGTGCATAGAGTTCAAGCATTTTATCGGAATAGGTCATCATCTCACCGCGAAGATAGGTCTCGAAAGAGGTTTCGTAGGGTGTGTCTTCAGACGTGTGGATGAGACGGGCGCGGTTTGAGAGTTTGGGGTATTTCCGGGCGAAGTCTTCGCGGCGTTTTACCTGCATGGCGATGATCGCTTCTATGATGGCTTTCTTTTCGTCGTTTACGAAAGGAAAACTGTCTTTTATTTCGGCGTATCGTTCGGGCGCAGTGCTTTCCATCATGCGGCCGTATTTTTCGGTGATGAGGTTGTGGCCGAGTTTGAATTCGCGGTCAAAGTCGTAAAGATACTGCATGAGCATATCTTTATTCCAGGTAAGGTACTGGCTTTTGCGCATTATGGAGAAGGTGTGATAGTCGTCCTGGCACGATGCTCTGCCTCCTTCGTTTTGTACCTTATCAAAAGCTTCGAATTCAACTTTTGTCACCATGTCGGCGAGTTCGTCTATCGATTTGTCTGCGATACCGCTCTTAAATATCAGTTCATCCGTATGATGATCGAGATAGTCGTCGATATCGCTTATGTACGATCTTTCATACAACTTGTTCGCAAGCAATTTTCCTATGGAATCGACGTCTTTGGCTCTGCAAAGTCCCACAAGTTCTTTTCCGAAGGAAAGATCTTCGGCACTCCTTACGAGCCACTTATCGTGTGGCGGATATACATTATCTATGTAATGAGCAAGCGTTAATGCATCTTTTATGCCTTCATAAAGCATTATCTCAGCCGTCAGATCGTCGCCCCGGCTTAAAGCTCTTTTATAATTGTATTGCGCTCTCTGGCAAAATTGTGCGGCACTTTGGGCGATCTTTCTAAGGAGCACATTTAAGGGATGTCCTTTTGATAGTTCTTCCCTTATCCTTGATATTTGACCTTCCGGGTCAACGAATATCTCGCCGTTGATCATCGATGCAAAAGCATAGTCCGGAATCGAAAAACGGTCGTTATCATTGATTGGCCATGTTCCGAGAAGATCTCCCACAAAATCTTCCAAAATGAAAATTCCATGTCTCTTGTGACCGCTTACCTGTGGTGCGAAATCCGCTCCCTCAAAGGATTGGGGAAGATCGGCATAAATTTTTTCAAGTTTTTGACCGATCCGGTCATATGTCTCTTTTGATAAAATAACACATAGTCTCGGACCCCAGTCGTGATCTCTTGAGATCTCGTCGTCGTATCCAAAACAATCCGATCCGCGACCGAACAATCCTACCGCGATCTTATCTTTCCATTCGGGCAGTTCTTCTTCGATCTTAACTTTGAACACCTTTTCATAGAGATCTTTTGCTATCTTAAGCCCCTTTATATCGTCTGTACCGGGCTCTTTCGTTAAAGGAGCATCGTCGGAGGCGGTTTCTTCGTACATAGATGTCTCACAACGCTTCAGTTCATCCATTATCCGATAGTAGAACTCGTTTCTTCCGAGGCTTTCTTCCATTATCGTCAACGCCTCCGAAAGCTTATCCTTGGCGCCTTTCCCGTCTCCCGATTCAAACATGCAAAGACCGAGAGCATAAAGAGCCGATGCGTAATGCGAATCCTTAAGTTCCATCGCATTAAAACAATCGACCGAAGCTTTTGCTTCTTTTAAAGCGTTATCATAATCCGCAAGACCGATGTATGTATTGGCAAGATTGGCGTGAGTTACCGCGATCTCGAACTTCTCTCCCGCCTCGGTAACGATGGATAAAGCCTTGTTAAGTGCTTCTATCGCATCGTTTAACGATCCCATCTCCTGATAAAGGAGCGCCTTGTTGTTTAAAAGACTTGCTGCCAGAAGCGATTTCTCGGGCAAAACCGCGGCATAGATGTTCTCCACCTCTTTATAGTATTCAAGAGATTCGACAAGTCTTCCGCCGGCTCTGTAAGCATTGGCGATATTGAGTAAACATGTGGCGTACGGAAGGCTTCCGTTTAGCCCCATGTGCTCTGCGACTCCGAGTATCGTATCCGCGATCTGATACGAATCTTCCGTTCTTCCTACCTCTCTGTAATATCCCAAAAGCTCATTAAGCAATTGAAGGAGGGCGCCGTCGTCGCCCTCCTCAACTGCTGTATGTATAGCCTCTGTAAGTATTCCTTCGACCTCCCCGCCTCTGTTTTCGGCGATGGCCTCATCCATTTTTACCAATACGGCTTCAACATCCATCGATATTCCTTCGCTTTCTTATCTGACAAGTTTGTAGTAACTGTTAGAAGTGAAATTGTACACTACAGTATATAATACTCCAAATAGGACAGCACTGACAACGGCTGTTGTGATCTGAACGGACAGATTGATAAGTCCGAACAGTGTAAGTATTCTGAATATGATGGGAAAAGCAAACGCCAGGTGAAGGATCGCCATGACGAGCGGCATGTAAAATACCGTCTTCATCTGTGAATTAACGTTCTTCCTGATATCTTTTCCGGTCATTCCGACCTTTTTCATGATCTCGTAACGTGAACCGTCCTCGTATCCTTCCGAAATCTGCTTGTAGTAGATTATAAGGACGAGTGCGGACGTAAACATTACGCTTAACACAATTCCCAAGAAGAACATTCCGCCGTACATCTCATAGAAATCGGCTCTGTTTTCCTCTCTGCTCTCAAAAACGAAATAATAATCATCAGAATAATTTTTATCACGCATAAGCTGACAGCAATCCTCTTCTATGGAATCAAAAAATCTTCTTTGCTCAGAAGGAGTCGCGTCTTTTAAATCTAACCCGTAAGTAAACTTTTCCTTCGTGTTTGCTCCGAGATTATCCGGATATTCGTTGCAAATAAGTGCACACATCTGAATAAGATCTGTTCCTACCGAATCGTATCTGTAAAAATCTCTGTCCGGTTCTTCATTATTGACGATCTTGTAATGTTTCTCGCCGTTTAGCATTATCTCGGAAGGTATTTTCTTTTTGCTGTTATAAACAACAATATAGAATTCATCGTCTTTAATAGTGAGCTGTTTTCCCGAAAGTCTCTCATACTCGCTTACAGGCACAAACAGCACTTCCCACAGTTTTTCGTTTGTACCGGTGTTAAGTTCGCCTCCAAAAAGATCTCTGTCATTACTGAAAGTATCTCCTTCCCAATAGAACAGTTCACTTACTGTTTTTGTGGTAGTCTTGTTTTCGAGTGTATATTCCGCTTCTTTTGCGGCATTTTCAAAGAAATCGTCCAGATCCTTCTCCACCTCGGCCGAAATATCGGGAGATCCTTCAATATCCCTGTAAACACTCATCATCACATCCGAAGGATACATTGCCTTAAGACCGTACTCTTTTCCGAAATACATGCAGGTTGTGGAAGAAAGCATGACAAGTACCATTGTTGAAAGAATACATATCGTTGCCAGTCCCGCTCCGTTTCGTTTCATCCTGTATACCATCTGGGACAAAGAAACAAAGTGTTTTCTCGAATAATAGTATTTCTTGTTCTTTTGAAGCACTCTGCAAAGTGTGACGGAACCTGCGATAAAGATAAGATAAGTTGCCAGAATAACGAGTACAACAGCTAAAAAGAACAACGTCAATGCAGACAAAGGGCTCTTGGTGGTTACTGAGATATAATAAGCCACAGCCAACATTATTATTCCCGCAAGAGCGATCAGCCAGTTTGCTTTCGGAGGCTTTTCACCAACCTTGTCATTTTTCATAAGATCTATCGTATTGAGTCTGTATACTCTTACGACACTTCTTACCATCAAAAGTGCAAATATCGCCCCAAAGAAAACGAGTGTTCTCCAAATCCCTCCCCAGTATATGTGAAAGTAATAATCCTGCTCGGCATTTATTATCTTGTACATTATCGTCTGCACAAGTTTTTCAAACAATATACCCACCAAAAGACCTGCGATCATCGAAATACTTCCTGTCATAAAAGCTTCGGAAGCAACGATCTTGGCAATATGGATCTTGCTCATGCCAAGCACGTTGTACAAACCGAATTCTTTTGTTCTGGCACCGATCAGAAACGAATTGGTGTAGAGCAAAAACAGTACTCCGAAGATGACTATCACATAAGTTCCGAGTCCGAGTATTATGGCAAGATAGCTTCTTCCTCCGATAGAAGAGGAATCCACATCCATCATGAGCGCATACAGAATATAGAAAACAGCTATGGTTCCGATAGAAGTTATCATATACGGAACATAAAGCTTTGAGTTGTTTTTTACGCCGTTTATCGCAAGCGACGCAAACAGTCCTCTCTTTCTTGTTTTATCCATTATCTGTCACCTCCGGTCTGAAGCATCGTAAGTGTATCCGAGATGCTCTGATACATCTGCTCATCGGTTTGATCGCCTTTATAAAGCTGGTGATATACAACTCCGTCTTTGATAAAAAGAACACGTTTCGCTTTGCTGGCTGCCTTTACGGAGTGAGTTACCATAAGGATGGTCTGACCCATTGCATTGATCGCTTCAAAAAGCGAAAGAAGCTCATCGGTCGACTTGGAATCGAGCGCTCCGGTAGGCTCATCGGCAAGAACAAGTCTCGGATTGGTGATAAGCGCTCTAGCTACCGCAGCACGCTGCTTTTGACCGCCCGATACTTCGTAAGGGTACTTCTTTAAAAGATCGCTAATACCAAGTCTCTTGGCAATAGGCACTATCTTCGGTGCCATTTCTTTGTAACTTTCACCCGCAAGTACGAGGGGAAGAAAGATATTGTCCTCAAGCGTAAAAGTATCAAGAAGATTGAACTCCTGAAATACAAATCCGAGATTATCACGTCTGAATTTAGCAAGTTCCTTGTCTTTTATCTTGGTGATATCCTCATCGTCAAGGAACACGCTGCCTGCGGTAGGCTTATCAAGGGAAGCTACTATGTTGAGCAGAGTGGTCTTTCCGGAGCCCGACTCACCCATGATAGCCACGTACTCGCCTTCGTTTACATCAAAGGTGACGCCTTTTAACGCCTCTACCTTGTTCGACGAAAGTCTTGTCGTATATGTTTTCTTTAGATTATTTACATCAAGTATTTTCATTACCATTCTCCTTCGAATTTAATTGCCTGTTCATATTGTCCAAAGCCCTGTCGCGGATCGATGCCTGCAGAAACGTGACCGGCTTACAAAAGAAGTTTAAAACAAAAAAAATGCAAGCTCCATTTCATGTGCTTACATTTTTGCCTTAAAATCTTACATTTTTGTAAGAAAACATTTCTTTATATGCCGACATATATATTTGGAACCTTTATTCAAATTTCCCGCTTTCTTTGGGTATCATAAGTAAAAATTCACTGCCCTTTGAAACTTCGGATAAAACTTTAACGGTAATTCCGAGATTATCGCATATCTTTTTACAGATATATAAACCTATACCACTCGAATGGGAATCGGTTCGTCCGTTAAGTCCGGTATAACCCGATTCGAATATCCTCGGAAGATTTTCCGCGGGAATGCCTATTCCCGTATCCTTTATCGATATGACTGCATACCTGTCGTCCTCTGTTACAGATATCGTGATACCACCTTCTTTTGTATACTTCACCGCGTTGGATAGCAGTTGTTCTATTACGAACCCGAGCCACTTTTCATCGGTAAGAAGTTCTATGTCCGATCCCTCGTACGACAAAGATAGTTTCTTGGAGATAAAGTCATGTGAAAACTTTCTTACGGAAGGCTTTATGACATCATCGGCTTTTATCTTCTTAAAAACATAATCCGTAGATTCCGAATTGAGTCTTACATAAGTGAGCACCATATCGACATATTGCTCGATGCGTCTCAAATCGGACGCGATGAGTCTTGCGCTCTCGCTGTCAGCCTCGGAAAGCTTAAGCTTCATCGAAGCTATCGGTGTCTTAACCTGATGTACCCACATCGTATAATAATCCGAAAGATTTCTGTTTTTTTCTTCGTACTCACATTCTCTGTTTACAATCTCTTCTTTAAGAAGCTTTATAAGCTTAAGATAGTCGTCTTCAACGGCATTTAAAGGTTCGGGAAAAACAGATTCGTCAACGTCCGCTTTTTTAAGGATTATATCCTCCACGATCTTGTGTCGCTTTTTGTCTCTTATCACACCGAAGGCAGCAAGAAACAGCGCCATAATGAGCGTCAGGACAGTCGGATAGATTATCGCCCTTAATTCAATGCCGTAATTTACAAAGATTATAAAGAAAACAAGCACGATAAAGGCAAACAATACGATCAATTTAATGTGCTTTTTTAAATATCTTTTTATATAGTTCAACCCATATCTCCGATCAATAAAGAGGTAAGAATAATTAATTCTTAATTTAATTTTTGATGATATATCCTTCGCCGAATCTTGTGGAGATGAAGTCCGTAAGTCCCAATGATTCAAGCTTTTTGCGAAGTCTGTTAACGTTAACGGTAAGCGTATTCTCGTCTACAAAGCTGTCCGATTCCCAAAGTATCTCCATCAGTTTTTCTCGGCTCACGGTCTTACCGCGTTCCTTCATGAGTGTGGAAAGGATCTTTAATTCGTTCTTTGTAAGCTCGGCTTTATTACCCTCGTACGTTACGGTACCGTCCCCGGTATTTAACATGGCTCCTCTGCATTCAAGCACCGGAACCGATTCGGCAAAATCATAGGTTCTTCTTAAGAGTGCCGACACCTTGGCTACCAATACGTTCAGGTCGAACGGCTTTGCCACAAAATCGTCCGCTCCCATGTTCATCGCCATAACTATGTTCATGTTCTCCGATGCCGACGATATGAACACGATCGGCACCTTCGATATCTTTCTTATCTCGTTGCACCAGTGAAATCCGTTAAAGAACGGAAGCGAGATATCTAACAGCACGATATGCGGCTGAACCTTTACAAACTCATTTATAACATTATTAAAATCTTCGCAAAGAAATGTCTCATGTCCCCAGCTTTTAAGCTGCGAAGCTATTCCGTTTGCTATTCCTTCGTCATCTTCAACTATAAAAATCTTATACATCCTATGCTCCCTAACGACCGATCCCTTTTAAATGTCTGTAAGCCCAGTGCAGTTTATATGTGATCAAAAACCTAAGCGGAGACTTCACTGACATATCGGTATATTTCTTTTCTTCAGCGCTTATCCTCTTTAAATAATACTTGTTATTATTATAATCGGGCACTGTGTCGATAAGCCCTTTTGCTATCTCTTTTACAAAAGAAAGCTTAACATGCTTTCCTTCTCTTACGTACGAAAACATCGTATTTAAGAAATAAAGCATTATGAATTTGTAATCGAGTTCTTCCTTCAATTCCTCGTAATAACCGCGCTTTTTTGCGTCATCGATCATGAACTTTGCCGCAGTCATTCTGTCCTTGCAGCGACTTTGCGTGACCGTATGGATCGTAGAGGTATCGTGCTGATAATAGTAATAAAGCGGTTCCTTAACATATTCAAAATGCGAGGCTCCCACAAGATACGAGTTGCCTATCGCATTGTCTTCATAAAAGATCTTTTCGGGGAAGAAAAGTTCGTCGGAAACTATTCTCTCACGCTTATATATCTTTACGCATAAGCTTCCGCCGTCCAAGACGAGGCTTTTCCTTTTTTCCGTATCCAGAACTCCCACCTGTGCGTCTCTGCTGTTGGGAACAACCTCTCCGATCTTAAAGGTATGGGTATTCACAAGGGAATAATCACATCCCACGACGTCGGCACCGGTCTCCTCGGCACGCTTTATAAGCTTTTCGTACATATTGGGAGCGATCCAGTCGTCGCTGTCGATGAAACCTATCCATTCACCGGTTGCAGCCCTTATTCCTTTATTTTTTGCCGTTCCCTGGCGTCCGTTTTCCGAAGACTCTATCACTTTCACTTTGTCCGGAAATCTTTCTTCGTACTGCTTTAAAAGTTTCACGGAATCGTCGGACGAGCAGTCGTCAACAGCTATTATCTCGTAATCGTCTATCGTCTGGTTCACAAGCGAATCCATGCAAAAAGAAAGTTTGCCGTCTGCCACCATATTGTAAACGGGAACTATGATGCTTAACTTCATCTTATTCGCAGCCCTCCATCTCTTTTGCTATCCTTTTTGCAAGTTCGCACATTTTCTCTTTGTCTACTTTGCAGACCGCCCTGTCATACGTGTAAAGGCCGTTCGTCTCATCCTCGACGTCAAATGCCTGAGTATAGACCGAAGCGCACAGGCCGTCTTTTATCTTAGAAACGACCTCCTTTTCGTAAAGGGCGACTATGGCGTCAGTCAGCTGCTCACCGTTTTCGCATTTGCCGTAACCGTAGTTTTTGTGCTTTGCGTACGAGTGGCCCTTTATCTTTAAGGATATGCCGCCAAACTCGCTTAATACGACCGGTCTTTGCGACTTTTTAAACTTAAAATCCTTAAAATATATGTGATACGAATCAACATCGCTTAATTGCTGCCAAAACCATCCGGAAGTCGAATCGACTATCCTCGTGTGCTCCATCGTCTTGGCCCATCTGTAGATCATGTCCGAATCAAACTGGCCCCATCCCTCGTTAAACAGCGTGTAATAAACGATCGACGGATGATTAAATAGCGTAACGAGCGTGTCCTCCATCTCAAGTGCGAACTCGTTCTTTGTTTCCGGCGACACTCTGACCTTCGTATCGTCGAGCTTTTGATACCCTATGGTAGGAAGAACGGTATGACGCACATACTTGTAAGAGCCGTTGTTTACCATGTCCTGGAACACGATCATCCCGAGTCTGTCGCATGCCTCGTAAAAGCACTCCGGCTCAACCTTTATGTGCTTTCTGATCATATTAATTCCAAGTGCTTTAAGACGTTTGATGTCCTCTTCGTAAACGCTCTCGGCATTTGGCGTATAGATACCTTCGGGGAAATAGCCCTGATCGAGCACACCGTGGAAAAAGTAGGGCTTTCCGTTTAAAAGTATCCTCTTGGTGCCGTTAACTTCACCGATCCCAACCGTTCTCAGCCCAAAGTACGAAGAGATCTTATCGCCCTTTGTCTTTATCTCAATAGTATAAAGATTGGGCTCCTCGGGAGTCCACAGTTTCGGATCTTCTATCTCAATATGGCAAAGATCGTAGCACGTATGCTCGCTGTATACCTCTTTGCCATCATATAAAATGCTTATTGTATAGTCGTTCGCTTCAGACTCTATGTTAAGATCGATCCCCGTAAGCGACGGCACGATCTCGATCGCTTTTATATAGTCGTATGAAACACTCTCGATCCAGACGCTCTGCCATATGCCCGAAATCGGGGTATACCACATGCCTCCCCGCTTTTTGCGCTGTTTTCCGTATCCGTATACATGTAAGAGACGGTCGGTCACTTTTAGCGTCAAAGAGTTTTCTTTTTCTTCTTCACACACTGCGCCGGTAATGTCAAAAGAAAACGGAACATATCCGCCTTCGTGGCTTCCGACATAATCACCGTTTACAAAAACATCGGCGCACTGATCGACTGCTCCGAAATTTAAGATGACTCTGTCTTTTACAAATCCCTTCGGGAGTGTGAACTTTCTTTCGTATACAACCTCTTTGGGAGCAGGGCCTTTAACACCGGACAGATACGAGCCCAAAGGAAAAGGAACTGTCTGACCGCTTTCCCATTTTCCGTTCAGACACAAAAAAGAATCCCTCTTCAATCCGGGTCTCGGATAGTCTGAAAGCGGGACGTCACCTATTGCAACTCCGGTCTTTAATTGTTCGTAAGCGCTTTTAAACATAATCACCCTTTTACCTGTTAATGCAATCGTATCTGATGGTGGAACCTTCTATTGAATAATCGGGTTTAACCCCGGCAAGATATTCTCCTTTTAACGGCCGTTTTATGACCACGCGAACAAGAGCCGCCGATAAAGCGGCTTCCAGTAATTCATTCTCGTCTTCACAGGGCTTTTCAAGCTCGTGAATGAGCTGAAATTTCTTTTTTACAAGACCGCTTTTCGTACGAAGCGGAAACATCGGATCGAGATAAACCACATCGGGCTTTTCTTTAAGCTCACGCATCGCCTTTATGCTGTCTTCATAGAAAAGTGTCATCCTCGATACCGCTTTTAATAGGTCTGCGTCCTCTTTTGCCCTCTCGATCGTATCGCTAAGAAGCTTATATATCGTTTCGTCTCTTTCATACAAAGTTACGTTAAACCCGAAGGCGGCAAGAAGCAACGCATCTTCTCCCATGCCCGCCGTTGCGTCAAGGACACTTACCGGCATCTGTTTATTCTTTATCCTGCATGCCTTTACAGGCATCTCGTGAGTCAGATTGGCATGAGTGAGACGCTTTTTAAGCTTTGTAAAATCACCGTAAAAAACGGTGTCCTGCTTTACAAGGCTAAGCCTTCCGTCAATGCGTTCAAGTTTGAGATCGGTTTCTTTGTGCATACATACATATTAACACATTTTCTTGACGAAATCTGCCTTTCTTGCTACGATATCAAAGTTAATAAACCACCTGTGTCAGGGAGGTTTAAATCTATTTTTACGGAGGCGGTCATGAGCCGGATTAAATTCTACAACACGATGACAAAGAAGGTTGAGGAATTTGTGCCCAATGTTGAAGGCAAAGTTTCTCTGTATACGTGCGGTCCTACAGTTTATCACTTCGCACACATCGGAAACCTTCGATGTTACATTATGGAAGATATCCTGGACAGGACGCTGCGTTACGCAGGTTACGACGTTAAGCGTGTCATGAACATCACCGACGTAGGACACCTGACCAGCGATGCCGACACCGGAGACGATAAAATGGTCGAGGGTGCAAAGAGAGAACACAAAACGGTAATGGAGATCGCGAAATATTACACCGATGCGTTCTTCTCTGACTGTGAAAAACTGAATATACGACGTCCCGATGTGATAGAACCCGCAACAAACTGTATTCCCGAGTTCATTCACATGATCGAGGTCCTTCTCGAAAAGGGATATGCATACAAAGCAGGTGAAAATATCTATTTTGACACCTCAAAGCTTGATAAATACTACACTCTTACGAACTCATCCGATGACGACCTCATGGTTGCCGTAAGAGACGATGTCGATGAAGACGTAAACAAAAGAAACAAAGCCGATTTCGTGCTCTGGTTCACCAAATCAAAGTTCGAAGACCAGGCGCTTAAATGGGACAGTCCCTGGGGCGTCGGATATCCGGGCTGGCATATCGAATGCTCATGCATCAGCATGAAACACCTCGGAGAAAAGCTTGATATCCACTGCGGCGGCATAGACAACATCTTCCCGCACCATACCAACGAGATCGCACAAAGCGAATCGTTCCTCGGCCACAAATGGTGTAATTACTGGTTCCACGTACATCACCTAAACGAAAAGGGCGGCAAGATGAGCAAGTCAAAAGGCGAATTCTTAACCGTTTCGCTCCTTGAGAGCAAAGGCTACGATCCAATCGTTTACAGAATGTTCTGTCTGCAGAGCCACTACAGAAAACCTCTTGAGTTTTCCTACGATGTAATGGACAACATGAAGTCCGCATACGAAAAGCTTTTAAAGACTGCAGCAAGGATAAAAGAAAACGCGAATGACGGCGAAGTCGATAACGGAGTGTTTGCATCGTTCAAAGACCGTTTTCTTGATGCACTCGGAAACGACTTCAATACTTCAATGGCTTTGACCGTTCTTTACGAAGCACTTAAAGCCGATACCAACAACGCAACAAAGTATGCGATCATAAAGGATTTCGACACCGTTTTGTGCCTTAACCTTGACAAAGAGGTTGAAAAAGAAGGTATCGACAGCGAACTTGAAGCCTATATTCTTAAAAAGATCGAAGAAAGAAAAGAAGCTAAGAAGAATAAGGACTTTGCAACCGCAGATGCCATAAGAGACGAGCTGGCAGCCAAAGGGATCGTATTGAAGGATACCCGCGAAGGCACCACATATACGATCGGATAAAGTATCATTCGGGCCTTTCGATCGAAATACAGTTCAAACAACAAAAGAGGGAGCGACTAAAGCCGCTCCCTTTTTATAATATCACGCCTGCACAGGTCCCTAAAACGGGAAAACTGTAAACGCAGGTGATTTCCTCACACCGTTTGTCTTGAGCCTATTCTTGAGGCTATCACACCGGGCATATCCTCTTTCGCCTTTCCTATGGCAAAAGCAAGCTCTGAAAACAGATTGTCCTCTGCTATCTTAAAATACTTATCGTCCGTTGCGGTAGTCTTTTTGCCTTCTTTAAGTCTTTCTTCTTTCCTTGTGTAAAGATTCTTGATTATTTTAATAAGCTCTCTGCAATCGCAGCTCTTGATGGCCTCTTTGTACTTAGCCTCACGCATCTTGTCGTTTTCGACCTGCATCTCTTCGATGCCGGGTATCTCATCTATAAGTTCCCATGCCTCTTCATCGGTCATGACCTTCCTGATCGCTGCGGGATTGTCGACCGGCACAAATACTTTTGAACCGCGTTCCTTTATCGGAACGAGAAAATAGTATTTGCGACTCTTATCCGCACCCGGCATATCAAGCGGCGCAATATCGGTAACTTTGCATATTCCGCCGGTGGTGTGGATAACATATTCATTTACTTCAAACATGGGTACCTCACTTTCTTGATAATTGTCACACAACAATCCGCAAAAGGCGGATTTGATGTTATTATATAATATTTCTTGAGAGAATGTAAATACTTTTTGCTATTTTCAGAATTGTTTACAGTTTTTCATAACACGTGAAACCAATGTCGGTTTATCGTATGAGATTATATTGTTATTAAAACCACTGCATAAAAACAGGATGAAGAATCAAGCATTCTTCATCCTGTTTATTTATTCAAGATTTAATTTTTCTTTGATGGCCAGGCTGAGCGATTCCGCTACCATCCTCGATCCGAGACGCTTTGGATGCAGTCCGTCATCCTTTAAAGCATGTAGGTTGGGATCGTCAAGCGCCACTCTGTTTTGTATGTCGATAATGTCGATCCCGTACTCTGCCGCAAAGCTTTTCATAGCCTCAACGTAATCGTTCTGCGTGTACAGAAATGCATTGAGATCAGTACCACCCGCATAGTTGGTATATCTGTAAGGCGTCATGAAAAAGATCTTTGCATCGGGAAGACTTTCATGAATGGCATCTACAGTATATTTAAGACCGCCGCGGTAATTCTCAAGCCAGTTTATATCTCCCTCCAAAGGACTTGAATAGGTGTAATCATTAATACAGCAATCGATTATTATAATACGTTTCTTGTCGCTGTGATCCTTTTCTCTGTAAGCTCTGACCGCATCGTCAAGTATCTCGTCTCCCACAGTATCAAATGTGAATCCGCCTCTGACTGCATCGACAGCTTCGGGAAGACTTGTCCAGCCGTTGGTTCCCCTGGACGCTGTCATAGCCGGCCTTGAGCAGTTATAAACCTCTGCCCCCGTATAATATCCAAAATAGCACGGAATGGACAATCCTTCTTCATCATTCTCGGTAAAGAGACTGTCACCGATAAACAGTACCTCATAACCTTCGAGTATCGGATGCCCCGTGGTATCCACATCGTCGGGGATAGTCCGGACGGTTTCTTCGGACCCGTTTGCCGTTTCGACCGAAGTGTCTTCAAACCACGAATCATCTGCTGAAGAAGTTACCGAAGATTGGGCATCGTTTTCGGCCGATGTGACCGGTTCCTCATCCACAGATACCACCGATTCCACGATCTGTTCAACCGCAGATGTCTTTTCGGATGTGGCACTTGCCACTCCCTTTTTTACAAGTTTAAAAAATATGATAAAGCAAAGTAACACGATGGTCAAAAGTACCATCGCGTAGATAAATGTTATTAATTTTTTACCCATATTCCCTCTTCCTCTTAAAATCCGTTTTCTTTAAGTATCTTTATATATCGCTTAAGTGCATCCTGCCAGGTCGGTAAAAGCTCAAAACCGTTATCAACCAGTTTCTGCTTGGACATTCTCGAATTGGAAGGACGCTTTGCCTTGGCAGGGTACTCCGATGCCGGTACCGGAGAAACTTTTACGTTAAGTCCCGCTGTTTCGAAGATCTTGCATGCAAAATCGTACCAGGTGATGATCCCTTCGTTGGTGGCATGGTAAATACCGTATTTATCGGTCAGCACCATATCGACCAAAAGTCTGGCAAGATCATAGGTATAAGTAGGTGAACCAAACTGATCGTTTACGACCGTAAGCGAATCGTGAGTCTTGGCCAGATTCAGCATCGTCTTGATAAAGTTCTTTCCGTTTACACCGAATACCCATGCTATACGGACGATAAAATACTTGGACAGAGTGCTCGTTACGGCAACCTCCCCTTCATACTTTGTAAGACCGTATACATTTAGCGGATCGGGCTTGTCATCGGGTTCCCACGGGCGTGTCCCCTCGCCGTCAAAAACATAATCGGTACTGATATAGATCATCTTAATATCAAGTTCTTTGCAGACGTTTGCTATGTTCTGCGTACCGTCTTTATTGACCTTTCTGCAAATGTCGACATTGTCTTCGGCCGCGTCCACGGCAGTGTATGCCGCGCAGTGAATGACAGCGTCGGGAGACGCTTCTTTTATGACTTTATCAACGCTTGCGGCGTCGGTGATGTCCATTTCATCGATGTCCACGCCTACAGCCTCAATATTTCTTTTTTTCAGTTCGCCTACCACATCATAACCGAGCTGTCCTTTTACGCCTGTAACAAGTACTTTCATGTTGCTCCTTATTCAAACACCCGCCTTGGATTGGCTTCTCGCCGCGGATGCGTGTTGTGATCAGAAGATCATATCTTTTTGATAACAATTGTTATCTCGTAGTCTTTTGACGGATCGGGTTTAAACTCTTCATGGACCGGAGCTCCCCAGCTGTCATCGCCGCCCACTCCTGAGTTGGCAGCCATAATGCGAAGCCATGTGAAATTCTTTTTAGGCAATTCATAAATATGGCCCGCATTTTCAAGCTCATATGCGCTGTTTGGAAGGAACGATACATCGGCACATCCCTTCTCGATCGCAAAGCACAGTCCTTCGCCGGATTCTTCGGTAAGTTCTATCCATCTTACTCCCGTTCTGTTACCGCATTCCTGTGGTCTTAGATACGAAGTGAGATTTTCGGATACCGTGGTCTTATAAACTCCCGTAGCGTATCCGTTATTTCTGTCGCAATAGTTTTCTTCGGGACCGCGTCCGAAATATCTTACATTTTCAAGAGCTTTGTCAAGCTTAAACTCAAGTCCCAGCAAAGGCAGTTCGGGAAGTTCTTCGAGCCCTCTGTATCTGTAAGTGATCTTTAAAACATCCGAAGAAAAAGCTTCGTAGGTAATTCTCACCCAGATCCTCGGATCCATGCAGGAATTGAAATCATAAACAGCCGTTGCACAATCGACTCCGAGATCGTAATCGCTGAACTTACAGGTTTGATACAAAGTCGAGGCATGCCAGAGCGCAGTTTTTTTGTCTACCCCTGCGCCAAGATCGTTATCGGTGGCAGCTCTTGAAAATACAGGCCGCGGAGCTGCTTCAAAATACTCTTTTCCGCCAAATTTAAGCTCTCTCGGGCCGCCGTTATAAAGGCCGAATTGAACTTTAAAACCGTCGGTGCTCACGCCTTTACCTTTAATACTGTCGGCGGTATGCTTAAACATCCGAAACGTCCTGTCCGTCTTTGCCCGTTCATTGATATCGGCATATACGGTCTTCTCGGCAAAGCATATCTCATGCCCCGGTCCGGCCCATGCAGTCTTATGCTTTTCACAAAGAAAAGCGGAGATTACATAGTCTTTCCCGTCAATAAGTTCCCTGTCAAAGCCGGTATTGATAATACATGAACAACCGGGAGTGCAATCTTTTCCGGGAATCTCGATCTCTCTTTCAAAAAGGACTCCATCCGCCGAAGAAACAAGAAATTTCAAATAATAATCTTCAAGATCTTTAAAAGAAAACATGTTCTCAATCGTAACATTTGTTAAGTCTACATTTAATTTAACCGGCGAATACAGCTGCTTTACTTCGAGCATTTTCGGCGAATCTGTGCGGTTTGCGAATACTATTCCGTCTCCCGAGAACGCTCCGTCATTTGGTCTGTCCTTGAAATCTCCGCCATAACACAATGCCGATCCTTCACCGTCTTTATATACACCCTGATCGATATAGTCCCAGATAAAACCGCCACTGTATTGCTCAAATTCGTCGGCAAGATCGGTATACAGTTTCATGCCTCCGGTGGAGTTGCCCATCGAATGCATATACTCGCAGAGCATGAACGGCTTTTCTGTATGCGATGAAAGTCTTTCTCTGATAAACTCAGGTTTTGCATACATCATCGATTCGACGTCCGTGGCGGCCTGTGATGAAGGATGGTGTACCACTCCCTCATAATGGACAGGTCTTAAAGGATCTATCTCTTTTATATGAGCATACATCTTTAGGAAATTATCTCCGCCATAGCTTTCATTTCCAAGACTCCACATTACGACAGCCGCATGATTTCTGTCTCTTCTGACCATATTGTCACACCTTGAGATAACAGCGTCAGTCCATTTGTCATCACTTCCCGGTACAGGGAAATGATAAGGACCGTCTCCGGAATAACTCCAGGAACCGTGAGTCTCAAGATTTGTCTCGTCAATCATGTATATGCCATACTCATCACACAGCCTGTACCACGTTGACTGATTTGGATAATGGCATGTTCTTACCGCATTTATGTTGTTTTTCTTGAAGTTCTTGATGTCCTTTATCATGTCCTCGCGTGTGATCGCGCGACCTCTTGCGGCATCAAACTCATGACGGTTTACGCCTTTAAATATCAGGCGTTTTCCATTTAACTTAAGTACTCCGTTCTCAATAGAAACGTTCTTGAATCCCACCTTTAAAACACTGTATTCAAGCGGCTTTCCGCTCTCCGTCATCAAAACTACGCGAAGTGTATAAAGATTGGGTTCTTCGGCACTCCAGGGCAATACCGACTCTATCGTTCCTTTTGTGAAAGTATAATTCTCATCCTTGTCCGTAACTATCTTACCTTCGGTGGCGAGCACTACGTTTCCCTCTGCGTCTATAAGATCGACAAGTGCATAATCCGCAGGTCCTTCAATCTTTAAAAGGCCTTTATAGCTGCCTGTTCCGGTCACATGATCGTATACGCACTCAGTCGCGATATCCCACATATGGGCTGTGGGGATCGCGTAAAGATACACTTCTCTGAATATACCGAAAAACCTCCACATATCCTGACATTCAAGCCATGTGGCGGATGTATTCTTATATACTTCGACGCAAAGCGTATTCCTGCCCTCTTTTAAGTAAGGTGTAAGTTCCGCCTCGCTTGGCGTAAACGAGTCTTCTGCGTAGCAGACGTATTCTCCGTTCAAAAACAGTCTGAACGCTGTCTGCACGCCTTCCAAGCACACGAAAACACGCTTGCCTTTCAAGTCTTCCTTTAACTCGAACTCTTTAACGTAACTGCCTACCGGAGAATCCTCTCTTGAAACCTGACCGGGCTTTAACTGCTCCGAACCGGCCCAGGGGTACTCGTCGTTTACATACTGCTTTATTCCGTATCCGAGCATCTCTATGTTTGACGGAACTTCTATCTTATCAAAACCTTCATACGTAAAGCCCGGTCTGTAAAAATCTTCCGGACGTTCATACAGATTTTTTGAATACTTAAAAAGCCAATCGCCGTTTAGACTTTGCTTAAGCGGCATATCCTCTGATTTTACGGTATCTTTTACATGTTCGTAAAAGAAATGATCCGAATGAGGCGCGATAAGATTTTCTGCGATAAATCGCGTATCCTCAAGTTTTGAATATAACTCCTCGGTCGTCATACGACTGTGATCCCTTCCTGTATATTAAGATATAATCTCTCGGCCACTTCCGAGTCTTCTTTCAATATCTTCTGATATTGCGTCGGAGTGCACTGCATAAATCGCTTAAATACCTTGTTAAAATAACTTGGTGAGTTGAACCCTGTGATAAATCCGAGATCCGCGATCGATTCAAACGAATCCGGAGCTTTGTAGAGCATCTTTACCGCAGCATAAACCCTGTACTCCATAAGATATTCCATCGGAGTCTTCGAAAGTACCCTTTTAAAGCATCTGCAGCACTCGCTGTTGCTAAGATGAATATGTCCCGCAATATCTTCCAAAGCGATCATATCTCGATAGTTTTCACTTATATACGTTACCGCAGCCTCAACACGCTTTTCGTCAAGCGACGGGGCATTGCGTCCGCTGAACGCCGCTCTCTTCTGCGAAGCATAGTCCATTAATGATATCCATTGAGCGCTGAGCAAACTCCTTGTCATAAGTTCGTAACCCGACTTTTTTATAAGGTTCGCAGCCACTACTCTGTTAAGGGCCTCCAGAATGCTTTCTTCGAGCATTGTTTCCTCAGTGAGCTTTATGAATGTGATACCTGTCTGCGTCATAAAGGGAACCGCATATTTAGTATAAAGAAACCTCTCCGGCATGATAAATCTCGAATCGAAGCCTATTGCGTAAAAGCCCAGCGACTCCGACGCAGCATTGTGCACCCTGAATGGAACGTTACTGTTTATAAGAACGCCTTCGCCGGCATTCACGGTAACGTTCTCAAGATCGTTTGTGATCCTTAACGAACCGTTGTTTACGATAAGAACCACTATCTCTCTGTAGCGTCTTGAGGGGGATTCGGAATTTTTGAAATCTGCCGGAAGTTCCATGAATTTAACTAACACGTGGTAGTCCGGACTTTCATACATGATATGTGTTAACGATTCTCTTTCACTCATACTTTCATCCTGTAACAGTTATACTAAATTGCTCGGTGAACATCACCAGCATATCAATATAATCATATCACAAAAGGAACGGTCAAAAAACCGTTCCTTCTTATAATTTTATTAAAAATATGCAATTGTTTACTGAACCTTTACGGTATCCTTTAAGAATTTAACAACCTCGTCTTTGATCGCCATCTGCATAAGATAAGGCTTTCCGAAGGTCTCTTCACCGTTCGTTCCCGCCTGGGAAAGTACATTGTTATATGTCTCTTCGGAAACGGTGAGATTGTTGTTTTTAAAGATCTTCTCATATGTAAGCATCTCTGCAACGGCTGACTTTGCTTTTGCCTTAAGATCTTTCTGGAACGCATTCTCATCCATGCCCACGAAACTGAAGAAATCACTGTAAGGAGCGTATCCGTACATATACTGATAATAGCTGTTCATTGTCTCGTAGTTCTGCTGCTGTGCAAAGTAAAGCATTGAAGCCACGTTCTTGTAATAAGCGTGAGGCATCTTTTTAACGCTTGCGTTGTCCGAAATATAATTCTCAATATATTCGGTTAAGTTTGCATCGTAACCTTTTTCTCTGAAGTAATCTCTTAATTCATCGGGTGTTGATGCATAGTCGCCGTAATATGTCTTCACAAACTCGTCGTTAAGTTCGGGCTCTGTTGTGATCGAATTAACGGTAACATCAAATGTAGCATCCTGTCCTGCTTTTGAAGGATCGTTTGGATATTCTTCGGGGAATGTAACTTCAACAGTCACTTCATCACCGGGATGACTTCCTATAAGCTGTTCCTCAAAATCATCGATGAACGAATGTGAACCGATCTTTAATGTATAACCCTGACCCTCGGAACTTCCGCCTTCAAACGCTTCACCGTCAATGTAGCCCACAAAATCGATATTTACTTCATCGCCGTCCTGAATCTCAAGAGAAGTGTCGGTATTGGGTGTGGCATGATTTGAAAGTGCGTTTGCGATATCGGAATCTACCTTATCGTCCGTATAATCGATGTCACCTCTTACGATGGTCAGACTCTCCATACCAAGATCCTTAACACCCGAAAGATCGGCCTTCTCCACAAAACCGTCTTCACTCAAACCAAAGCTGTATTGGTTGTCGGGAGAAACCTTCGTAGCAGAAGTGTAAATACCCATTATAATGGCTGCAATGAAAAGACCTGCGATCACAAGACCGATCACGGTCTCGATCATCTTTCCGAATGCTTTCTTTCTCTTATCTTTCTTGGCGGCAGCTTTTCTTGCCTCACGCTTTAAAGCGCTTTTAGTCTTCTCGGCTTTTCCGCCCTTTGTTTCATTTGCCTTTGAATCGGTTTCTTTTTCTTCCGTTACCGCTTCATTTAAAGTTTCTTCGGTAACGATCTTTTCTTCTTCACTCATTTTCATATCCTCCCGTGCGGATTGCTGTCCGCCCGCACACTTTATTCAGTATACTTTCTTTTACTCTATATGTAAATATTTCATCCGCGTTCCTGCATCTTTGCAAGCTTGGCCGCCTGATCGGCAGCTATAAGACTGTCAATGATAGGTTCGATATCCCCGTCCAGCACTCCTTCAAGATTGTGCGATGTAAATCCGATACGATGGTCGGTCACACGGCTTTGAGGGAAGTTGTAGGTTCTTATCTTTTCACTCCTGTCGCCCGTTCCGATCTGACTTCTTCGAAGTTCGGCCTCCTCGTCGTGCTGCTTTTGAAGTTCCATATCATAGAGTTTTGCACGAAGGAGCGCGAAAGCTTTTTCTTTATTCTGAAGCTGTGACTTCTCGGTCTGGGAGTAAACCACGATACCCGTGGGATAATGGGTAAGCCTTACGGCCGAGTCGGTCGTATTGACACACTGGCCGCCGTTACCCGACGCCCTCATGACGTCGATCCTTATATCCTTTTCGTCGATCACTACGTCTACGTCCTCAACTTCGGGCATGACCGCTACCGTAACCGTGGAAGTATGTATTCTTCCGCCCGATTCGGTCTCGGGAACACGCTGAACTCTGTGAACACCCGATTCGTATTTGAGCTTCGAGTATGCGCCGTTTCCGGTGATCATGAAGTTTACGTCCTTCATACCGCCGATGCCGATCTCGTCGACGTTCATAGTCTCAACCTTCCAGTGCTGCTTCTCTGCGTAATGCACGTACATACGGTAGATCTCGGCTGCAAACAGTGCGGCTTCATCTCCGCCTGCACCCGCACGAACCTCCACGATAACGTTCTTGTCGTCGTTGGGGTCTTTGGGAAGAAGCAAAACCTTAAGTTCCTGCTCGAGCTTCTCGACCGAGTCTTTTGCGGTGGCAAGTTCTTCCTTAAGCATCTCTTTCATGTCGTTGTCTGTTTCTTCATCGAGCATGAGAAGCGAATCTTCTATGTCCTGCTTAGCCTTTTTGTACTTCTTATATGCTTCCACGATCGGAGTAAGGTCGCTTTGCTCTTTCATCAAAGAACGAAAACGGTTCTGATTGTCCGTTACGCCCGGCTCGGCAAGCTCGTTCATTATTTCGTCGTATCTTCTTAAAAGATCCTCCAGTTTATCGAACATCTATCTTTTTCCTTCCTGTCACAACGCGGTCAAGTCCGCACAAATCCTTCTTTACTTCAACATAAACATATCCTGCGTCCGCAAGCATCCTGCTTACCTCTGCGCCCTGATCTTCGCCGATCTCAAATGCGATCAGACCACCCTGTTTCAAATAATAACCTGCGTTTTTTATTATCTCACGGTAAAAAGAAACCCCGTCCTCTTTGCCGTTAAGAGCTATAAAGGGGTCATGATCCCTAACCTCCGGCATCAGCGTTTCGATTTCGCAAGTCCTTATGTAAGGAGGGTTTGAAACTATAACATCAAATGTTCCTTCAATATTTTCAAACAGATCTGACTTTACAAATTTAGCACTTATTCCAAGTCTTGATGCATTTTCTTTGGCTACCTCAAGTGCCTTATCGCTTATGTCGGCGCCAACGCCCTCACAGTCGTTTGAGTAGTGAAGCAAACTCAAGAGTATGCAGCCCGAGCCTGTACACATGTCGAGAATACTCATCTTATCGTGCAGTGAACTCAGTACCTCTTCCACCAGTATCTCTGTATCGGGGCGAGGTATCAGCACATCTTTATTTACGCAAAAATCCAGGCCCATAAAGCCCTGGATGCCCGTAAGATGCTGAAGAGGCACATGCTTCGCACGCTTTTTAATAAGGTCAAAGTACTGCGCCTTTTCATCATCGGTTATTTCTTTATCCGTTTCGGCGTACAAGGTGTTTCTGTCAGTCTTGCACACATATTCCAAAAGAAGCCTTGCGTCGTTTGAGCAGTTATCGATTTCAGAGGCTTTTAGCAAAAGGCTTCCTTCATCGTAGGCTTCTCTATACTTCATCTGCAGGTTTTTCTCCGCTCGAGATCTCTTTTATAACAATATCGTCTTCAGCTTTAAATTCAAGCTCATCGTCAAAGAGTTCTTCCTCTTCCTCTGCCTTCTTTCTTAAGCGCTCTTCTTCGTCGTAATCGGCTCCGAAATATTCTTTTCTGAAGTCTTTCCAGTCAAAAACGGCTTCAACCGCAGCGATCGCCACTTCGATCATGCTGTCGTCGGGTTCTCTTGTAGTTAACTTCTGAACCCAAAGTCCCGGTGCCGAGATAAGGCGCACAAAGAAGTTGTCATATTTGCCCGCAAGTCTCAATACTTCATATGATATGCCGGCTATGACGGGGATAAGAAGAAGTCTTAAGCCCAATCTTAAAAATCTGTTGTCCACTCTTATAAAGAAGAACAAAACAACGCTTATCAAAACAACAAATAATATAAAGCTTGTTCCGCAGCGTCTGTGAAGTCTCGATGAATGCTTCACGTAATCGACCGTAAGAGGTTTTCCCCTCTCAATGCAGTTAATGCATTTATGCTCTGCGCCGTGGTATTTGTACACGCGCTTGATATCTTTGTTAAGCGAAATAAGGATAACGTAAAGAAGAAAGATCACGATCCTTATAAGGCCTTCTATCATGGCGATAAGGCTTTGATTTCTTATATCTTTCGTAAAAAGCTCGGTCAGCAAAAGAGGAAGGCCGATAAATATCGCAAGCGCAAAAACAACGGACAGGACGGTAACAAAGCCTGTAAGAACCTTCTCGGCATTTCCCTTAAATATCTTGCCCATCGCCTTGTCGAACTTGGTTTCTTTGGCCTCTTCATCCTCGTAAAAGCTTGCGGAATAATTGAGCGTCTTTACGCCAAGTATGAGTGAATCTATGAAATTGAACACGCCTCGTACAAAAGGAACCTTTTTCCAAAACGAATCCTTTATAATGCCGGTGTATTCATCGATATCGACTTCGATCTCTCCGTCAGGCTTACGGACCGCTACAGAATACTTATCCTTGTTCTTCATCATGATGCCTTCAAGGACCGCCTGTCCGCCTATTCCGGAGTAACGTCTTTTTTTGTTGGCCATAACCTTATCCTCATATAATAATTCTTGCAAAGCATTTTTTCTTTACAGAAAATCTCCTATAAAGAAAAAATAAAGGTTGAGATAAAATCTCAACCTTTAAGTAAAATCCTTATTTAGACTGCATACCGTACTTTCGGTTGAACTTATCTACACGTCCGTCGCTTCTTGCTGATTTCTGCTGTCCTGTGTAGAATGAGTGGCATTTGGAGCAAACCTCGACATGAATCTCGGGTTTTGTGCTGCCTACTACGAATGTGTTGCCGCAGTTACAGGTTACTGTTGCCTGATAATACTCAGGATGGATTCCTTCTCTCATTTTTCTCACCTCTTCTATATTAAAGTATTATGTTCTCATCCACTGCCGTTCAAAGAACAGCGAATGTATTGTATCACAGAGAACTTACATTGGCAAGAGATTTTTAAAAGATGTGGATTTTGTTTACCATATGGATAAAATCTGTATTTCCTCTGGTCTTTGCAAACAAGTCGAGTATCCTGTCAACCGATTCCTCGGGCTTTAAGCCGTTGATGCCTTTACGAAGCATGTTTGTGGCACCGATCTCTTCGGGCGTGAGCAAAAGATCGTCTCTTCTGGTGCCCGACTTGGCGATATCGATAGCGGGGAATATCCTCTTTTCGGAAAGTTTTCTGTCGAGAACCATTTCCATGTTACCGGTACCTTTGAATTCCTCGTATACGACGTCGTCCATCTTTGAACCGGTTTCAACGAGTGCCGTCGCAAGTATGGTAAGACTGCCGCCTTCTCTCATGTTACGGGCCGCACCGAAGAATCTCTTGGGCATATGCAAAGCTGCGGGATCGAGACCGCCCGACAATGTACGACCGCTCGGAGGAACCGTTAAGTTGTATGCACGGGTAAGTCTTGTGATGGAGTCAAGCAATATCATAACGTCTTTATGATGCTCGACAAGTCTCTTCGCTCTTTCGATAACCATCTCGGAAACTCTCTTATGATGCTCGGGAAGTTCGTCGAATGTTGAATAGATGACCTCAACATTGGGCCCTTCGATAGCTTCCTTGATGTCGGTAACTTCCTCGGGACGTTCATCGATAAGAAGGATTATCATATGAATGTCGGGGTGGTTTCTTTTGACCGATTTGGCAACTTCCTTAAGAAGCGTTGTTTTACCGGCTTTGGGAGGCGAAACGATCATACCTCTCTGGCCTTTTCCGACGGGGCTTAAAAGGTCCATTACTCGCATGGCAACGGTCGCACCGGGAGTCTCAAGCCTTATACGGCTGTTGGGGAAGATAGGCGTCATATCTTCAAAATTGCCACGTTCCCTTATAACATCGGGGTTATATCCGTTAACGCTCTTAAGATACAAAAGAGCGGAAAATTTCTCGTTCTGAGTTTTAACTCTCGTATTACCGATTATGATATCACCGGTCTTTAATCCGAATTTTCTGATCTGGCCGGGTGCAACGTAAACATCGTCAACGCCGGGAAGGAAATTGTCGCATCTTATGAAACCGTAACCTTCGGGCATAACTTCAAGAATACCGTTTGCCTCAACACCGCTGTCGAGTGCCGATTCCTGCTGTGCCTCGGCGGGCTTATTCTCAGGCTCCTTTGCCGCTTCTTTTACGGGCTCCTCAGCAGGTTTTTCTTCCTGTACGGGCTTTTTGTCTTCCGCATTGTCCGCGTTAGCCTTTGCTCTGCCTCTTGTTGCTTTCTTGGGCGCCTCTTCGCTTGCAGGCTTTTCATCACTTGCGGGAGCCTCTTCCGCTTTCTTACGTCCGCGCTTTACGGGCTTTTCATCACTTGCGGGAGCTTCTTCGACTTTCGCTTTCTCTTTCTTATTCTTAGCCGGCGCATCAGAAGAACCGGCCGAAGCGTTAGCCTCCTCCTCGTCTAACTTGACCATCGCATCAATGATCTCATCCTTGCTCATGGTGTAATAACCTTTAATGCCTCGGATCTTTGCAATAGCCTTCAAATCCTTAAGAGCAAGAGTATTATATTTTTCGCGCATTCACTACCTCCTTAAATGCTTTGTAAATGTAATGATCTGGGAACAAAAAAATTTGAAATAAATAAAATATAAGAAAAAAATAACGATTAACTTGAATGTTATAAATTTTACGTTTAAGATTATATCGTTAAATATGCCGATTGTAAAGGAATTTTTCCAAATAATGAATCAGGATCCGCTTACACTGTACAAACTCATCGTCATGTATATGCTCGACCGCGTGGCCTTTCCCCTTACCCAGGCCCAGGTTTTCGAGTTCATACTTGACCGCGAATATACAACATTTTTAACGCTCCAGCAGGCAATCTCCGAACTTACGGGCACCGGGCTTATAAACGCCAAGTCCATAAGGAACCGCACGCACCTTGAGCTAACCGAGGAAGGCCGTCAGACGCTTGATTTCTTTTCAAACCGCATAAGCCCTTCCATAAAAGAAGACATCAATAAGTATTTCAAAGAAAACGAATTTGAACTTCGAAACGAAGTCTCGATCTATTCTAACTACTACAAATCCACCACCGGGGAATATGAGACCGCTCTTGTAATAAGGGAAAAAGAAATCGAGCTCGTAAACATCAAGCTTTCCGTCCCCACCGAAGACATCGCCGCAGGAATATGCGATAAGTGGGAAGCGAACAGCCAGGAGATATATTCGCATATAGTGAAGAAGTTGTTCTAATTGAATCGGGATATTTTATACAGATTTTTAATCTTCGCCGGTTATAGTTCTGAAGATACTCTTTATATTTTCAAAGAATTGATCCGTATAACAACCCTCTACCGTTTTTTTGCATACCTCAGGATCGCAAGCAGGGAGTTTTCCCGCTGCAAGATTGTCTAAAATTATTGCAAGATCATCCGATGAGCCAACAGGATATAAATAACCGTTTTGGCCGGGCACCAAATAATCGACCACACCACCTACCGGCGTTGAAATGACAGTCATACCGATAGAAGAAGCTTCTCGGACCATGGCGTTCCAACCTTCGTATTCTGAAGAAAGAACACAATACTTCGCTTTCTTTAATGCTTCCCAGGGTTCTTCCATCCAACCCAAAAATGACACGCGTCCATTAAGGCCCAGCTCATCCGTCAGTTTAACGAGACCGTCTTTGGCCACACCATCACCTGCAATCAAAATATTCCAACGCCTATCTTTTGTCTTGGAAAGAGCAGTAATAATCGTTTCCACTTTCTTCTCTGCTCCTAGCCTTCCCGCGTAACACAATGTAAATTCATCAGGGTCATAGCCATCAATATTTACTCTCTTTAACGGATTACCGACCATAAGTGTAAGTGCATTCGGTATTACGGCTAGTATTTCGTTTTCGACTGCTTTAGAAATACAAATATGAGCATCTGCGAACGCCATATCTTTAACCGTGCCATATCCCAAAGGCTCATATATAGCTATTTTGGTATGCATATAACTGAGAACAGGGAATGACATTTTTTTAGACTCTCTTGCTATAACGCAAGCCTTGGAGCAGATTGGCACCCAATTGGCTATACATATATCCGGTGCACCTTGATTATCAATAAAAAAGGCATACGCACCAGCAATGTATTCCACCGTAAGCCTATCCATCTTCTCTTTAGGCATAGGCAATGTCCATTGGTTTTTGTAACCTTTAAGATAATCGCTCAATCCGGGAGAAACATTAAAAAAACGTAAATTGAACTCATCATCAGGAAGTCCGCGACTCCATTCATACATTACGTTTTCAATTCCACCTCTATATCCGCCAAAAGGCATTACAATGTCTACAGTTATCAATTATCTGTCTCCTGTATGTTAAGAATATCGTTTAATATCTCACCGTCCACGGCACCAAGATGCCAGCCCATCAGTTTCGCGATTGTAGGGCCTTCATCCCAAAGATGCATCGATTCGACTCTGACACCCTTATTAATGCCTTTTCCCTCTGCAGCAAAGAATGTAATGAGCTCTTCAGCGGTCGGAAGACAGCCGTGAATCGAGTACATTTTATAGTTTTTACTGTCTTTGACTTTCTCGGTCAAGACTTCAAATTGCCCTAAATAATAGTATCCGGGCTTGCTTTCGATCATGGCAAGACACGATCCGTCGGCTCCCATC
>JAILEQ010000145.1 GCA_024687305.1 Lachnospiraceae bacterium | reverse complement strand
ACAAAATATGTAACAAGTTTAAAATTTCTGTAATTACCCATAAAAAACCTCCTGTTTATTCGTATAAAGAATGGTAACACAGCATTGGTGACGAGTATATTATGATTCTACAAAAAAATGGTAGTTTTTGCTTTATGCTTTGCCCCGGTTCCACTCAGTCTTATTGAAAAAAGGCTGATATTTCGGTAAAATATTAAGTTACAAGAGGTTTTTTGAAAGGAGCGGTACATGAAACGAACAGTATCTTTTCTTTTAACATTAATTATGATTTTTACACTTGCCGGCTGCTCGGAAAGCGGTAATTCTGTTTCAGACGGTGCCGAAGCGGTGATCGAGGGAGAACGCTCTTACGATACGACCGGCCGATATCTGTTATCACTTAAGACCAATGAAGCGGTAATAGATGATGTTTCTTTTGACTGCTATGAAGGTGCAAACGATACTAAC
Source organism: Lachnospiraceae bacterium (assembly GCA_024687305.1). Taxonomy (GTDB): domain Bacteria; phylum Bacillota; class Clostridia; order Lachnospirales; family Lachnospiraceae; genus UBA1258. Next base: position 1,743 of record JAILEQ010000145.1, on the reverse strand, counting down.
AATCTTGTATTTTACGAGATATTTGTGGGATCTTTTGCCGATTCGGACGGTGATAAGATCGGCGACCTCAGGGGCATTATAGAGAAAATGGATTATTTAAACGACGGCGATCCAAAGTCCGGTGAGAGTCTCGGAATAGAGGGGATATGGCTTTCGCCCATCTTCAAATCGCCCAGTTATCACAAATATGATGTGACCGACTATTATACGATCGATGAGTCCTTCGGAACGATGGAGGATCTAAAGGAGCTCGTAAAGTGCTGCCATGAAAGAGGCGTAAAGATAATACTCGACCTTGTAATCAATCATACGGGAGCGCAGAACGAATGGTTTGCGAAGTTTCAAAGCGCTCACCGACACGAAGATACGAGTGATGAATACTACGATTTTTACAGCTACGGCGATTCAATAAAGCAGGGGAACCGTGTTTTTTATCCGATATCATCGTCGGACGATTTTTACGAGGGAAATTTCTCGGGAGATATGCCGGAACTGAACTTTGACTGCGAAGCCGTCAGAGAAGCGGTTTTGGATATAGCGAAGTTCTATTTGAACGATGTCGGTGTGGACGGGTTCAGATTTGATGCGGCAAAGTATGTTTACTACGGTGAAACGGCATCGAACGTTGATTTCTGGAATTGGTATATGGGCGAGCTCAAAAAGATCAAACCCGACATCTACTGCGTTGCGGAAGTATGGGACAGCGATTCGCTCACTCAGGAATATTCCGCGGCGGTCAACTGTTTTGATTTTTCTATGTCCCAGGCAGACGGAATGATAGCGACTGCCGCAAAGCTCGGAGACGTGAACCAGTACAATTCTTATGTTGAAAAGTATTTAAACGTCGTTAAATCTAAAAATCCCGACAATACGATAGTTCCGTTCATCTCCAACCACGACATGGACAGGGCAGCGGGATATATGACGCTGGCGAGCGGATATGCGAAGACTGCAGCAAACTTATACATTTTGGGACCGGGTTCACCGTTTATTTACTACGGCGAAGAGATCGGAATGAAGGGTTCACGTGGAAGCTCTAACACCGATGCAAACAGGCGTTTAAGAATGCGGTGGCGTGAAGGCGAGATGACGGCCGATCCCGTCGGAGCTACTTTCGAAGATTCAAAACAGACGAACGGCACCGTCCTTTCACAGTTTACCGACGGTGACAGCCTCTACAATTACTATAAGCGTCTTATCATGATAAGAAAGGCCAATCCCGAATTTTATAAGGGCGAATACAAAGCGATACAGCTTCCCGGTACCAAAATGGGATGCTTCACTATGACTTATAACAACAGTACCGTTACGGTATTTCAAAACACCGGTATCGCCCCGGTCGAACTCGACCTTTCGACAGTGGAAGGCATAAACGTATCCAAGATAACAGACTATATCGGCATAGCCGATGCAACGCTTGACGGCACACTCCTTACCGTCGGCGAGCAGACAACGGTAATAATGAGATGAAAAGATTACTTCTATATGTCGGCATTGTTTTGGCTTTGGCTGTATTAATCTTTGCCGGAATAAAATATGCAAAACATATGAGAGTTAAAGAACTCCCTGTATATGATTCCGTGACAATTTATCCAGACCTGGAATTTGATGAGTTGGTTAATATGGCAGATACTATTGTTTACGGAAAAGTAGTCAAAGTAGGAAAGTCATATTATGAAAATATACCTGTTTCAATTACGGAGAAAGCGAGTGAAGTTTCAGGTCAACTCAAAAATCTGGTAA
>JAILEQ010000121.1 GCA_024687305.1 Lachnospiraceae bacterium | reverse complement strand
GGCCGGATCGGATATATATCTTTCCAACAGAACATCGGCCAAAGCTGAGGCACTGGCCTCAGAACTTCATGCCAATGCTGTAACCAATCTTGATATCGCAAGGAACTGTGACTATATATTCCTTGGTGTAAAGCCGCAGATGATGGAAGAGGTGCTTACGGATCTTTCTGAATTTTTAAAGCTCAGGGATTCTGACAGTTTCGTGCTGGTGACCATGGCTGCAGCACTTTCCATTGCCGATATCAGGCGTATGTCAGGGTGTGATTGCAGGGTTCTTCGTATCATGCCAAACACTCCTGCTTCTATCGGTGAAGGCGTTATCCTTTATGCCTATGATTCCACTTTGGACAAAGAAACAGCAACTGACATAATCCATTCATTAAAGGGAGCGGGCGAATGTGTTCTTTTGCCTGAAAAACTCATAGATGCGGGCTCTGCCGTAGCAGGCTGCGGACCGGCTTTTGCCCAGATGTTTATAGAAGCTCTGGCGGACGGAGGAGTTGCCTGCGGATTACCCCGCATGGAAGCAACTTTACTTGCGGCAAAGATGCTTAAGGGCTCGGCTGCTCTTACTCTTGAAAGCGGCAGTACACCCGGTGAACTTAAAGATCAGGTATGTTCTCCCGGAGGCTCCACCATACAGGGGGTAAGGACCCTTGAAGAATGCGGATTCCGCGGCGCTGTCATGGACGCTGTGATCGCAGCCTATGACAAGACTCTTGATATGAAGAAATAAAGAATTTATAAAATCACCTTCTTTTTGGTTGAAAAAACTGTTAGCGGTGTTATATTAATAATAGAACAATTAAGACAGGGAAACTCATAAGAAGGTGATCATATGAATATAACAAAATTTACCCAGAAATCCATGCAGGCTGTTCAGGATTGCGAAAAGATCGCCCTGGAGTACGGAAACCAGGAGATCGCGGAAGAGCATCTTCTTTTGGCACTGTTGCAACTTGACGACAGCCTGATTCTTAAACTGATAGAACGTATGGAGATCAATACGGAGCACTTTACGGACCGTGTTGTGACCGAGATAGAGAAACGCCCCAGGGTTCAGGGGGGCAAGCCCTATGTAGGCGAGGCACTAAACAAGGCGCTAACTTTTGCCGAAGACGAATCCAAGGCCATGGGGGATGAATATGTCTCGGTAGAGCATATATTCCTGTCGATCTTAAAATATCCTGCCCGGAATATTCAGGCACTTTTCGATGAGTATGGCCTGACCCGGGAGAGATTTCTTAAGGCGCTTTCGACTGTGCGCGGCAATCAGCGTGTCGTGAGCGACAATCCCGAAGATACCGATGATACATTAAATATATACGGACGGGACCTGGTGGAGGTGGCCAGAAATAATAAACTTGATCCTGTTATCGGAAGAGATTCCGAGATAAGATCCGTTATTCAGATCCTTTCCCGTAAGACTAAGAACAACCCTGTCCTGATCGGTGAACCCGGTGTAGGTAAAACCGCAGTTGTTGAAGGGCTTGCCAGAAGAATAGTGAGCGGAGACGTTCCCGAAGGGCTTAAGGACAAGAAATTGTTCTCGCTTGAAATAGGTTCTCTGATAGCCGGCGCAAAATACAGAGGCGAGTTTGAGGAACGTTTGAAAGCCGTTTTGGAGGAGATTAAGAAATCAAACGGTGAGATCATTTTGTTTATTGATGAGCTTCATACGATTGTCGGAGCAGGTAAGACTGATGGCGCACTTGATGCCGGAAATATGTTAAAGCCTATGCTCGCAAGAGGTGAACTTCACTGTATAGGTGCGACAACGCTCGATGAATATCGTGAATATATAGAAAAAGATGCGGCTTTGGAGAGACGTTTCCAACCTGTATATGTAAATGAACCTTCCGTGGAAGATACCATATCGATTTTGAGAGGTCTCAAGGAAAGATATGAGAACTTCCATCATGTAAAGATACTCGACAATGCCTTGGTGGCAGCCGCTACGCTTTCATCAAGATATATTACGGACAGATTTCTGCCGGATAAGGCTATCGATCTTGTCGATGAAGCGTGCGCTCTTATTAAGACTGAGATGAACTCTATGCCTGTAGAGATCGATGAACTCAAGCGTCGTGTAACTCAGCTTGAGATTGAGGAAGCAGCGCTTAAAAAAGAGACTGACCAATTGAGTCAAAACAGACTTGAGACGCTTCGAAAAGAACTTGCCGAGGAAAGAGAAAAGCTCAATACCCAGATGTCTTTGTGGGAAAACGAAAAGCAAAGCGTAGAAAAGCCCGCGAAGATCCGTGATGAGATTGAAGAAATAAAGGGCAAGATCGATATTGCCACACGTGAAGGAAAATATGATGAAGTCGGAAAACTTCAATATGAAGTTTTGCCCGGCCTTTTGAAGGAACTTGAAAGACTTGAGAGTGAGAACGAGAAGAAAGGCATTTCACTCGTTCACGAAGCCGTTACGGACGATGAGATCACTAAGATAATATCTCGTTGGACGGGTATACCGTTAAGCAAGTTAAATGAATCCGAACGTAACAAGATACTCAATCTTGACAGCGAATTGCACAAGCGTGTCGTAGGTCAGGACGAGGGTGTCATGAAAGTTACGGAAGCTATCTTAAGATCGCGTGCGGGCATAAAAGACCCTAATCGCCCGATTGGTTCGTTTTTGTTCCTTGGACCTACCGGTGTAGGTAAGACCGAACTTTCAAAAGCTTTAGCGGGAGCATTGTTTGACGACGATACGAATATGGTACGTATCGATATGAGTGAATATATGGAGAAATTCTCCGTATCGAGACTGATAGGAGCACCTCCCGGATATGTCGGATATGAAGAAGGTGGTCAATTGACTGAAGCAGTCAGAAGAAAACCTTATTCCGTTGTGCTTTTCGATGAGATCGAGAAAGCTCATCCGGATGTGTTCAACATTCTTCTTCAGGTGCTTGACGACGGACGTATTACCGATTCGCTCGGAAGAACGGTAGACTTTAAGAATACTATACTTATCATGACTTCTAATATCGGTGCACAATACCTTCTTGACGGTATAGATGCAAACGGAGAAATATCCGAAGAAGCAGAGAACGAAGTTATGGATATGCTAAGATCGTCCTTCAGGCCTGAGTTCCTGAACCGTCTTGACGAGATCGTGTTCTTTAAGCCTCTTACAGAGGAAAATATTAAGAACATAGCCAAGATTCAGATCGAGAATCTTTCAAAGAGACTTGAAGACAGAGAACTTAAACTTACCGTCACGGATGAAGCGCTTTCATACATTGCTCATAACGGATACGAGCCCGTATACGGTGCCCGTCCTCTTAAGAGGTATATACAAAAACATGTTGAAACCGAACTGGCAAAACTGATATTATCAGATATGGTAGCACAAGGTGATACCATAGAGATCGGACTTGAAGGAGATTCGTTATGTTGCCGCAGGACCCTGAAATCTTAGTGAGCTTCTTAAACCTTAAATTGAGAGATAATTACAATAGCCTTATGGACCTTTGTGATGATCTTGATGAAGACGAGGCATCGCTGCTTAAGATAATGGATAAAGCAGGTTACAGATACGATCCCGATACCAATCAGTTTAAATAACCGTTTCGGGAGACAGTATGGATCTTTTTGAAATGATGGAGGCTAAGGCTAAAGAGAGCGAATCTCCGCTTGCAGCGAGACTCCGTCCAAAGACAATAGACGAGGTAGTGGGACAGCAGCATATCCTGGCAAAGGATAAGCTGCTTTACCGCGCCATTAAAGCAGATAAATTATCAAGTGTTATATTCTACGGTCCTCCCGGAACGGGAAAGACCACACTCGCCAAGGTTATAGCCAATACCACAAAAGCAGAGTTTTGCCAGATCAATGCTACGATCTCCGGCAAAAAGGATATGGAAGATGTCGTTGCAAAGGCAAAAGAGAACCTTGGCATGTTTTCTAAAAAGACTATCCTTTTTATCGACGAGATTCACAGATTCAATAAAAGCCAGCAGGACTATCTGCTTCCATTTGTGGAAGACGGAACGATCGTGCTTATCGGCGCCACAACCGAAAATCCCTATTTCGAAGTAAATGGAGCTTTGCTTTCGCGTTCGGCGATCTTTGAATTAAAACTTCTCACCAAAGAAGACATAAAAACACTCATTATGCGTGCGATCACCGACAAGGATAACGGTCTTGGCGGTTTTGACGCAGTTATTGATGACGATGCATTGGATTTCCTTGCAGATCTTGCCGGAGGCGATGCCAGAAGAGCTTTAAATGCAATAGAACTTGGCGTAATGACGACAGAACGTAGTTCCGACGGAAAGATACACATTACGCTTCCCGTAGCGGAAGAATGCATACAAAAACGAGCCGTTTTGTTTGATAAAAACGGAGACAATCATTACGATACCATCTCAGCATTTATAAAGAGCATGAGAGGATCGGACCCTGATGCTGTGGCATATTATCTTTCGAAGATGATGTACGCCGGAGAAAGCGTGACTTTCATAGCCAGAAGGATAATGATATGTGCTTCCGAAGATGTCGGAAACGCAGACCCGCAGGCGCTCGTGGTTGCAACTTCCGCAGCTCAGGCTGTCGAGCGAGTGGGTTATCCCGAGTCACAGTTGATACTTATGCAGGCAGCAATATATGTAGCCTGTGCACCCAAATCAAATGCTTGTACAGTAGCACTGGAAGAGTCTATGAAAGAAGTGGAAGAAAAAGGAAATCTCGCAATACCGACACATCTTCAGGATGCTCACTATAAGGGAGCGGCAAAACTTGGTCACGGTGTGGGATATAAATACGCTCACGATTATAAGAATCATTATGTGGAGCAGCAGTATTTGCCTTATGAACTGACGGGTAAAGAGTTTTACAGACCCACCGGCAACGGCTATGAAGTTAAGATAGCGGAGCACTTAAAGAAGATAAAACGTGAAGCAAAAGAGGGGGGAGAAAAGTAATGCAAAAACACAGACTTGTTATAGTATCCCTTGACGCGGTCGGAAAAAGAGATATGGAAAAGATGCTTTCATTTCCGAATTTCGCGTCAATCGTTAATAACGGTGCATTTTGCGATAACGTACTAAGCGTATACCCTTCTCTTACTTATCCTGCTCATACGGCCATAATTACCGGAAGAAAGCCGGGAAACACAAGGATAGTATCGAACACAAAACTTCAGCCGAACAGAGAATTTCCCGATTGGCTCTATAAAAGAAAATATATTCATGGCACAACACTTATCGATGAGGCGAAAAAGCACGGCTACAAGACTGCATCGCTTCTTTGGCCTGTGCTTGGCGGAGCAAACATAGACTATAATCTTCCGGAAGTTTTGATTACAAGAAAACACAGAAGTCAGATACTTGCATGTCTCGCAAACGGAACACCCGGATATCTTCTTAAACTAAACAAAAGATTCGGAAAGATCAGAAACGGCATTTCACAGCCTGAACTCGATAATTTCGTAATGGAATCGGTTCGTTTTACAATCGAGAATTACGATCCGGATATGATGCTTATTCACTTAACGGATGTAGATACTACCCGCCATAAGACCGGCGCCGACAACGAAAAAGTTGATGCGGCATTAAAGCGTCACGATGACAGGCTGGGGCTTATCAAAGAATGGCTTGCAAAGGCACGTCCGATGGACGATACAACTCTTATCGTACTCGGAGATCATTGCCAACGCGATGCCGATACAATAGCTTATCCCAATAAGTTCCTTGCAGATAAAGGTCTTATAGATGTAAAGGACGGAAAGATCACAGGTTACAGAGCT
>JAILEQ010000057.1 GCA_024687305.1 Lachnospiraceae bacterium | reverse complement strand
TTCCTTTATCAGCCTGATAAGCGTATCACAGGCCACTCTTCCAAGCTCAGAGGCATCAAACGACAGCGACGTAACGGAAGGTGTGTTTCGCTCCAAAACTGTAGAGTTGTAAAAAGAAGCAACTTTGATATCATCCGGTATTTCAAGCCCCCTTTTCTTTAGGCTGTCGATGACCTTTATGCATATTGCATCGTCCATGCACAGAATGCATTCCGTATCTGAGCCTACGATCTTTTCAACGATCGCGTTCGTATCTTTATAAAGTACATCCTCAAATATCATAGCATCCTTTGCAGGAATACCGGCCGCTTCTATCGCATTTTTGAAGCCCTTCATACGGTTTCTGGTAACGACATGCAGGGAATTTCCGCACATAAGAGCAAACTTCTCTATTCCCTGTTTTATCAGATTGCCTGTCAATTCCTCGCAAGCGGCCTCGTGATCGTTGTCAACTCTCACGATACCTTTCTTTTTACCGGTTCCTATCGTAACAAACTTAAGACCGCTTCGTGACAGAAGTTCCTCCGCGGGATCGTCCGTAAGCGTTCTCGTAAGGATGACACCGTCGACTTTCCTGTTTTTTACAAGCTTCTCAAGTCTGCTCAGATCGTTTATCCCGATCGTCGAGATGAGAACATCCATATCGTTTTCCGACGCCTTTTCGCAAACACCCGTCAAGCACTTTTGAAAAAACGGCAGATCCACAAGCGCAAAATCCTCGGGCATCGTAATACCGATATTGTATGTCGTCGACTGCGCAAGCCCTTTTGCCATTGCGCTGGGCACATAGTTGTGCTCCTCTATGTAGCTTAATATCCGTTCCCTTGTGGCCGCACCGACTCTGCCCTTTCCCGAGATTGCTCTGGAAACTGTAGTCTTGGAAACGCTTAATGCTCTTGCCACATCATCGATCGTGATCTTCTTGTTGTCCATTCTGCCCCCGCTAATCCTCAATACACAGATAGAAATCGTCAAATGTTCCCCAGGCACCTTCACCGCCTTCAAATTCGACGCCTATCGTAACCGTACCGTCTTTGACTTCTATTCCCTTTATCTCCGGATGCTGCCATTCACACCATCCGTTCACATTGTAATCTTTAGTATAGGTTTCTTCGCCCGTTTCGGCAAAAAGAAACATCTTCGCACCCGCTCCGCTGTCGCCGCCCTGTGTATATACGGACAACGAATACTTGCCGTCGGCAAGCCCGGTTATCGTCTGGCTTGCGCGAAACGACACTGCCGAAGATCTCCAATAATGCATGGCCCATTCGCCTGTGTAAGCGTCGGTTTCTTTTTGCTGATAGTCCAAAACCGTATCGCCTCTGTGCTCAAATACCCACATCGAGCGGTCTTCGTCTTCGAAGCTCGGATTTTTGACCCAGTTTACGTTTGCAACGTTTACCGTGCACAGGATCGGAGTACCGTCTTCAAACGTTCCGTTCACCGTGTATTCTCCGGTCTTTGATGTGTCGATCCGACTCACGTCCGCGCTGTCCCATGTAACCGTCGCGGGACCGTTCTTTGACCGGTCGTTGTAGCAGACATCGGCAGTTTTCGGCATGATAAGTTCACTTCCGGGATTGACGGTGATCGCAAGATCGTTTGCAAAATCAACCTTTAACGGAGCCGTCGCTCCGTATTTAAGATATCTGAAAACGTAAAGCGAATCAAGCGCTTTCCCTTCAAAATCAAACATCGCCTGATTGTCCCAGGAAGAACCGCCGTACCATTTTCCCGCATCGTCTTTATCGTAAGAGCCCGCATAGCTCGATGCCCATCCCGAACCGAACTCTTCCCATTTTTTACGGTTTTCGGCCAGTACGCTTTCGGCATCCGCTTTCTCGTAATCCACAACTCCGACCGGTACCCATGCGGGCTCCCAGTAAAAAACTCCGAGTGTATAGTCTCCTGTCTTTACAAGTGTGTCAAATATGTCTCTTACGGCGTTTGCCTGACTTTGAACACTCGCGGAATAGTTTTTGCACAGATCCTTTTCGCTCACGCTGTTTGAAAATCCGTCACCCTCTTCAAGTGTATAACAATACGATGTTTCCGCAATCATAACTTCCTTGCCCGTATGCTCATGAACGTACTCGATAACCTTTGACAGATTTTCAAGTGTTCCGTGCCAGTATGGATAATACGAAAGCGCGAAAACATCGTACTGTGCCCCACAACTGTCGAGTTTCCTCAGTAACCCCTTTATACCGTCAAAGTTTTCGGGATTGGTAAAATGAAGCACTGTCTTTATCTCTTTTTTATGTGCCGCACCGGCTTCAAGGACCGCATCTCTTCCTCTTGAAACGATCTTACTTATCTCGGCCCACTTTTCTTCGCCACTCATATGATTGTTCGTCTCGTTTCCAAGCTGCACCATACCAACATCCGCACCGCCGTCGAGTATGGCGTTCAGGCTTTCAAGCGTAAAATCATACGCAAGTTCAGCCTTTTCATCGGCACTTTTTCCCGCCCACGCCTTAGGCTCAAACTGTTTTCCGGGATCTGCCCAGAAATCGCTGTAATGAAAATCAACGAGCAGCTTCATGTTATACTTTGCAGCCCTCTTTCCTATCTCCACAGCCTTCTTTGTGTCATTATTGCCACCGCCGTAACCGTTTCCGTTTTCATCGTACGGATCGTTCCAGACTCTCACTCTTATATAATTGACACCCGCATCCGCAAGAATCTTGAAAATATCCTCTTCTTCGCCGTCTTTATTCTTATAAACGACTCCCGACTGTTCCTCGCTTATAACGCTCGAGATATCGACGCCTCTTATAAAATCGTCGCTTATCCCTTCAACGGGTTCCACAAATATTCCCGCTTCCTCCGGCCCCGTCGGCGCATCATACTTATATTTGCTCATTTCTTCGCCACATCCTGCAAGTGAAAAGATCATACTCATAACCGTAACCACCCCTATGATCGTTCTTTTATAATCTCTCATTTTCACCAGACCCGCTCCTATGATCGTCCTTTTTTATAGTCTTTTTTATTGTCTTTTCTATTTTCTTTTTATAGCCCTTTTTCTATCATGCGAGTTCCTTTTGCGCAACCGCTTGCACACCTTTAAATTATCATTTTTTCGCCTCATTGTCAATTAATGGGATAATATCGTACCCCCCAAAAGGATACGTACAGGCAAGTTGATGCGGCAAATCAGCGGACTTGTAAAAAAGCAGCGTATAAAGTATACTTTTTAATCGGTTGAACAAGTTTTTGAAAGGGAATGACCATGTGGGAAGATAATGTCAGAAGGGTTGTGCCTTACACACCCGGAGAACAGCCTAAGATAAGCAATCTTATAAAGCTTAATACAAACGAAAATCCTTATCCGCCTTCACCCAAGGTTTTTGAGGCGCTTAAGAACTTTGACGCCGGAGTGTTGAAAAAATATCCCGATCCGACGGTATCGATGCTGGCGGGAGCGATCGCAAAAGCTTATTCGAGAGATATTTCCGAGACTTTTGTCGGAGTGGGGTCCGATGATGTGCTCGCAATGGCTTTTCTTACATTTTTTAATTCCGATAAACCTATTTTGTTTCCGGATGTGACTTACTCTTTTTACGATGTGTGGGCAGAGCTTTTTAAGATCCCGTATGAACGCATTCCTTTAAGAGATGATTTTTCAATAAACAAGGAAGACTATTTCCGCGAAAACGGCGGTATAGTTCTTGCCAATCCCAATGCTCCGACGGGCGTTGAACTTCCGTACGATCAAGTTGAAGAGATAATTTCAAAGAATCACGATTCGGTAGTGATCGTCGATGAAGCATATATCGATTTTGGCGGACGCTCGGTCATCGATCTTATCGATAAATACGATAATCTTCTGGTGGTTCGTACTTATTCTAAATCAAGAGCGGCTGCGGGCCTCAGGGTCGGATATGCTTTTTCGAACAAAAAGATGATCTCTTATCTTCAGGATGTGAAGTATTCGTTCAATTCTTATACCATGAACACACCCTCGATCGTACTCGGAACCGCCGCGGTTGAAGACAGAGAATACTTTGAGACGATCCGTGATAAAGTCATAAAGACAAGAGAATGGACAAAGAAAGAACTTAAGAAACTGAACTTCTCTTTCGCAGACAGTCACACAAATTTCATTTTCGCCAAGTACAACGGCAACATGAAACGTGATGACATCGCGAGCGCGTTACGTGAGAGAAATATTCTCGTAAGAAGTTTTAACGGTGAAAGAGTCAAAGATTATATGCGAATTTCCATCGGAACCGACGAAGAAATGAAGATTGTCATCGATGCGTTAAAAGAAATACTTAATTAAGGCAGGATTATCATGTTAAAAAAATATTTTTGGGTATTTTTCATTTCAATGCTTCCTCTTATCGAGATCAGAGGATCTATCCCTTACGCACTTACTCAGATTGACAGAGGGTTTGATCTTAACCTTCCGTTGTGCTGTGTTATAGGTATCATAGGAAACATGCTCCCCGTTCCGTTCATTTTCTTCTTTGCGAGAAAAGTGCTTGAGTGGGGCAAAGACAAGAAGGTCATCGGAAAGTTCTTTACTTTCTGTCTTGAAAAAGGCCACAAGGGCGGCAAAAAACTGGAAGAGAAAGCCGGTAAGGGTCTTTACTGGGCGTTATTCCTTTTCGTAGGCATCCCCCTTCCCGGAACAGGTGCCTGGACCGGAACACTGGCCGCATCCATTCTTGACATGGACTTTAAGAAAAGCGTTATCGCCGCATTGTGCGGTGTTTTGCTTGCAGGTGTGATCGTCGGTCTTATCTGCACCGGAGTTTTGTCGGCGCTCAGTTTCCTTTTATAGGAAAATACGGAGGCGAACGTGGAAGAATATACAGACTTTGCCTTTCTATACGATGAATTCATGGAAGACACGCCATACGATGAATGGTGTGTCTTTATATGCGAAAAATTGAAGTCTCACGGCATAAGCGACGGGCTCGTGTGCGATCTCGGATCGGGTACGGGCGAAATGACAGTACGGTTGAAAGAAAACGGTTACGACATGATCGGCCTCGACAACTCTGAGTCAATGCTTGCGATCGCAAGAGCCAAGGATGACTCGACTGATATACTGTATCTTTTGCAGGATATGCGTGAAATGGAACTCTACGGTACGGTCCGTGCAATAGTGAGCGTGTGTGACAGCATAAATTACATCACGGACATTGACGAACTTGTTCATGTATTTAAGCTATGCAACAATTATCTTGACCCCGACGGACTTCTTATATTCGATTTCAATACACGTTTCAAATACGAGGAAGTTATAGGTGACGATACGATCGCTGAGACGCGAGACGACGCAAGCTTTATCTGGGAAAATTCTTTCGATCCCGAAACGGCTTTGAACGAATACGACATAACTTTCTTTACAAAAGAAGAGTCGGGACTTTACAGAAGGTTTACGGAAACACACATCCAAAGAGGATATACGCTTTCCGAAATAAAAGAAGCTCTTAAAAAAGCCGGAATGATATTTGAAGAGGCTTACGACGATTACGGAAATTTGCCCGCCTGTGATGAAAGTGAGCGGATAACCGTTATAGCAAGAGAATGCGGAAAGAAATTATAAAAGAAAGATAGGTTTGAACGTTAACTTTCAAACTTGATTGGCAGGTCAAGTGCGAGCCTGAATAAAATGTGGCTTGTACCGGACTTTGGAGAGCAAAAAATGGATAAAACAAACGACTATGTAGTATTCGCGACCGCAGCCGGTGCCGCAGTAAGAGCATTTGCGGCTACGACAAGAGATCTCGTTGAATACGCACGACAAAGACACAATTCAAGCCCTATCATGACCGCGGCACTCGGAAGACTCCTCACCGCCGGTTCAATGATGGGCCTTATGCAAAAAGGCGATGCCGATATACTTACGCTTAAGATCGAATGCGGCGGAGAAGCGAAAGGACTTACCGTTACGGCCGATTCACACGGAAACGTGAAGGGATACGCGATAAACAATGACGTAATGCTTCCTCCTAATAAGCTCGGAAAACTCGATGTCGGCGGGGCGCTGGGACCTGGATTTTTAACGGTCATCAAAGATCTCGGACTTAAAGAGCCTTATGTCGGACAGACAATGCTCGTCACATCTGAGATTGCAGAAGATCTGACTCAATATTTCATGGAATCGGAACAGACTCCTTCGACCGTCGGACTCGGAGTTCTTATGAGCAAAGACAATACCGTAAAAGCCGCAGGCGGATTTATAGTACAGCTTATGCCTGACTGTCCCGATGAAGTTATAGACAAACTGGAAGCGAACATGAAAAACATCACTTCTGTGACCGCTCTTCTTGAATCGGGTAAAACTCCGGAAGAGATACTTGAACTGATACTCGACGACCTTAACCCCGAATTCAACGGAAAGAGTGAGACGAGATTTTATTGCAACTGTTCAAAAGAGCGTTTCGCCAAAGGACTTTATTCGCTTGGTCACAAGGAAATGCAGGATCTTATCAACGAAGGAAAAGAGATTGAGGTTAACTGCAGTTTCTGTGAAAGCCATTATTATTTCAGCATTGATGAATTAAAAGAGATCGAAACACTGCGCCGCTGATCGACGCAGTGTTTTCAATTTCTGCCCCAAATTCCACTGCCTTTTTATGTATGTCTGTCACATATCCGTGATGGCCGTCACATATCCATGATAAAACTCTTCCCGTCTTCGGAGAGCTCACTTACTGCTTCTCCGTCCACTCTGATCTCAATGGGTTTCGTGCTTTTTATCGCTTTTAGTATTGGTGATATGAATAAACTGTACTTGACTGCGGGTTTGATCCTCTTACCGGAAATATTAAAGATGATACGATCTTTTTCTTCTTTAACTTTTGCAGCACAGATGAGTTTGACTTTGCGCCCGTTTATCTCGTAAACCCACGTGAAGGTACACATCAAAACGATCGCGGCAAAAAAGAACAGAAGACCCAGCCACAGAAGCCTTACCGGAGTACTCACAAGCATAGCAAAGAAAGAAGGCTTCACGTTATCAGCGGGGCCTTTCGGATCTGTCGACATACCGTTTAATACAAGTGTCGCCTCCGGTGTGTCATCGGGAAGATCGCTGTTTTTAATGACATTGACGGGGATTTCGTTTGAGCCTGAATCGCTCTTTGCGGGTTTGACAATATCCTCCCTGCCGGTCTTTGCCTCTTTTTTCGCAAATTTCGAAATAATGCTGTTAACCTTTTCTTTTGTTTTGTTCTCTATCTTTTCGGCAGTCTCTTTTGCTTTAGTCTCGATCTTTTCGGCAGCATTCTTTATGATGTTATCATTTTCGGAATTTGAATCACTTCCATTGTCCCCGCCACTGTTATCGTTAAAAAA
>JAILEQ010000029.1 GCA_024687305.1 Lachnospiraceae bacterium | reverse complement strand
AGCTATTGTTACCAATGATGATGCTCATGATCGTTGTTATGGTACTGATCATGGTTCCTGCATTTGTAAACATGTAAAGGAGGATAACATGAAGTGTAAAGGATTCAGAGAATTGATAACAGAAGAAGAAGGAATGGGCACGGTTGAAGTCATATTGATAATCGTTGTTCTGGTCGGCCTCGTTGTCATATTCAAAAAGGAAATTGTGGAGATAGTCAATGATCTTTTCGATAAAATATCCAAACAGACTAATAAAATCTAGTAATGGGTATGTGACAGTCTTTTTTACCGCATCGATAGCAATCATCATGTCACTTATTCTGGGTTTGTTCGTATCAATTCGTGAAAACGCAATTCGCGTTAAAACCGTAAGCGCGACTGATACGGCAATGACATCGATATTTGCCGAATACAACAAAGAGTTATGGAAGCAATACGGACTCATATTTGTTGATTCATCATATATGACGCAATCTTACGGCATGAAGCTGCCCGAAGAACATTTAAAGGATTGCATGAATCAAAACTTTGATGAATGCAGATTGGGGTTTTTGGGGGGTACAGATTTACTTAAGCTTGAATGCTCTCAGGCCGAAACTTTGGCAGTTTGCCTTTCAACTGATGATCAGGCGGCAGCAATAAAGCATCAAGCGATCAATCTGATGAAATATCACTATAAGATCGCATATATAGATCGTGTGGTGGAATGGATAAAGATCATAGATGACTATAACCTTTCGGGGGGAGTCTCTTATGATGAAGCTTTTTCATCAGCCGGAATACTGGATTCCGAATACGGATTGGACTATTCCGGCTGGCTTCCTTCCGATACCGGCGGAAACAGCTTATCAGAGGATATTGTCTGGCCTTGGAATATTCTTAAAAGAGTGGCCGGTGTTAACAATATCTCAACGACCCGAATTGATACAAAAGCATATGCGGGGAAGAGAGAACTAAACAAAGGAAACCTAAAGTGTGAATATCAGAATAACCCAAGCAATTTCTTTTACTTAAGAGAATATGCATTACTAAAATGCGGTAATTACATTACTCCGAAAGATGGTTCTGTCCTTAAATACCAAACGGAATATCTGGTATCAGGGAAAAACTCGGATTGCGATAATCTTGCCGGTGTAGCCAGAAGGATAATGGTAATAAGAGAAGCCGCAAATATGATCACATTATTGTCAGACAGTGACCGGATTAACAGGATCAACGCTTTTTGTATGGGAATATGCTCATTGCTGGGTATTCCCGAAGCAGCCGAATTACTTGAAGTGTTAATCATTGCATACTTGGTTAATTCTGAGAGTAAATCCGATTTAAAAATCATTATGAACGGTGGAAAAATTCCGTTAATCAAAAGCAGTTCTCAATGGAAAACCGGGATAGGGTCAATTTTATCCGGCACAGACCGATCCGATAAGGACGGCGAAGGATTATCTTATGAGGATTATTTAAGAATTTTCATTTATCTGACCGGAGAAAAGAAACTCATTCTGAGACTTACTGACATAATTGAGATGGATATAAGGAACACTTTAGGAAATGAATATTTCAGATTAGACAATTGTTTTGATATGTGGAAAGCGCAAGTGTACGTAAAAAGTGATCATGGATATGATTTTACCGCAGTAAGAAAAAGGCAGGTACTTGAATGAGGGTTTTGGTGATGTCCTTTTTTGACGGACTATTCCCCTTAAAGCAAAGCAGACACAATAAAAATAGAAAGATTTCTCTCCCGGACTTTAATCATAGATCTTCAGTGAAATGCAATAATCCATTCATTATTCAAAGTCAAAAGAGGATATCGCCAAAACTGTCAGCGAGTGCCACTGTCGAAGCTGCCATGATACTTCCGTTCATAATCCTTTTTTTCGTAAGCATAATGTGGTTTATAAAGCTTTTCCACATTCATAACGAGATTGGTGCAAAGCTTAATCTTATCGGAAATGAAATGGTCGCTTATTCGTACCCATATACATTACTCAAAAGTAAGGCAGAGGTTGACGATGAACTGACAGATCTGGCTCTTAGCATAGGGTGGACTGAATTATACGTCAAAGAGCAGATAATGGATTTATCTGTTTCTTCAAAGATTGATTCTTTAACAACTTTATTAAGCGATCATTCAAAAGAAGACGCGATTGACATAGTTGTCACTTACAGTGTCAAACCACCGCTTGATATTCCGGGTATTCCATCGGTAATACTTACAAATCATTTCTATTCCAAAATGTTTGTCGGATACAACCGAAAGGAAACAGAATCGGATGAACTTGTGTATATAACTCAAACGGGAAGTGTATATCATACATCGCTCGATTGCAGAGCTTTAAAATATAAAGTTAACTCCGTTAAAAGTTCGGATATTTCAAGTAAAAGGAACGAAAGTGGCGCAAAATACTATCCTTGTGAAAAATGTTCGCAATATGGATTTGGCAATCTCGTTTATATTACCGAATACGGAACAAGATATCATTCCGACAAAAAATGCAGTGAATTAAAAGTAAATATATATGAAGTTCCTTTATCTTCCGTTAAAGACAGGCATAAATGCAGATTTTGTGAAACAATAGATAACTAAAAACTAAAGACGGGCAGAAATATAAATGAATTATACTTACTGGCAATGGGCCATACTGATGGCGATACTTATTCCCTCATCTATTTTTGATTTAAAAACGCAAAAAATCAGTTGTTGGTTCATTATCGGTATTCTCCCCGGTGCAGCAATGCTCAACACTCTTTTGTTTGGCGTGCCACTATTCTTTGAGTACCTCGCTCGATTCTATCCCGGAATCGCAATACTCCTTGTGGCACACTTTACGAAAGAGTGTATAGGATACGGCGACGGATTGATCTGTTTGTTTTTGGGAAGTATTCTCAGTCTCAGATTTGTATTAATGATAATTCTGACCGCTTTTATACTTGCAGCGATATTTGGGACAATAATGATGTGTTTAGGGAAAATGAAAGGCAAAAGCAGGCTTCCTTTTGTTCCCTTCATAATGTTAGGGGTATTGATATGCGGATTTATATGATTTCCGATACAAACAAAAAACTCAATGATGCATATATGACTATAGAAGCGACGATAGTTTTTCCACTCATGATATTCGCATTCGCTATATGCTTATATTTGGTTATATTCATCTACGATAAAACTATCCTGTGCAATGATACAGAATTAATGGCATTGTATTCTGCAGAATATTACGGAGACGATAAAGAGGATTTTCTTAAAAAAGCCGATAATGCCTTTTCTCTTATAAAAGCTGAAAGGCCCTATCTTTCTGTTGAAAATTATAATGTACATATTTCCAAATACGGATCAAAGATCATAATAGATTCAGAAGCTCTCTTTTCTATTCCTATCAAAAATGAGCTGAATGTATTCTATAACCTAAACGACATTTCACTGACTGATCAAAAGGAAATGACGATCTTAAACCCTTCTTCAATAATGCTTATAAGCGACGACATTTTGAGAAACCCAAAACAATAGTTGATCTTGTATAAAGGAAAACGGAGCAACCCAATGATTTACAATTTGAAAAATGAACTCGGAAAAACATATCTGATCGCAGGGATAGATTTCATGATAAAAGACGATTACAGATTAAAAATGATCACCGAAAATGCAATAAGCGGCCTTATTCCCGTTAATATCCGACAGATAGACGGAGAAAAAAGGGCTTATTACGATGTAACAGATAAAACAAGTTTGTCGAGATTTCTGGCACATAACGATCCCGATTATAATGAGATAAGACTGCTCATAGCCTCAATTCTCAAAGTATCCAAGATCATTTGCGACTATCTTCTTGAAGAATCCTGTATTTTATTTGAACCGGACACTATATTTAAAAATAACAAAACGGGGGACTACGAATTCATATATCTTCCCAAAGAGACAACTTACGAGGAAGGCCCAAGAGAAGATCTTTTAAATCTCTTGAATGAGATCATCGTTCACATTCCTTCCGATGACGACGATGCCGTAAAAGCAGGGTATGCTATGTATGAACTTGCAGCTTCAGAAAATGTCAGCATGAACTCTTTGTTTGAAGCTGTCGACAACATAAAAAACATTACCGAGACATTCTCCGAAGATGAATTCTCTTTCGAGGATTATTTTGAAGATGATCTAAAAGAACCTGACAACCCGACTCCAAAAGCTAAACGGCCGTTGATGATAAAAGAAGGAATCTGCCTGATACTCGCCTCTGCAGGTTTTATCTTTATCGGCATGTGGCTATACTATGGATATTT
>JAILEQ010000028.1 GCA_024687305.1 Lachnospiraceae bacterium | reverse complement strand
ATTAAACGGAGCATAGTTACAATGCGCATTCTGATAGTTGAAGATGAAGTTTCTTTGGCCGATATTGTTGCGGACAGGCTAAAAAAAGAAAAGTATCTGGTAGATGTATCAAACGATGGGGAAGAAGGACTTTATAATGCTCTTACAGGCATATACGATCTGATCCTTCTTGATATTATGCTTCCCAAAGTTAATGGTATGGAAATACTTAAGCAGGTAAAGAGTAATGACATATCTGCAAAAGTCATAATGCTTACCGCAAAAGGTGAGATAGAGGATAAACTGGCGGGCTTTTCGGAGGGAGCGAACGATTACGTACCCAAGCCGTTTCATATCGATGAACTTGTAGCGAGAGTAAATGCACAGTTAAGAGTCAAACAGGCTGTAAAGGACACTCTCGAATACGGAGATTTGTCGCTTCATTACAAGGATTCCACTCTTTGGAATATTGAGACGGGCGAGAGTGTGTCGGTAAATAACAAAGAATTTCAGATGCTTGAATACTTCATGAACAACCCTGAACAGATACTTTCAAAAGATATGATCTATGACAGAATATGGGGAATGGACAGTGATGCCGTTTCCAACAGCCTCGAAGCATATCTTTCCTTTGTGCGGAAAAAGCTGGGTCTCATAGAATCTAAGATTTCGATAAGTGTGCTAAGAAACATCGGTTACAAAATGGTTTTTGATATGGATAAGGCCCTGTAGAGATTGGATGTGATCATATGAAGGAACTCAGAAAAAAAACATTTGTGACAATCTTTTCAATATTGTCGCTGATAATCGTCGTAAGTCTTATCCTGATCAATGTTCAGAATTACAGTCGGGAAAAAGAAGGAATCAAACGTAACCTTGATATTTTCGATGATTTCGGGAAGACGAACGGGCTTGACGGCAATAGGCGTCCGTTCATGATGCAGTTTTCGGATACCGATCGTAACTTGGAAAAGGAAGATTTCGGCAAATTTGAACCCGAGCAGATGATGATCGCGGATTATGAAGTATATACCGTTGAAGTGACTGGCGGCGAAGTGAGCAGGATCATAAGTCACGGTAATGCATCCGATGATTTCGATATACAAAATATCGCAGAATCGATATTGGAAGAAAATGATCCTGGAAGTGAGGAGATAGGGAACCTTTTCTTTGGCGGATATTCATATAATTACAAGTGGCCCGAAAGACTTACGGTATCAAACAATCGTGAACCTGCGGTGAGATTAAGACGGTACCTTTTGGTAACGCTGGCTGTGTTTGGCTTATTTGAGGCTTTGTTTGTTTTCATATCGAAGCGAATAACCGATTGGATAATCAAGCCGGCGCAGGAATCATTTAAAAAGCAGAAGGAATTCATTGCAGACGCATCGCATGAACTTAAATCTCCGCTTGCGGTGATCGTTGCCTCTGCGGATGAGTTGTCCGAAACGGACGGTAAAGAAAAAGAGAAGGAAGGAAAACTTATAGAGAATATCCGCTACGAATCGGACAGGATGAACCGGCTTATTGCGCAGCTTCTTAATCTGTCGAAGCTTGAAGAAGGTTTGAGCGGCGCTCATACCGAAGAAGATATTTCAAAACTTTTGGAAAAGACTGTTCTTGCCTTTGAGGCTGTTGCTTTTGAAACCGGTGTCGGAATTGAAACGGATATTAAAAAGCATGTGATCTTCAACTGTAATAAAGAGGAGATGGAAAAACTCTTCTCAACGATTCTTGACAATGCCGTTAGGCACAGTTACAAAGACACATCGGTGCTGGCCGAACTTAAAGAATCCGGAAATCAGATAAACATAAGGATAGTGAATAAGGGCGAGCCGATACCCAAAGGTGAGGAAGAACGGATCTTCGAACGTTTCTATCGCGGGGACGAATCCAGAAACAGAACGGATAACCGCTACGGTTTGGGACTGGCGATAGCGGCGAGCATAGTAAAGAACCATCACGGAAAGATAAAAGCAAGATCAGAAAACGGCAGTACCGAGTTTGAAATAAGATTTAAAAAATAATAAAGACAAGTGATAAAGAAACATCATTTTTGATTTTTTTTTCGAAAATGATGTTTTTTTAATCTTCATTTAAATTTCAAACATTACTATGTGTCCAAGAAGAGAGAACATGGTTATGACCGGAGGCGTAAGATGAGTGAATTTAAAGAAGTTTTTGAAAGAAAAGAGATCAAATATCTGGTGGATGACGATCAATACAAAGAACTGATGCCCGTTCTCGAGAAGTTTGCGGCAGTCGATGAGTACGGATTGTCGAAGATCAACAACATTTATTATGACACACCCGATTTCAGATTGATAAGAGCATCGCTTGATAAACCGGTATACAAGGAAAAATTGAGATTGAGAACATACGGGGAGACAGGTGATGATACAAATTCATTCATAGAGATAAAGAAAAAATATAAAGGAATAGTTTATAAGCGAAGGATATCAGGAAAATATGCGGACACATATGAATATCTTGCGGGTCATGGATGCATTCCCGATCATTCACAGGTTGGAAAAGAGATAGAAAGTTTCGTAAGGATGTATGAAGGATTGAGACCTGCAATGATAATAAGATATGATCGCATCGCAATGGCAGGGATATCCGATAGGGATTTAAGAGTGACATTTGATACAAACATAAGATGGGATACACGGAAGATGGATCTGAGGACAAGCGATCGGGGGAAGCAGATACTTAAACCGTGGGAAAAACTCATGGAGCTGAAGGTGGTAAATGCCATACCTCTTGAACTGTCAAGAAAGTTAAGCGAACTCAATGTATTTCCTGTTTCTTTCTCAAAATACGGAAGAGGGTATGCCGATTTGACGGGTTTCAATGAAACAGAAAACGGGATAAACGCTAAAGTTATCAGTTATACGGAATACAGGAACAATATGAACGATAAAGGAGTGATTGCATATGTTTAACAATATTTTCAATTCGATAATCACAAACGGATCATTTACGGGCGGCACACTCATAGCCGCCACGGCGATAGCACTTTTATGCGGACTTATCATAGCGGTTACGTACATGGTGAGGAATAAATGCTCTCAGAGCTTTGCAGTTACTTTAGTATTACTTCCGGCGATAGTCGAACTTGTGATAATACTGGTTAACGGGAACATAGGAGCGGGAGTTGCCGTGGCGGGAGCATTCAGTCTGGTAAGATTCAGATCAGCGGCCGGAAAAGGGCAGGAGATAACCGGGATATTTCTCTCGATGGCAGCGGGATTGGCCACCGGAATGGGATATGTGGGAGTGGCGGTACTGTTCACGATCCTTATATGCGCAGCCTCATTAATGCTTAATCTTACACATTTCGGACAGAACAACGACTCTGTAAGAGTGCTCCACATAACGGTACCCGAGAATCTTGATTACGAAGGAAGATTCGATGATCTTTTCGGCAAATATCTTAAGACGTACGAATATGAGAGCGTTAAGACAACAAACATGGGAAGTCTTTACAAACTTACATTAAACGTGACATTGAAAGACAAAGTATCAACAAAAGAATTTATGGATGAGTTGAGGACAAGAAACGGTAATCTTGACATCAGTCTTCAGCGAGCAACTCAGGTCGTTGATGCGTTGTAAAAGAGAGGACACAGGTATGAAGAAAAAATTGATCAAAGTAATATTTTCGGCTATAACAGCGTTAATGCTTGCTGCGTGTACGATAAATCCGGACACGGTAAAAGATATCAGTGAAAACATTACAAGTGTGGAGTCATCTGCAGATACGGGATCGATGACCGAAGGATTGTCTGTGACAGAATCGTCCGCAACAGCCATAGGAAACGGAAACGTACATGAAGACTTTACAAAGAGTTTTGTTGTAGTTACAGATGAAGACATCACGATAGATGATGAAGGAATATATGAGATCACCGGAAGCGCCCAAAATGTGACTGTTTATGTCGATTGTGAGGACGAAGACGAAGTTACCATATTACTTTCAGGGACTGAAATAACAAACGATGATATGCCTTGCGTATATGTGTGCAATGCGGGGGAAGTGAAGATTGAAACTTCCGAAAACACGGTCAATACTCTAAAAGTTACGGGAGATTTCAAAGAAGACGGAGATGAGAATCCCGATGCGGTCATCTATTCAAAGGATGATCTTATATTAAAGGGAAGCGGAACTCTTAAGATCGAATCTTCCGACAACGGGGTAAGGTCCAACGACGATCTTAAGATAAAGAACGGAACTTATGAGATAACCTGCGTTAATGATGTTTTAAAAGCCAATGAAAAGCTTGAGATAGAAGACGGAACGCTGATTTTATGCGGAAGCGAGTGCCTGGAAGCAACTCAGATCACGATAAACGCTGGCAATATCGATATTACGGCAACCGATGACGGTATCAATGCCTCGCAGAAGTCTTCAACACTTTCGCCGGTATTTACACTAAACGGAGGAAATGTGGTCATTAAGATGGGCGCAGGCGATACTGACGGAGTTGATTCAAACGGAGATATTTACATTAACGGAGGAACTATAGATATTACAGGCCAATTTGCATTTGATTACGATGGTGTGGCTGAGCATACGGGTGGTACGATAATAGAAAACGGGAATGAAATCCAAACGATCACCAACCAGTTTTCGAATGGTTTTGGCGGTGGGAAAGAAAATTTCGGGAATTCCGATCTAGACGGTAAATTCATGACACCGCCCGACATGGACGGAGAATTCATGACACCGCCCGACATGGACGGAGAATTTATGACACCGCCCGATATGGGCGGAAGCGATATTACACCTCCGACAAAGGAGAAAAGGCAGCGATGATCTAACGAACAGACACAAAAACTCCCGCTATTCGCAGCCAATTAATTTCACGGCATCTGCAAATCTTTGCATGCCGTCTTCAAGAACAGTTTTGGGGCAAGCGACGTTTAGCCGTAGGAAGCCTTCGCCGGCTGCGCCGTATTCTATACCGGGACAGAGCCACAGGCCTGTCTCTTTTCTTATGAAGGAAACAACGTAGCTGCTTAGGTTGATAACGGACGGAACATATTTTGACAGTTTGTGTATGTCAAGCCATACAAGATATGTGGCATCTCCTTTTATAACTCCGATTTCGGGAATGTTTTCACTTATAAATGATTCGACATAGTTCTTGTTCGCTTCTATATAGGAGTTTAACTCGTTAAGCCAGGGTTCTCCTTTTGTAAAAGCCGTTACGGCGGCCGTTACGGCAAAGGCGTTCGGCTCGGCAACTTCATCGGTGTTCAGGGCTCGCCATATTTTGTAACGCAGCTCTTGGTTTGGAATACAAACAGCGGCGGTGTTAAGACCGGCTATATTGAACGCTTTTGTAGGCGCTATGCAGGTGATGCTGTTTTGCTTGCAGTTTTCCGATACCGATGCGAACGGTATGTATTCTTTTCCGGGAGCTACCAGATCGCAATGTATTTCGTCGGATATGACCGTCACATTATACTTGGCGCAAAGATCGCCTACAGTCTTTAGTGA
Organism: Lachnospiraceae bacterium; assembly: GCA_024687305.1. GTDB lineage: Bacteria > Bacillota > Clostridia > Lachnospirales > Lachnospiraceae > UBA1258. The sequence continues at coordinate 23,125 of JAILEQ010000028.1, read as the reverse complement.
CTTATGATCCCATATCTTACCGGTGGGATTTTGAGGATTGCATAAGATCATGAGAGTTGTCTGAGGATCGGAAAGCTTCCTTTCAAGATCTTCAAAGTCCATTCTGTATTCACCGTTTTCGTATATGAGAGCATTTTCAAGAGGACGGCATCCGTTGTTTATTATGCTGTTAAAGAAAATGTTATAGACGGGAGTCTGAATGACCACATTTTCATTGGGAGTTGTAAGCTTTCTTACGGAGCTTGAAATGGCAGGTATGACACCGGTGCAGAACACAAGCCAGTCTTTTTCAATCTTTAATCCGTGTCTTCTTGTCCACCACGAGATATATGCTTTGTACCAGTCGTCTTCAACTTCGCTGTAACCGAATATACCGTGTTCGGTGCGTGCTTTAAGTGCCCGGATTATCTCGGGCGCCGTTTGAAAGTCCATATCCGCAACCCACATGGGAAGCTCCTGCTCTTTTACATTCCACTTAAGAGATGATGTGTTCTTACGTGAAATGACGGTATCGAAATCGTATGTCATCTTCTCCACTCCACTGTGTCGCTTGTTTCGTCGATGGTTTTGCATTCGATGATCGTCTTTGAAGGATCAATCTGATCTTTTTCCAGTATAAGCTCACCGATGGAATGGGCTTTTATGGTACCTGAAGAAGGATTAAGGATACTTTCTATGTTAGATGCGATGTCCGCTTCAACAGATGAATACTCAAAAGCAAGAGTCGTATTGATGAGCTTGCAGTTGATCATCTTAAGGTTATCTATGTAGCACATTCCCTGAAGGCTTTCGATAGTGCAGTTTATAAAAGTGAGATTTTTTGAATTCCATCCGAGATATTCTCCGGATATGAAAGAGTCACGGACTTCAACATTCTCACTGTTCCAGAACGCATCTTTGGACATGAGCGTTGAGTTATGTACGACAACATTTTTGCAGCCGTCAAATGAGTAATTACCGTCAAGCTTAAGCCCTTCTATTTCAACATTGCTGGAATTCATGGCGAAATAGTTGCCTTTAGCGGTGACATTAGTCAATTTTACATTGTTACAGTTCCACAGTGTTTCTTCGGCCTTTGTAAGTGCCACATCTTCCAAAAGCACATTGTTGCATCTTCTGAAGTTCTTCGGTGCCTGTATGACTGCGTTCTTTACGCTAATATTGTTTGTATACCATACTCCGGCACGTCCCATTTCAAGCCAGTTGGTATCGGTGACTTGTATGTCATTGCAATACCAGAGCGGATATTTCCAACCGAAGATGCAGTTTTTCAATTCTATATCGCTGCTTTCTTTTAAAGGCGATTCTCCGTCATCAAAAACACAGTTTTCGATCATCATGTTCTTGCTGTTAAAAAGAGCTCTCTCGCCTGTAAGTTTCTTTTCGCTGACAACAGTTCTTTCAGTCATGTTTTTATCCTTTTCTTTTAATTATGCAGACATTATAACATGAGTGATTGGTCAAAAATATGAAATAAAGATAAAAAAATATGAAAACCCTTTGCAATCTTTTAATAGTTCGTAAACTCAGCCTATTTAAGATAAGTAGAATGATATTGTTGTAAATTAGCAAATATGAGCCTTAAAGAGGCATAAACATACAGAGGTCGAAACATGTATTTCGGTGAAATATTAAGTAAATACTATACTTTCCTTTTTATAATGGTCGCGTTGCTTTGTACTATCCTTACAAACAGGATGATGTATCACAAAGTCAGGGATTGTTTTTTATGGTTGATAGGTCTTGTACTGGCAGAGACAATCTTCTCGGGAATTGAGAACGAATTGTCTTTAAGAGCGCAGGCAAGTATATGGAGAAGTATATTATCCGTATTCTGTTACATTTTAAGACCCACCATAATGTATATACTTCTTCTTATAGTCATAAGAAATGACAGTAAAAAGAACAAATTTTTCTATTCGATACCATTAATATTGGCAAGTGCCATTTTACTTATCGATATTCCCACAGACATCGTTTTTTCTTACACAGATACGAATACTTTTTATACAGGACCGCTTTTCCCGATAACTTACGGCATTCTCTTTCTGTATCTGACACTCATACTTATTCTGACTTTTGTGAAGTGCGATTTCAACATCGGAATAAGTGAGATGTTAACGATCTTTATAGGGATAGGCTTTATCATTTTAAACATAGTAGGGGAAAGATTCATAGACGGTTATACGGGCGGTAACACCGATAATGCCATTGCTTTGGCAATTCTTCTTTATGCCATTCATTTTAAGAGTGTGGAAGACCAGAGAGAAAAGCAGATACTTGAGACAAGAGAGCAGAAGACGGGGCTTCTTAATGAGAACGCCTGTGTTTCCAGATTCAACGAATTGTTAAAGCGTTCCAATCCCGAAGATTATGCGGCTGTTTTCTTTGACCTTGAACGTTTCGGACTTGTTAACGATCGATACGGAATGGAAATCGGAAACAGGGTTTTGGCCGAATACGCCAATATTCTTTCAAAACTGGTACGTCAGGACGAGATACTCGGACGCCAGGGCGGCGACAGATTTATCGCTGTCATCCTTCAAAGAAATCTTGATGTGTTTTTAGCCCAGGTAGCCGCCACCAGAGTCAGGTTTAACGAAAAAGGTACGGATTACGATATCACCATAAGCGCCCATGTCGGAATATGTAAAGTAAAAGAGGGCGATACTAACGCCGAGAAGTTGATCTCAAATGCGCATGATGCGCTCGCATACGGTAAGAATGCGGGAAACAGCGTTACTTATATGACTCCCGAATTAAGTGAAATGCTTAAAGATGAAAAGAAGTTTGCTTCCGATATTCCGATCGCAATGGCAAACGATGAGTTTGTTGCTTTTTATCAGCCTAAAGTAAACAGCAAAACGAACATGCTTTGCGGAGCCGAGGCTTTGGTCAGGTGGATAAGGAACGGAGAGAGAATTCCGCCCGGAAAGTTCATTCCGATAATGGAAACAAAGGATCTCATGTGTGACATGGACTTTTATATGTTAAGGCATGTTTGCTCGGATATAGCGGGATGGATAGAAAGAGGACTCGTTCCGCCCACGGTTTCGGTAAATTTTTCGCGAAGAAACCTTTCGAACCCGAATCTGGCCGCTGACATCGATGCGGTAGTCAACGAATACCATGTTCCCAAGAAGATGATAGAGATCGAGATAACTGAAACCATTGACGAATTTCCGATAAGCGTGCTCAAAGGTTTTGTTGACGATCTTCACAAGCGCGGATATAAAGTTGCGGTTGATGATTTCGGAAGCGGAAGTTCATCGCTTAGCTTACTTAGAGAAGTAACTTTCGATACGCTAAAGATCGACAAAGGATTTGTGGACAGAGCCTATGCAAAAGATCTGGCAATATTAAGTTATATGATCAAACTGGCAAAAGCTATAGGGGTGGAAACACTCGCAGAAGGCGTTGAACAAAAGGAACAGGTCGATACGCTGTTAAGTCTCGGATGTGAGATCATTCAGGGCTATTATTACGATAAGCCGTTAGAGAAAGATGTATTCGAAAGAAGAATAATAACCAGGAGATATAAAGTTGAATAAAGTTGACAGTCTTAAGAAAGTAATAAAGAATCTCACTTATGTGGCGCTGGGAGTGGCGTCGCTTGTAGTAGTGGTATTTATCATTCATGTGATAAACGTCGGCAAATACAATGCCGAATGGAGAGTTGTCACACCTGATTCGACAGCCACACAGGTGATGGTTGATATTCATCCAAGAGGCGGTGTTACCGACTCTTGGGTAAAGAACAATTCCGGGTTGGGAGTTAATCTTAATGCCAAGATATATGAAATGGTGATCAACAACAATACACATACCTATGTGGAAGACTGGGTTTTACGTATAAACATCATCGATGACTGCTATCTCAACAACGGCTGGTGCGGGGCATTTGAGGTTCATCAGTTTGGCAAGAACGGTGCGGAAGTGTCGCAGATGATCGATCTAAGAGATTTTAAGTACAGCGATATCACGCTTGATTACCGTCAGGCAGGGCAGGATCTGCTCATCCCGCTTTCTTCGGGCGATTATATGATCTATCATCCCGATACTTCGGGTGTGTCAGGTGAAGTCCCGATCAAAGGCACACCCGAACTTTCGAGTTCTATTGTCTGCGGAATAATAATGTACAGCATTTCGGGAGACGTTGATTTTTCCGATTATGAGCTTTCATACAGACTCCACAAATCAGTCTGGGAGGGTGCCCGGGGCAAAATCTTTATGGCCGCATTCGCTTTCATTGCGCTGTCGTTTATCATCCTTGGTACTATCTTCTTTGTGTCAGTCAGGTTCGAAGAAAAAATAGTCAATCAGAACAAGGTTATGACTGATGTGTTTAAAGTTTGCTGCGGCCTTGCCGATTCAAGAGATTACTATTCTAAAGAGCATTCCGAGCGTGTTGCACAGTATTCAAGAATGATCGCCGATAAAATGGGTATGGATAAGGGCGATTGCGATATCGTGTACAATGCGGCTCTTCTTCACAACGTGGGAAACGCTTTTGTAAATGAGCAGATACTTCGTAAAAAGGGAAAACTTACGCGAGAAGAATATGCGGAAGTTAAAAGACACACAGAAAGAGGTGCGGAGATTCTTAAGGACGTAGAAAATATCCCGTTGGTCAAAGAAGCCGCACTCTATCATCATGAAAGATTTGACGGAACCGGATATCCGTTTGGCAAAAAGGAGGACGAGATCCCTCTTATAGCAAGGATAATCGCTGTAGCCGATGCTTACGATGCAATGAATAATGACAGACCCTACAGGCCCAAACTCATACGTGAACAGATCAGAGAAGAGTTTATAAAGAACAGAGGATCACAGTTTGACCCTGAGATCGTTGCTGCTTTTCTTGATGTTATGGGAGAGAGGAATCTTTAATAATGAACATTTGGAAAAAACGTATTTTGCTCGTTTTTGTTTCTGTAATTTTGAATATTGTCGGCAGATATGTGGCTTTTTCTTTGGGCCTGCCTGCTTATCTTAATCTGTGCGGAACGATTCTTTCCGCGTATTTCGGAGGCCCCGTTGTTGGGGCTGTCACGGCGATAATAAGCTGTGTTTTCTGTCTGATCATCAATCCAACGGACTGGTATTTTATCGTTGCCGATGTTTCGGTCGGTATCGTTGCCGGCCTGATCGCAACGAGAAATAAATATTTTGACCGATTCTCTCTTATAATAAGCGCCACAGCTTTTTTTACGGTGGTAAAGGGTGTGATCCTTTCGATAGTCAATATGACAGCCTTTGGCGGGAAGAGCGGGCTCTATATTGCCGATGGCGTAATAGATTACCTTGGAAGCTTTTCCGCACCGTTATGGTTCAGATATTTTCTTACAGCGCTTTTTATTAGTTTTGCCGATCTGCTGGCAGCGATGCTCATTATTTATTTCGGTATCCACATATACAGAAATTTTGGAAAAAGAAAAAGAGCGTCGGAATTAAAAAAGCAGCTCATGGGTAAGGCTTTGGTCGGACTTTTGCTTGCTTTTACCGTTTTTTCACTGATTGGAACCGATCCTTCATATGCTGAGAAAAGCGGTTCCATAAGCTTTGTAGAAAAACTGTATAACAGTGAGAACGGCTTAACGGGCGGCTGCCTTAACGATATAGCCATGACCAAAGACGGAACCATGTGGATAGCCACATATGGCGGATTGTTCCGCTTTAACGGATCTCAGTTTGTATTGATAGACAATCTTAAAAGTGTAAGATCCGTCCAGTCTTTATATGTTGATTCGGACGACAGATTATGGGCCGGAACACAGGATGCGGGACTTACGCTTTTAAATATTGATATGACGTGGAGAACTCTTGATATGTCTAACGGACTTCCGTCCAATTCGGTCAAATGCATTTCAAGAGACAGCAACGGCTTATATTATTTCGGAACTACCGGGGGACTTGTCACAGCAGAGTACAACGAAGGTGAAGTTAATATAGTTTCCGTCGATACAAAGGCAGGTAATATAAGAGATCTTTCTCCCGACAATGATGGTCACATGATCGTCATGAGCAATGTCGGAGAAGTATCGTGCTATGAGAACGGAAAGTTTGTAAACAGCCTTACCACATATGATTCCACGCCAAAAGGCATCAGACACGATGAAAACGGAAAACTTTATATCGGAACGGATGCGGGAAAGATACTTATTTATGATTTTTACAAAGACAAGTTCCGTCCCTGCGGAAACATTTACGTAAAAGGCCTCAAGACGATAAGAGACTTCATGTTTGAGAAAAACGGTGTGATCTATGTCGCTGCCGACAACGGTATAGGATATATAGATGCCGGCAAGCATCTGACGATGATCGAAAGCGGTGAATTCAACAATTCGATCGATCACATTTTTAAAGATTATCAGGGAAACATCTGGTTTACTTCTTCAAGATGCGGCTTGCTCTGCCTCGGAAGATCCAGTTTTACCGATGTTTTCAAACTGTGTAATGAGAAAAATATCGTCAGTAATGTTGTAAGAGAATGGAACGGATATATTTATGTCGGCACCAATGACGGATTAAAAATATTGGATATTAAGGCCGGGAAGAGTCTTAAGAGCGAAGTGACCGAAGAACTTTCGGGCATAAGGATCCGAAGCATGGAGATCGATGCAGACAACAACCTTATCGTGGCTACTTACGAAAGGGGTGTTATGCAGATAACGCCTGACGGAAAAGTATCGGGATATGCGAGTGCAAATGACACCGGCAAGTTGATCAGAGTCGTGCGTGTTCTTTCGGACGGTACGGTTGCGGCTTCAAGTGACGCAAGTTTTTCTTTCATAAAGGACAACAAGGTTACGGACAAGTTAAAACTCAGCGAAGATCTTCGCGGAGGAACGATATTAAACATTCTTGAAACTGAAGATCATACTCTTCTTTGCGGAACGGACGGAGACGGAATCGCCGTAATAAAAAACAAAAAACTCGACAGGTATATTACGCGTGAAGACGGCCTGTCTTCGGGAGTTATTTTAAGAGTTGTAAAAGACAAAAGGTCGGACGGTTATTTTGTTGCGACAGGAAGCGGTCTTTGCTACATGGATAAGGATCTTAAAGTAAGCGAGATAGGAATGCCTTATTACAACAATTTCGATCTGGCTATGAACAGCAGCGGAGAGATCTTTGTTCTTGGCGGAGCGGGCATATACATTTGCGATTACAATTCCCTTATGAAAGATCTGAACATGGGATCGTACACTTTGTTGGATATCAAGGCAGGTCTTCCGGGAAGTATCACAAGCAATGCCTGGAACTATATTACCGACGATGAGCACCTCTATATATGCGGAACAAGCGGAGTTTATCTTCTTGACCTGAACGATTATGAAATGAAGGTAGACGATTTCAGGACGAAGATCACTTCGATAAAGCGTGACGGTGTATATGAAGACGTTACGGAGATCGGTGTGATACCGATTCCAAAGGGAACGGATCGTATAGAACTCAATCTTGAGATCAACAACTATACAACGACCGATCCTTATGTGAGCTATTACTTAAGCGGTGTGGATACCGAGCGTACGACCGTTATCTCAAGCAAACTTTCGAGTGTGATTTACTATGACATTCCGTACGGCAACCATGACTTTATAATCAAAGTTCTTGACGAAAAGGGCAGAGAATTGTCCACTCAGACCTATGTGTTTGAAAAAGAGAGAGAGTTGTATGAAACTACCGGGTTCCTGCTCTATTTTTACACCACACTGTTCACTTTCTTTGGCTTTATTGTCACCTCGATCGCTCAGGGAGCATTGTGGTCACAGCAGAAGAAAGAAAAAGACAGACACAAGCTTGTTGTCAATCAGCTGGAAAGAGAAAAGGCAGAGGCTTTGGAACGTGCACTTCATATGGAAGAGGATGCAAACAGAACAAAGTCCGAATTCCTTGCAAATATGTCTCATGAGATAAGAACTCCCATCAATGCGATCATCGGTATGGATACGATGATCATGCGTGAATCGGGCGAAGCAAACATCAGAAATTACGCAAGAGACATTCACAGTGCCGGAAAAACATTGCTTTCACTCATTAACGATATCCTCGATTTTTCAAAGATCGAATCGGGCAAACTCGAGCTTGTGCTCGGTGACTATGCGCTTTCTTCGTTGATAAACGGTATCGTTAATATGATAGCGCCCAAGGCAAAATCAAAAAAACTTGAGCTTGAGGTGAACGTTAATCCCGACATTCCCGACGGACTTTACGGTGACGAGGTAAGGATAGAGCAGATAATAATCAATATCTTAAACAATGCCGTAAAATATACCGAAAAGGGTAAGGTAACGTTCAATGTTGACTATGCTGCTTCTAAAGTCGGATCGATAAAGCTTAAGGTCAGCATTTCGGACACCGGTATCGGGATAAGGCAGGAAGATATCGACAAATTGTTCTCGCCTTATGAGCGAATAGAAGAACAGCGCAACAAGAAGATTGAGGGAACGGGACTTGGAATGAGCATCACCAAAAATCTTCTTGAAAAGATGGGAAGCAGGCTTGAAGTTTCGAGCGTTTACGGCGAGGGCTCAACCTTCAGTTTTGAGATCGAGCAGCCCGTTGTCAGAAATGAGAAGATAGGCGATTATCGTGATCGAGCCGAAGAAAGAGACATTATAAATAACAACGTTGAGAAGTTCCATGCTCCTGAGGCTAAGCTTCTTATAGTCGATGACGTAGAGATGAACCTCATTGTTGCAAAGAATCTCTTAAAGAGAATCGAGGTTCAGATCGATACCGCGGGAAGTGGCGAGGAAGCGATCGAACTTGCCAAAGAAAACGCGTATGATATCATATTCCTCGATTCGATGATGCCCGTAATGAACGGCGAGGAGACAATGCAAAACATAAGAAAACAGTGCGAGATAAATTTCGAGACTCCCATCATAGTTCTTACCGCACATGCGGTTAAGGGTGCGAGAGAAGAGTACTTAAGTCTCGGATATACAAATTATCTTTCCAAGCCCCTTGACGGAGCAAAACTTGAAGCGATGATACAGAGCTATCTTCCCGACGAAAAGATAATCTTGGTCGATGAAGGCAGGGAGAAAGAAACGGTTTCTTTGGGCAATAATGCCTCCGATGATAAATCGGACGATAAATCAAAAGAGCTTATGCTCATCTCAAAGATCGAAGGCATCGATTCCGAAAAAGGTGTGGAGACGGCCGGAGGCGAAGACGCCTATATCCTTATTTGCCACAATTTCTACGATACTGCCAAAATGCGTATCGAGATGATAAGAGAAGCATACGGCAAAGAAGATTATGACAATTATACGATCCAGGTTCACGCGCTTAAGAGTTCGGCAAGATTAATCGGAGCATTTGAACTCTCCGAAGAGGCATTGGAACTTGAAACCGCGGGCAGAGAGAGCAATGTCGATCTTATAAAGAACAATACCGCCGAGGTTTTGTTAAAGTACGAATGGTTTTACGAAAAACTGGGTGAGATCTTCGACAACAAAACGGATGATGAGAACGACGACAGACCTTTTATTTCGGATGAAGATCTTAAAAATAGCCTTTCGGAGATGTCAGAACTGCTTGAGGCATTTGACTTTGATACCGCAAAGGAATTGTTTGATTCACTGTCGGAATATAAGATGCCTGATGATTTTAAAGACACTTATAACAAGATGAAGACCAAAATGGCGGAACTTGACCGCGACGGTGTTCTGGCGCTGATAAACGGAGGAAGCGAGAATGGTTGAAAACAGAGTGCTTTTTGTATCGGACAGAGAAACGTTCATAGTTAAATCGATAATCAAGAAGCTTGAATCCGAAAGGGTTATCTGCGACTTTGCAACAATCGATGTAAAGGCTATATCGAAGTATAAAGACAACGATTATGCGCTCACATATTTCTACATCGATGATAAGAGCGATTTTAACATCGAAGGGATGACTTATTTAAGAGATCTCTGCATCGACAAAGATAGTGAACTGTACCTTATTGGGTACGAAGAAACCGTTTCGGAACTTAAAAAAAGGATCTTCCAGGGCCATATTGCCGGGGAGTATTATCGCCCTGTAAATGCCGGTCAGCTTGTAGAGGAAGTCCTAAAGGAAGTCGATAAGGAAAAGAGCATGTGTCATAAAAAGCATATCCTTGTGGTGGACGATTCGGGTGTAATGCTTTCAACTATCAAAGAGTGGCTCGGCGATAAATATCGCGTGACTCCGGTCAACTCGGCGCTTAATGCGATAACGTTCCTTTCCAAAGAAAAGCCCGACCTCATTCTTTTGGATTATGAGATGCCCGCTTGCTCGGGACCGAAATTTCTTGAAATGTTAAGAGCAGACGTATCGCTGAGCGATATTCCGGTTATTTTCTTAACAGGCAGAGATGATGCCGAAAGCGTCAAGAGTGTTATTGCGCTAAGGCCTGCGGGTTATCTGTTAAAATCCCTGCCAAAAGAGAAGATCGTAGGCGAGGTCGATGCATTCTTCGCCAAGCAGAAAGCTAAATAGAAATGCAATAAAGGAGACGGATCGTTCCGTCTCCTTTATTGCAGGTTTTATTATCTGATCACTACACTTCCGAGAGTGGTGACTCCGTATTTGCTGCAAAGTTCAAGTTCAGATGCGATGTCTTCGTATTTGGATACGTCGGTCTGTTCAACTAAGATCGCATATTCCGAGTCGGCGAGAAGTTTCATATCTGCCTCAAGACCAAGCACGTCCTTTATGACTTTGATATCGGAGCTCGCACATTTTTCCGTAAGGAGCGATGCAAGCTTTGCCTTAAATGCATCGGAAGCATCCGCTGCGGCGGCACCGATGATGCTTATGCGCTTTGCGTTCTTTTTGCTTATATCCAGAGCAAGCTCTGCTGCAAGTATATCGATACCCTTTTCGACATTTGTTTTGTTGACGGTCCCAATAACGGATATGTTAAAGAGATTGTTCACATCGTCGGCCGTACGCAGACGGTTCGAGAAGATGTACCTTAACGAATAGTACATGACAGCAAGGAATCCGCCGCCAAGGAAGCCCAGAAGTATGTACTTTTTGTTTAAGCTTCTTTTTACCGGTGCGGGTGCCTGTTCGGTCTCGATGACTACATTTTCGGGCGTTCCGTCGGTGTGAGTGATCAGGTAGTTGTAATAATCAGTCTGTTCTTTTGAAAGCGTAGAAGCAATCGTTTTCGCGGTGGTAAGTATCGTGTTGCAGTTAGTTGTATATGCATTCTGCTTATCGCTAATGATATTGTCGTAACCAAACGCCGAATAGGTTCCGATGAGTTTAACATCATATTTAAGTGTTTCTTTGGCGTCGGAAATGACTTTGCTCATCACTGAAGCTGCGGCTTTAAGGCCTGCTTCGGCTGTTTTTTTGTCATTGGAGTAAAAAGAAACCGTTACGGTATTGGGAGATTTTGCTTCGATCACCAAAACGAGGCGAACATCGTCAGGGGTTAACGAACCGGTCTTTTCTGCTATCTCTTCGGTACTTTCTGTTGATTTCAATTCCGATTCGGCAAGAACAGCGACCGAGGAAGCGATACCCTGCGAGGAAGCGGAAAGCGTCGTATCGGAATCGTCCGTTACCGAGTATACCGCAAACTCTTTATATGCATTTACCGGATCGAGGTTCATGAGTGCCGAAGAATTGGCCGTGTTCAGAAGGTTGTGGTAATAAGCTATTTCGGTTTTGTAAAGTTCTGCGGCAGCTTCCGCGGTAGCTGCATCATCTTCGGAAAGTGCGTTCTTTAATGTATTGATCTCACTTGTAACCTCCGAAGTTGATTGAACGGGAGCGGTTTTGTCGGATCGGATATATCCGAATGCCGCCGCAACAACAGCCAACGCAACTGCGCATGCCCCAAGTATATACCATTTTCTCAAAAGTCTTTTTAGAAGATCTATAAGGTCGATCTCCAGTTCATTTTTGTAATTCATGAAAAAACTCCTTAATTAATACTCTGAGAAAAGATTATATAACATTGACCGACAATTGTCGACAAAGATTGCTTGGGATGATACATTTATATGGAAGGCACAGGTTTGCCGTATGCTTAACGGTTAATTATATTAATTTATAATTAATCTCTACACTTTACGACGGGGGAACACTTATGAATGAATTAAGTGCAGCAGAAATTGATATTCTCGGCGAGATCGCCAATATCAGTATAGGAAATGCGGCAACGACTCTTAGTATGATGGTCAATCACAAGGTTGACATAACAATGCCGAACGTAAAACTGGTGAAACGAAGCGAAGTGCTCGACGATTACGAGAAGAAGTGTATCCTCGTTCAGATTCATTACATAAAGGGACTCAGCGGAAATAACGTTTTCATATTAAAAGAACCCGATGTTATCTGCATGACCGATCTTATGATGGGTGGTCCGGGTAATGCCGAAGGAGAGGTCGGAGAACTCCAGCTTTCAGCGATCTCCGAAGCCATGAATCAGATGATGGGGGCATCGGCAACCTCCATGTCGGTAATGTTAAACGAGATGGTCGATATAAGTACTCCCGACGTAAGTACGATCGACGTTGACAGTATAAAGACATTTGAGAAGATCTTTGAAGACGGACTGGAAGGTTTCGTTAAGATCTCATTTAAGATGGAAGTCGAGAATCTGATCGATTCTTCGATGGTTCAGTTCTATCCGATATCTTTTGCAAAAGAGATGTGTAGGATGTTTGAAGAAAACGGGCAAAAACTGGCTATGGAAGCCTGACAGAGAAGACCGTCGCTTTTGGCGACGGTCTTTAATTTTCCCTGCAAAAGTGATAAAATATTAAAAGTGTTTATCTGGAGAATCACTTGATGGAAGAAAAGCTTAATCCGTTAGGCGTATTGCCGGTCGGAAAACTTTTGAAGAAATTTGCCGTTCCCTCCATTATCGCGATGATGGTGGGAGCCGTTTACAACATAGTCGATCAGTTTTTCATAGGACACAGTATCGGTGAACTCGGGAATGCTGCTACCAATATAGCATTTCCGTTTGTTATTTCATGCACATCGCTTGCGCTTTTGTTCGGCATAGGCGGTGCGTCGGCATTCAATCTCACTATGGGTGAGGGGGACAAAGAAAAAGCCGTCTATTATGTGGGCAATTCGATAACGATGCTCGCGATAGCGGGAATTGTCTTAAGTCTCATAGCGGAGATATTTCTTCCAAACCTTCTCATTATTTTCGGTTCTCCGGCAAATGTATATGACTACGCCAAAACATATACAAGAATAACCGCTCTCGGATTTCCGATGCTCATACTGACAGCGGGCGGAGCTCATCTGGTTCGTGCGGACGGTTCGCCCACATACTCGATGTTATGCAATATATCGGGAGCTGTTTTAAATATTTTCCTGGATGCACTCTTTGTGTTTGTACTGGGGTGGGGAATGGCCGGCGCGGCACTCGCTACGATAATAGGTCAGTACATATCTGCTTTTCTTGTGATAAGATATCTTGTTCATTACAAGACCGTTAAGATCGAGGCTAAGCACCTTGTACCGAGACTTAAATACTTCGGAAGAAACGCTTCTTTGGGAACGGCTTCTTTCTTCAATCAGATAGCGATGATGGTCGTACAGATAATACTTAACAATTCACTTAAGTATTACGGTGCGTTGTCGGTATACGGCGAATCGATACCGATCGCGTGCGTAGGAATAGTTTCAAAAGTCGGGCAGATGTTCTTTTCGGTAATAATCGGGATATCACAGGGACTTCAGCCGATAGCAAGCTTCAATTACGGCGCAAAACAGTTTGACAGGGTGCGAAAAGCGGTAATCCTTGCTCTGAGTGCGGGCGGCGTGATGTCGTTGTTCGCGTTCGCGATCTTTCAGATATTCCCGCTTCAGATAATAAAATTTTTCGGAAAAGGCTCGGACGTATATTATGAATTTGCGGTCAAGTATTTCAGAATATACTTTTTTTGCATCTTCATAAATTTTGTGCAGCCGATAATATCGAATTTCTTTAATTCCACGGGAAGGCCGAAGAGAGGTATGATACTGTCTCTTACCAGGCAGATCATTTTTTTGATACCGCTACTGCTCATCATGCCGAGATTCTTTGGAATAGACGGCATAATCTTTACCGGACCGATAGCCGATTCTCTGGCGGCGGCCGTTACGATCACGATGGGTTTTATCGAACTTAAAAAGCCTCACTATTGGCCGCAAAAAACCGCGTAAGAAAGGATATAAGAATGGAATCCACACTTAAGAGAACGTGGGCGGAGACAGATCTTGACGCTCTTGTTCACAATTACAGGACTTTAAGAGAGCGCATCGGAAAAGATGTTAAGTTTTTGGGTGTAGTAAAAGCTGATGCGTACGGGCACGGTGCCATAGAAGTGTCTAAGGTGCTGGAAGAGGAAGGCGCCGATTATCTGGCTGTGAGCAGTATCGATGAAGCCATGGAGTTAAGGCTTAACGACATTAAGATGCCCATTCTCATACTTGGACATACACCGAAAGAGCAGGTCGGAAGACTTATCGAATATGATATAACTCAGGCGGTCACGTGCAAATCAAAGGCGGTAGAGTATTCCGAAGAGGCCGTTAAACTCGGCAAACCGTTAAAGATACATATAAAAGTCGATACCGGAATGAGCAGACTCGGCTTTCTGGTCGCGGACGATCATTTTGAGACAGGTGTTGAAGGCATCGCCGAAGCGGTAAACTATCCTATGCTTGACGCAGAAGGAATATTTACGCATTTTGCGGTATCCGACGAACCGGGTGAAGAATGCAGGGAGTATACGGAGCATCAGTTCAGGCTTTTTACCGATGTCATAAAAGCTGTTGAGAGCAAAACCGGAAGGCGTTTTAAACTCCGCCATTGTGCAAATACGGGAGCAGTCGCGAACTATCTTAACATGTGTCTTGACATGGTAAGACCGGGACTCCTTCTTTATGGTTACGGAGAATTTGCAAAGGAACTCAACCTTAAGCCGGTCATGACGCTTAAAAGTGTTGTCAGCACCGTAAAGATATATCCCAAAGGCACCAAAATAAGCTACGGCGGTATATTTGAGACTGTCGATACCACAAGGATCGGTGTTATCCCTTACGGATATGCTGACGGATTTTTAAGATGTCTTTCAAATAAGTGCAGTTTATATACCGAAGAAGGTTTCGCACCTCAACGGGGAAAGATATGCATGGATATGTGCATGATCGATCTTACCGGAAAGCCCGGTGTCGATGTGGGTTCCGAGATCGAGATATTCGGTAATCATAATTCGCTTAACGACCTGGCGGCTTTGGCGGGCACCATACCCTACGAGATCACGTGCGCGGTAAGCAAGCGCGTTCCGAGAACTTATATAAAAGACGGAAAAGTCATCGGAAAAGAATTAATGCTGAGAATGTAAGAAAGGGAAAAGATATGAAATTTTCACAGATCAAATACGAAAGACCGGATTACGAGTCCTTCGGAAAACAGATGAACGAATTCGCAGAAAAATTGCGAGAGGCCAAGACTTTTGAAGAGGCCTATGCCATTCATGAAGAGGCCACAAAACTCTACAATCACCTGGCTTCAATGCTCACGGTATGCCATATACGTCACGATATCGACACCACCGATGAGTTTTATGAAAAAGAGCAGGATTATAACGATGAGAACGCTCCTACGATAGAAGAGCCCCACCATAATTATGCCAAGGCTTTCTATGAATCGAAGTTCAGAAAAGAATTTGAAGAGAAGGTTGGCCCCGTTGCCTACAAAAATCTCGAGCTTGCCATCGACTATTTTAAGCCTGAAATGGTTCCCCTTATGCAGGAAGAAAACGCTCTCGTCACAAAGTACGAGAAGCTTATTGCACAGGCTAAGATCGATTGGGAAGGCGAGACTTTAAATCTTTCACTTATGACAAAATATACGACCGACCCTGACAGAGAGACCCGTAAAAAAGCTTTTGCAAAGACGACCGGTTTCTTTATGGACAACCGTGCGGAACTTGACGAGATATATGACAAGCTTGTTAAATGTCGTACCGCTCAGGCAAAGATACTTGGATACGATACGTATCTTGAACTCGGTTATGCGAGAATGAACCGTAACGATTACGGTCCCAAAGAGGTAAAGGCTTTCAGAGAGGAAGTTAAGGCAAAGCTCGTTCCTTTGGCTACAAAGCTTCATGAGGAAAGAAGAAAACGTATCGGTGTGGATCATCTTTACTACTATGATACCATCAGTTTTAAGAACGGTAACCCCACTCCCAAGGGCGATCCCGACGAGATACTCGCTCAGGGAAAGAAGATGTACGAAGAGCTTTCACCCGAGACCGGTGAGTTCTTTAACTTCATGCTGGACAACGAGCGTTTCGACGTACTGGGAAGAAAGACAAAACGCGCCGGCGGATATATGACTTCCATTCCCGACGATGACAATACGCCTTTCGTATTTGCCAACTTTAACAAGACTGTAGGCGATGTCGATGTCATCACACATGAGTGCGGTCATGCTTTCCAGGGCTACATCACAAGAAAAGACTGCAACGAATACAGAGACATCACCATGGAGACGGCAGAGATCCACTCCATGTCCATGGAGTTCTTCACCGAAAAATGGATGGACAAGTTCTTTGGCGACAGAGCGGAAGATTATAAGAAATATCATCTCGAAGACGCAGTTTGCTTTATACCTTACGGCTGTATGGTCGATGAATTCCAGCACATCGTTTACGAGAATCCCGACATGACTCCCGAAGAGCGAAGAAAAGCATGGGTCGAACTTGAAAAAGTATATCGTCCGCACATGGATTACGGCGATAATGAATGCTATTTAACGGGCGGTTTGTGGCAAAGACAGTCACATATCTATTCAATGCCGTTCTATTACATCGATTATTGCCTTGCGCAGATGGTTTCTCTTCAATACAAGGCATGGATGGAAGAAGATTTTGCCGCAGCATGGAACAGTTATCTTGAATTCTGCAAGCAGGGCGCAAGAGACTTTTATTCAAGATCTCTTCCCAAGGTAGGGTTGTCGGTTCCTTTTGAAAAAGGATGTCTTGATAAAACTGTTTCCGCTATAGAAAAGAAACTGAATTTCTAATATAATATAAAAGCGGTCGCGAATGCGGCCGCAAATAATAAACGGGGTGATACATATGAAAAAAGCAAAAGCAACCGTATTGGTGGGATTTGTTCTTTTTGCATTATTTTTGGTATTTACTTATCTTGCGGGACATGTAGATGTTGCTCCTATAGGCCCTAACGGTTCATCGGTAGGTTTTTCGGCTATAAACGGTGCTTTCCGCGATACGGTGGGGACCGGGATGTTCTGGTACTACCTTACCGAAGTGTACGGATATCTGTCACTTTTATTAATGGCGGCATTTGCTGCTTTGGGCGTTTATAAGCTTATTAAGTATAAGAGTTTAAAGAAGGTCGATCCCGAGATCATCTGTCTTGGTGTCTTTTATGTGATAGTACTGGGCATCTATGTTTTCTTTGAAAAATTCATTGTAAATTACAGACCGGTGATACTTGACGCCGAAGAAGGTCTTGAGGCATCATATCCTTCGTCGCATATAATGCTCATCGTATTTGTGATGGGAAGTACTGCGGTCGCCATTGCGTCCATGGTGAGAAAAGAAACCGTTTCGTATGCAAAAGCGATCGTGCTTACATGTGACATAATCGGAGTTACGGGAATAATCGGCCGCTTGCTTTCGGGAGTTCATTGGCTTACCGATATTTTTGCGGGCCTTGTGGCAGCAACGGCTCTTTTGATCATTTTCCAGGGAGTGATCGGAATAATAAACGAGAAGAGAGAAGCAAAATAATATGAAATATACATTTAAAGCAGCTGTGGAAGCAAATGAAACGGGAACGGTCATCAACATTCCCTTCAACGTATGGGAAATATGTGATAAAGAAGGAAATGTTCCCGCAAAAGTTAAAGTGGACGGAGCGGTATTTGTCTGCAACCTTATCCCCAAGGGAAAAGGTTATTATGCTATCCCTGTCACGAAAGAACTGGCAAATACGTTAAAAGAAACAGATAAGCACGATGTAACGTTCAGGATCACCAAATCCGAAGTGGAGGACAGCCCTTACAGTTCGGCCAATCCGATAAGAAAGATCGATTCGGTGACATGTGTTCATCAGCCCGCGGACGGCCTTTGCGGACAGTCATGTATAGCAATGCTTGCGGGCATCACGATAGAAGAGGCCAGCAACATAATGCACTGCGCAGAGTGGCAGGCTACGATGGGTAAGATGATAAACGCTCTCAACTATTTCGGATTTGAACATTCCGAGGAGATCATATACACACTAGGAGACGAGAACGTAACACTTCCCAAGTGCTGTATCATGATGGAAAAGATGGGTCGTTACAATCATTATCTTATCGGATACGATGGGAAATTTTACGATTCGACACTCGGAGTTTTGGATGAGTATGATTTCACAAAACTCGTCGGATATCTTGAAGTATACGTATAAAGACTAAAAAAGCGTATCGCGATCGATACGCTTTTTTTGATCATTTCTTATCGGGAACCTCGACCTTTGAAACGATCTGATTGCCTTCCGCATCAAGATCATAGTAGATGTATACCTGTGTTCCGTCGATGTAATATGTTTCGAAGTGCTCGATATAATCGATCTCGCTCGGCTCTCCGAAAGCATCTATGATATTGGTGCGATCGGTTCCGATCTCTATCTTGACCTTGGTTTTATTTGTGGAAGTTGTTATCTTTTTCGTGGGGTGTTTCTTTTCGCACGCCGCAAGAGAAAGCATCATAACGCCTATAAGTAAAGCCGTAAAAACGGTTTTTAATGTTCTTTTCATAACAAAACTCCTTTGCAAGATGTATGAATAAAGTTTATTTCTTTTGCTCACATTTTTCAAGGATTATTTGTTTTCAGGTAAGTTTGGACTTTTAATCCATTTCTTGTCGGTGTTACGGTGATCGTTCCGCATTCATCGGTCCTTAGAAAAAAGCTGCCGACGTTTCTCAGCCTTTCAAGAGTTTCTTTGTGCGGATGCCCGTATCGGTTATCTTTCCCGCAGGAGATCACGGTAAGAGTCGGCCTCAGCAATCCAAGTGTTTTTTCGTCCGAAGAATATCTGCTCCCGTGATGTGCGCATATATAAACATCGACTTTTGAGAGATACTTTCTTATTTTTTCTTCCGTCTCCGAGGTTGCATCTCCCGGGATAAGCATGTCGAAATCTTTGTATTTAAGCCATAGAACAGCCGAGTCTTTGTTGGGATCGCAAAACAGATCGCCGCCGTCGGGCCATAGGCAGCACAAAGAAACCACGCCGTAACATACCCTTCCTTTCTGTTGTATGAATGCGGTCGAAACGTCCTTTTCTTTCGCTGCGTCAAAGATCTCTTTAAAACTGCTTTCATCGATCGGAGCGGGAGAAGATGATCCCTTCCCTTTGTCGGAAAAATTAACGGCGGGGAAGACGATTCTTTTTACCTTAATGTTTTCACTGCCCGATATCAGATATTCGATCCCGTTTATGTGATCGGCGTCCTCGTGTGACAGATATATGTCTTCGATATGAGTGATGCCTTCGCTCATCAGATACGGGAGTATAATGTTTTTGCCTACATCGCTTCTGCTCGTGGAGCCACCGTCGAATAGCAAAGCATTCCTTTTCGAAAGTCTTACGACCGTGCAGTTTCCCTGACCGACATATAAAAAAGCCGATGAAAATGATGTTTTCAAAGGAGACAGGCAAAGTATCGCCACGCTTAGCAAAATGATATGCTGTATCATCTTCGGAAGGAATCTTCTTAGCACAAAGGCCAGCAGAACGATCGAGAGAATGTATATGAAGGCCTGTAAAAAAGTCGGACTGTATACGATCTTAAAGATATTCGCTTTGGATACAAGTATTGACATCTTATCCAGTATTCGCATTATGAGAGCTATTAGAAAGTCAAATATGGCGGCAGGCACTTTTAACCCCAAAAGCGAGCAAAGAAAAGCAAGAGCGCACAGTGTTATGACGGGACCCGATACGACTCCCAAAAGAAGGTTAACGGGAATGCTCAACAGATTCGAATATGACTGTATGCGCAGAGTAAAAACCGACAGTAATACATATAATATGACCGGGACCGAAAGGTATTCTTTTACCTGTGCGATATTGTCTTCACGGGAATATTTTAGCAGCACGTATTTGTAACGCTCCTTTCTTAGCGGTCTGAAGAGATAAGTGAAATACAGTGCTATGGCGGACACGGCAGTATAAGAATATATGAACGCGGGATCGTTTATATAAAGCGGATTTAAAAGCAAAGTGACGATCGCGGAAAGGCTGAGCGCACTTAAAATGTCGTATGAGCGGTTGATCACGTCGGCAAACAGGCGCACCGAGAACATGATCAGCGCACGAATGACCGAGACACTAAAACCTGCGAGGGCGGCGTAGAAAAAGACAAAAAGGATGGAAAACAAAGCCGCGTATCTGCGCAGCATCCCGCTTCTTTTGACAAGGATGTAAATACCACCGCCGGCAAGCGAAAAATGCAGCCCCGACAGAACAAGAAAGTGAGAGAGATTGGCGTACTTGAACAGTTCTTTTCGCTTTTCGGAAAGGCCGGAACGTTCGCCGAAAAGGAGTGTGTTTACGATGTTTCCTTCAAGCGGACAGTATTTGAGTACGCATTTGCAAAAAGTGCGTCTGAGATCGTAGAAGAATTCTTTCGGCGCAAATTTCCGGACAGAAAGAGTCTTTAAGGACGATAAGTTAACATAAAACTCATATCCGCGGTTTTCCCGGTAACTGAAAGCATCGAATTCACCGTGGTTATAGTCTTTTCTGAAATGTCGAAAAGACCCTGAGATCATGACTTCAGAGCCCAAGAAAACTTCGGATTCATTAAGTGCAAAGCCGTTTACATAACAAACACAATTGGGACGTTTCCGACCGGGTATGTCCGCTTTTATATCAAGTGAAGAGACAAGACCGGAATAGTCGGCTTCGATCGAAAGAACGGTTCCGGTAAAAGTGACATTTTCTTTTTCCTTATACGGCAAAGATCTGCCCTTGTGAAAGAAATTGGCATATATAAAAGAGACAAAAACAACCGTAAGTGCCAACAAAAAGAGGGGACGCTTTTTAAACTCGACTTTTAATGACTTTAGATCTTTAGTGATAAAAGCTGTGAGATCTTTCATTTTATTCAACGCAGATCTCGTCTTTCAATTTGTCGTATATGCCCTGCTTAATGCCGGTAACACACATAAGATCCTCGCATTTTTTGAATTTCCCTACCGTTTCACGATAGTTTATTATAGCCTCGGCGCGAGTGGAACCTATGCCGGTGAGCGTGGTGAGTTCGCCGACCGACGCTGTGTTGATATTCACAAGTTTTCCGTTCGAAGAGTCTTTTTCGTCGTGTTTGGTAAGGATCAGTGAATCATCATCCAAAGAAGGGGGCTCTTCGTTGTCTGTGGCGGGGACGGTTATCTGCATGCCGTCTTCCAATATCGAAACTAGATTAAGCCTTGACGTGTCTGCGTTTCCGGTCGCTCCGCCGGCTTCGTTTATCAGTTCGTATGTCCTTGAACCTTCGGGCATGACATATACCCCGGGAGAAGAGACTTCTCCCAGGATCGATACATAAATGGTTGTTTCCGGCTGATCCGCTTCACAGGCAGGCGTTTCCTCGTTTAGGCACATTTGCGTTTCAACGTTTTCGGGTGCAGAAAAATAAGCTCCCTCGTCGTTAAGGTAGTTCCCGTTGTAAGATATGAGTCTGCTTTCCTGATGTTCGCATCCCGCAAGAGTCATTAGAAGCAATAAGATCAGACCGAATACAGATTTATTAAATTTCATTTTCCCTCCACTTGAGGGCGTGCGGTGTAGAACCAATATATCGTGTCGTCTGAGACCTTTCAATAGAAAAACGCTTTCTTTTTAATCGTCAAAACGACGAAATTTCGATGCGATTTCAGCCCGCATTTTCAAACAATCCAGTAAAAGAGAGAGTTTCATTTATGTGCAAATTTACTCGCCCGGCTCTCACCGATACACCGGCCGCAAAACGGCCGGTGTCTTTGGCTGTCGCCAAATGAGAGAAAATAATCATACTATTCGCAAATGCTCATACAAAGAGCGTATGGCATTTGTTCATAGCATACTTATTTTCTCTCGCCCGGCTCGTAGCTTTATGTTATAATAACCCAAGTGAAAGAAGGTAAGCGTTCTGGGACAGATTAGAGACGATATTAAGCAGAAAAGCTTTAAGAATATATATCTTTTGTACGGTGAAGAGGCGTTTTTGAGGATATACAACAAAAAGGCCTTAAGAGACGCGCTCGTAAGTCCGAACGATTCCCTTAATTACTCTTATTTCGAGGGTACTTCGACTCAGGTCGGAGAAGTGGTCGATCTTGTAAACACAATGCCTTTTATGAGTGAGCACAGACTGGTGTTATGCGAAAACACGGGATGGCTTGCCGGAGAGAGCGGTCTTTCCGACGATAAGTTCACGATGCTTACCGATTCCCTTACGAACATTGGCGAAGATGTGGTCTTTGTCATGTGCGAGGAGAAGGTTGACAAGAGATCGAAACTTTTTAAGTTCCTTTCCAAAAACGGAAGCTCGGAGGAGTTTGCCAAGGAAAGTGAAGAAACGTTAAAGAGATGGATCGCGGGTTATCTTAAAAACAGCAATAAGAAGATCACGGCGGCGGCAGCGGAATATCTTCTTACCGAAGTCGGAAACGATATGACGCTTTTGAGTCTGGAGATGGAAAAGCTTATCGCCTGGTGTCTTGAAAGAGACGAAGTCACGATAAAAGATATCGACACCGTTTGTACGCATCAGGTGAACGGAAAGATCTTCGATATGATAACGGCCATTTCGGAGCACAGGCAAAAAGAAGCACTTGCGCTCTATTACGATCTTTTGACGCTGCGTGAGTCGCCTTTTCATATTCAGTCGTTACTTGTTCGTCAGTACAACAATCTTCTGGCGGTTCGTGACGGAATGGACAGAAACTATTCTTTTGCGATGATAGCGGACAAGACCGGGATAAAGGACTGGCTGGTAAAGAAGATGTCATATATTGCCAAGAAGATGCCGTCAGCCAAGATCGAGGAAGCGATCGAAGCATGCGCCGGGGCAGAAGAAGCCATAAAGACGGGCAACATGGTTGACGTTCTTGC
>JAILEQ010000005.1 GCA_024687305.1 Lachnospiraceae bacterium | reverse complement strand
AAAACCGAAGAGAAAACCGAAGAGAAAACCGTTAAGACTTCATCGGAAGAGCCCAAGAAGCCTATAACCGAAGAGGAGCCTCCTGTATACACCGAGCGTTCATGCATGGCTGATGTAGATGTTGCCGCACTTGTGGCAGCTGCTTTAAAGGCTGATCCCAATGCAAATGAAATAACTATCGAGTTTGATGACAACATCTGCCTTTCAACCGATATGATGAAGGACCTCTTTGCAGACAGCAGAGTAGCAAAGAACTGTCATTTCTCATACAAAGGCAAGAGATACAACCTTCACATAGGCGCAGTGAACAAATCTTCGGGATTGTATGCCGAATGCTTTGAGTTTCTTGCAAAAGAGCCCGACGGCCTTGCGGGATTCTTGAAAATGGCAGAGATATTCAGATCACTTGGCGTAACAGTTAGCGAAATGGAACAATAGAAATATAGTGCCAATGACAAATACCCTCCGGCGGATAAACCGCCGAAGGGTATTTTCATTTTGAACCAACACCACCGTCCCCTTGGCTCATTTGCAAAATGCTTGACAAGTGTCAAGTAAAAATATAGTATTATGGTGTAAAATACTTTACGTATGTCAAGCAAAGGGGCAAAATGCAGGATATTGTAAAAGAGCTTTGTGATCTTCGATATCTTAATTGGAGCAAAACACGCAAATCTTCCGGGACGGCGGGATCGTTCCTTAAGTCCTATGACGATTCGGGAAAGAAAAAGTTGTATTACAAGCTTTCGGATTTTGATCCGGTAAAAGGTATAATCGGTCACGAGTGCGTAAATGAAATAGTCGTTCAGCGTATTCTGCGGTACTTCGGATTTGACCATCTTGAGTACCGGCTTCTTTATGCCGCTGTAAATGTTGAAGGAAAAGACCATACCACATACCTTTGCGAATCGGAGGATTTCAAAAAGCCGGGCGAGATGAAGATCGCGTTGGAAGATTATTATCTGATGAACAAGGAAGGCAGCGAAGGCCCCCTCAATTTCTGTAAGCGCATGGGCTGGGAAGAATATATCTATCGGATGTTTCTGGCGGATTATCTTGTGCTTAATCGCGACAGGCACGGCGCCAATATTGAAGTGCTGTCCGATCCCAAGAAAAAGGAGATAAGGCTTTCGCCGCTTTTTGACCACGGTCTTTCGCTGGTGTGCAGATGTCATACGAGCGAAGAATTGCGCGCTTTTAACGTGCTTGAAGACAAAAAAGTTCAATCTTTTGTCGGAACACCCAGCACTCTTGCCAACATAAAACTGATTCCCGAGGATTTTTGGAAGGAAATATACAAGCTGAAAGAAGAGGATCTGGATTCGGTATTTGACGGCCTTGATGAGGCAATCGGAGAAGAATACATCGCCAAGATGCGCGAGATGATATGGGAAAGGTGGTGTTATCTTGATCGTATTTGAGATTCGAAACAAAGACGACAAAAGGCGACTTTTGGGCTACCTTTTCTACTATGAGCGAAGCAGACGGTTCTTTGCGGAACTGTTGCCGGGGCTGGATGAATGGACGGCGCCGCTGATGTTTTCAAGCCACGCAAAAAAGGGAATCCTCAGCATCGATTCTGTCTGGAGTGCCAAATTCGTAAACCAGCGCATCGTTCCCCCCGACCGCCAGAATATCGGCACCATCCTTAAGGAGAACGGCCTTTCGTCCTACGACGAATACAAGCTATTATGCCTAAGCGAGGGCTGTTGCGCTCAGGACGGGCTTTTCCTTGTCCGCATTCGCGAAGATGAGATAGACGCGTCCGTCCGTAAGCGCCTCGATGAGAAGGTGCTGGATGTGATGCCCCTTTCAGGCAATAAGGCCCTTGTTTTCTTTAAAGATAAGATAAGCCGCATCGTTGATATCGGTGAGCTCTGCGCCGAAGAGCGGGCCTTTGGAAATGTATTACGGGACAAAGAAACCTTTTCAAACGTCAAAGTCTCTCCCGGAGGCAACGGTATCGAATGGGGCGAGGAGCGATTCATTTCTGCAAAGACGCTGCGAGAGGCAGGAAAAGAGGGTGCCGTGGAATACGGCGACCTGCTACGCTTCATCAAAGACCGCCTGGCAGATACGGCGGAGGTTTCAAAGACTTTGAATTGCTCCAGGCAATACGTTAAACAGCTGACGGACAAAGGGCGTCTGACTCCCGTTCGCGATGCGGCGGGCACAAACACCTTTATGCGCGCACAATTGGAAAGAGAGTGAAAAGGAGATAACTATGAGTAATACAGTGTGGTCCAAAGAAACCGTTCACGAGATCATAGAAAAACAAAGAGCCTTCTTTTTATCGGGAAAGACGCTTGATATAAATTTCCGAAAGGAGATGCTTAAAAAGCTGGAGGAGGGCCTGAAAGCCGCTTCAAGCGAGTTTGCGGATGCCCTTACAAAGGATCTGGGTCGAACTTCTTTTGAATCGCTTTTAACCGAGATCGGTCCCACCATCGGGCAGATAAAGGATACGAGAAGGAATGTGAAAAAGTGGAATAAGCCGGAACTTCACTTAAGCGGTATTTCCTGTTTTCCCAGCATCTTTACGAGAGTTTACAAAGCGCCCTACGGCGTGACACTCATAATAAGCCCGTTTAACTTTCCTTTGTATCTTTCGCTCGTGGTCGTTGCCGCGGCGATAGGCGGCGGAAACACGGTGGTTTTGAAGACCAGTTCAAAGACCGATGCCACCACGGAAACACTTAAGAAATTGCTGTCGGATCTGTATCCGAGTGAATATGTAACCGTCATCGACGGAGGTCACGACGTGGCAGATATGTGCCTTGAAGAGCGCTTTGACAAGATCTTTTATACGGGCTCTCCCAGGGTTGCAAAGCACATAATGGAGATGGCTTCAAAGAACTTAACACCCGTTGCGCTGGAACTGGGAGGCGAGACAGGCAACTGGTGCGTCGTAAGAAAAGATGCAGACTTTAAAGATGCCGCAAGAAAAATTGCATTTTTTAAGCTCTTAAACAGCGGTCAGATATGTGTAAACATCAATCAGGTTGCTGTAGCAAGGGAAATAGCCGATGATTTCGTGGAAGAGTTAAAGAAAGCTTTTAGGTCTCAGATAGGCGAAAGTGCCGTAGACAATCCCGAATACCCGCATCTTATAAGTGAGGGCGCCTACGACAAATGCGCCGAGGAAGCAGCGCTTTATAAAGACCGTATAGTATACGGCGGTACGGGAAACAGGGGAAACCTTAAATATGAACCTACGATAATCTATCCCGTATCCTGCGACGAACCCATCGTAAACCACGAACTTTTCTGCCCGCTTCTTCCCATCGTAACCTACGAAGATGAGAAGATTGACGAGCTGCTTGA
>JAILEQ010000128.1 GCA_024687305.1 Lachnospiraceae bacterium | reverse complement strand
GGTGTAACGCCCTTTGACGTTACACCCCGCCTTATCTTTCTATGAAAAAGCACATTTCTCAAATTCATCCGTAGGCATGGGTTTTGCAAAATAATAACCCTGGATAAGATCGCACTCTCTTTCTTTTAAGAAATCGACCTGATCTCTCGTTTCTATACCTTCCGCAACTATGTGCATACCGAGTCTCTTCGCAAGATCGATGGTCTCGGTAACGATAAGTTTTCCTCTTTCATCGTTTCCTTCTCCTCTGAAGAATTCCGCGTCAAGTTTTATAACGTCGAGCGGAAGCTCCTTAAGAGAATTAAGCGAAGAGTAGCCTGCGCCAAAGTCGTCCATCGATACCACGAACCCGAACTCCTGCATCTTCTTGACCGTTGCAATGAGAGCATTCTTATCATCAAAGAAAGCGCTCTCCGTAAGTTCAAGTTCTATGCACTCATGCGGTACACAATAGCTGTCTATGATGTTTCTTATATGTTCCGCCAGATTGTCGTTTAGGAAGTGTGCTCGCGATACATTGACCGAGATCGGAACGACTTTCTTGCCTTCCGAGATCCATTTTGCCTGATACTTTGCAACCTCATTGATCATATAATCGTCAAGCTGAAGGATGAATCCGTTCTTTTCAAATATCGGAATGAATCTTCCCGGAGGTACAAAGCCTTCCGTCGGATGTATCCAGCGAACGAGTGCCTCCGCACCTCCGACTTTTTCTCCGTTTGTTGTATACTTAGGCTGCAGATACATCTGAAACTCATGACGTTCAAGTGCGCCCTGCATATCATTTTCGACTTTTCGCTCCCATATCTGCTGTTCTCTTAACTTTTCGGAGAACCAGTTGATCGAATCGGCATTTTCGTCGTTGATCGATGCGCGGGCAATGTAAGCCTGATTGTAAACTTCCTCGGGATCGCCTTTTGCATCGGTCACCCGGCTGACACCCATATTAAAATACAGTCTGCTTCCGTTTCCCACACTTTCAAGCTGCTGCATTAACTGCTTAAGACGTTCGCTGAGTTCCTGCTCAGAAGTATACTCAAGCATCATCGCAAAATCGCCGCTCTCCATATGGGCAAATGCTTCCTTCGAACCCGCATTCTGCGAAATGATGTTATATAACATATCTGTGAGCGTTTCGATCGCACTTTTTCCGTAACATGCGATCAGCGAACGGTACTTTTCGAGTCGTATATTTACTATGGCGTACTGTGATATGCCTCTTTTTATACGTCTGTACAGTTTTCTTGCCTTCTTATAGAAATGAGGAGCGTTGAAACCTCCCGTTTCCATATCAAAGAACAGTATTTTGTAGATGTTTCTTTTTGCCGCCACTACCTTGAATACCGAGATTGAGTGAAATACAAGGAGCACCAGGAATACGAGCCCCAATAAAACGTATACAAAAATGACGTACCCGAAATCTTCTCTCGTGAGAGAAAAACGGTACATTACTGCTGTCTTTCCCTCTGTCTGCTTATTGTCTATCACATACCAGAGGTCGGTTGAAAATATCGCTTCTTTATTCCATCCTGCGCTTGGAGATATTACGTCGATAAGGGTGGACGGATTGAATGAAACAAGGTATTTCTCGATAGTCTCGCTTACATCAATGGTAAAGCCTTCATTTTCGGAAAAACTGATCCCATCCTGATTTTGGGCGATGTAAACCTCTGCTGTCTTATCATCGTCTTCGATCGTATTGAATCTGGCAAAAGAAGCAAGATCGAATCTTTCCGTTCCGAAAGACTCCGTTACGTTATCGTCTTTATCGAGACGACACATTCCCTCGATCTCCGGGATCATTCCGGTAAGATATCGGTATCTGAAAAGAAGTGACATCGAATCGGCATTTCCCGTCGCTTCCATAATCTCTACCGCGTTTTTGACATTGTTGTTTGCATCTGCAAGACGCATATTCACTATGTTTTCAAAATAAGCAAGCAAAAGAATATGCATTATAAACGTCATTACGGCGATCTTTATTATGATTCCCACCAAAGAAGGCCATATATGAGCCTTTTTGATCCTTTGAAGCTGTTTCTTGCGTCTGTCGGTCATTTATATATCACGCTCCTTCGCAGCCGAAAAATTTCTTTGCTATATCGGCTGACTGTTTTGCATCTTTTGAATAGAAATCCGCACCTATCTGCATTGCGAATTCTTCGGTAAGTACGGCTCCTCCGACCATTACCTTGCAGTCGAGCCCGGCCGCATGCAGCTGCTTTATCGTCTCTTCCATAGAAGCCACCGTAGTGGTC
This sequence comes from Lachnospiraceae bacterium, assembly GCA_024687305.1. GTDB lineage: Bacteria > Bacillota > Clostridia > Lachnospirales > Lachnospiraceae > UBA1258. The sequence goes on along the minus strand of JAILEQ010000128.1, from coordinate 6,808 downwards.
ATGAGTGCCGAAAGACCTACAAGCTTGATGTTTCTTTCACGCGTTACCTCCACGACCTTTTCGGGAGGCACGTCTTTTCCGAGATCGATCACGGTAAAGCCGTAGTTTTCAAGAATGGTCTTAACTATATTTTTTCCGATATCATGTACATCGCCTTTGACGGTGGCAAGCACTATCTCGCCCTTGGAGATGGTCTCTCCGGTCTTGTTTTGAGCCATATACTCTTTAATGACCGAAAATCCCGCTTCCGCAGCGCTGGCACTTGCAAGAAGCTGAGGAAGAAAACTCTTTCCCTTTTCAAAATCCTCTCCCACTCTGTCAAGTGCGGGTATGAGATCGTCGTTTACTATATCAAGCGGTGCCTTTGTCTTTAACAGTTCTTCAGCATCTTTTGCGACCGAATCTTTAAGTCCTTTAAGTATATGGTCAAATATCGTTCCGCCTGCTTCGTCATTTCCCGCTGCTTCGCCGGGCTTTACAAGCTTTACCGACTTGTTTGTGATGCCCTGAGCCTTTTCAAGCGCCGCGATCTGCGCATATTTGTCAACATATTCCATTGCGCCCTTATCAACGTTATCAAGCACCAGGAATGCATCTACGGCGCCCATCATGGCTGCGTTGTTGGGGTTGATTATCGCAAGATCGAGTCCCGCATCCATTGCGAGCGTAAGGAATGTAGTGTTTATATATTCGCGCTTCGGAAGACCGAAAGAAATGTTTGATACACCAAGCACCGTATGTACACCGTATTTTTCTTTTACGAGTCTTATCGCATTTAAAGTATCTCTTACTTCCTTTTGCTGAACGCTGGCCGCAAGAGTAAGACAGTCAATATAAATATCCTTGGGACCTATGCCGTATTTGGCGCATTTTTCAACTATATGTCCCGCTATTGCCACACGCTTTTCATATTCGTTCGGAATACCGCCCTCGTTCATTGCAAGACCGATGACTGCAGCACCGTACTTCTTAGCGATCGGAAGAATGGTATCAAGCACCTTGTCTTCGCCGTTAACGCTGTTTACAAGTGCTTTTCCGTTGTAAACTCTTAATGCTGCCTCGATAACTTTGGGATCGGACGAATCAATCTGAAGAGGCGTGCCTATCAAAGCCTGAAGCTCTTTTACGACTTCTACCATAAGACCCTTTTCATCGATCTTGGGAAGTCCCACGTTAACGTCAAGTATCTTTGCGCCCGCTTCAACCTGCTCAATAGCCTGATTCTTTACGTAGTCTATGTCATGATTGATAAGAGCCTGCTGGAATACCTTCTTTCCGGTCGGATTGACTCTTTCGCCCACAACATGAACTTTAGTTATGTCAACATATTCACGCGAGCTGCACAAGTAAGAATGGTTGTTTTCTTTAAGTTTTACAGGCTTGTGCCCTTTTGTTATGTCAACTAACCCTCTTATATATTCGGGAGTTGTTCCGCAACAGCCTCCGAGCATGGAAACGCCGATATTTACAAACTCTTTCATGTCTTTTGCAAAATCTTCGGCACTAAGATCGTATTCCCCTGTCCTCGGATCGGGAAGGCCTGCGTTAGGTTTAACTATCAAAGGAAGTGATGACACTTCACGCATTCTCTTTACAAACGGCAGCAACTCCTTGGGGCCGAGCGAACAGTTTACGCCGATCGCATCTACACCCAGGCTTTCAAGCGTAATGGCCATGGACTCAACGAGCGTACCGGTAAAGGTTCTGCCGTTTGGTTCGAAGGTCATCGTTACCCAAACGGGGAGTTTTGTATTTTCTTTGGCCGCAAGTACTCCCGCCTTTACTTCCAAAAGATCTGTCTGTGTTTCAAGCACCAGAATATCTGCTCCGGCTTCTTCGCCCGCAGTCATCATCTCTTTATACATTTCGTAGGCATCATCGAATTTAAGATTGCCAAAAGGCTCTAAGATGTCACCGATCGTGCCCATTGAAAGAGCTACTCTCACATCTTTGCCGGATTCTTTTACGGCTTCTTTGGCATTCTTTACCGATGCTTTTACGATCTCTCCTACAGAATGATCGCTATGTTTGCATTTATAGGGGTTGGCGCCGAAAGAACACGTATAGATCACATCGGCTCCGGCTTCGATATACGATCTGTGAACATCCTTCACTATCTCGGGATGAGTTATATTCAATTCTTCGGGAAGTTTTCCCATCGGAGCGTTTTTCTTTACCAGTTCGGTACCCATACCGCCGTCAAGAATGTGTATCTTATCAAAATAGTCCATAGTCGGATCCTCCGAAAAAACCTTTGTAATAATATCAAAAATGAATTAATCGATTATCGCACATACCGCCGTAACGGTCTTTGACGGATTGCACAGATAACTTGAATTGAGCCTGATTCCCGCGTATTTCTCAGCGTTTAATACCCTTAAAAAGTCTTCCTGCAGTGAAAGCGGAAGGTCACCGTAACCGGGGCTAAATCGCACCCCCGTGTGAAGCGAGCCCTCCAAAGATCCGTCTATGATCGCTTGAAGCTCGTCAGCGGCCTTTTCCGTTAAAGCTATCCCGCAGGCATTTAGTATAACGCCCGAAGCGGGATCTTTTATCATCTGTGCCTCAACCTCGACATCAAATGCACGTCCGAGCGTTACGCACATGAAAGCGACTTTTTTGGCACCGGCAAGATGTTTCTTTATGCTGTTTCCGGGCATTGTCATGAGTGCGTTTTGTACCACGACACCGCTCTCTTCATAAGAAACAGAAAACAGCCTGTATGAATAACCGATCTTACTTACCTCATTGGCTTTATTCATGCAGGCCTCTATTCTCTTTTCCACTCCGTCAGTGATCTCGGAGCCTCTGTATCCGAGATACCTGAGTATCTCGCTTTTATCTTCGATTGTTAAACGAGTATCCAAATGTACCTCTAAATATGAAGTATCGCAGTTGCAATACCGAAATAAGCTATAAGCGAAACCGCATCCACGATCGTTGTGATGAACGGGCTGGCGACTACCGTGGGGTCAAATCCGATCCTCTTTGCAAAGATTGGCAGCGTGCTTCCGATAAACTTGGCTATCATAACGGCTGCCACAAGTGTTATGCATACAACAAGAGCAACGGATACGGTCACTCTGTCTATCAAAAGAAGCTTTACGAAATTGGCAACTGCAAGCGTTGCGCCGCAAACGACCGCAACACGCATCTCCTTCCAGACAACTTTGAAGATATCTCTGAAGCCGAACTCTTCAAGCGAAAGACCACGAATGATCGTTGCGCTCGCCTGACCTCCGGCGTTACCGCCCGTATCCATGAGCATCGGGATAAATGCCGTCAGTACAGCGCATGCCTTAAGAGCATCTTCATATTTCTGTATTATCTTGCCTGTGAATGTTGCGGAAACCATGAGCAAAAGAAGCCACGGTATACGTTTCTTCCATGTCTCCAAAACCCCCGTCTTCATGTAGGGCTTATCGGAAGGAACGATAGCGTTCATCTTTTCAATATCCTCGGTAACCTCTTCTTCCATGATATCCATGATATCGTCGACGGTTATGATCCCGACCAGGCGGTTCTCATTGTCTACGACCGGCATTGATGTGAAGTCGTATTTTTTAAACTGTCTGGCTACGGCTTCCTGGTCCATAAGAGTATTTACCGAGATGACATTCTCGTGCATTATATCGCCGATTATCGCATCTGGATCGCTTAAAAGCAGATATCTTAATGCGGCTGTACCCAAAAGGTGACGTCCCGCATCCAATACGTAACAAACGTTGATGGTCTCGGAATCTACTCCGACTTTTCTTATCCTCTCAAGAGCCTGTGATACGGTCAGATTCTCTTTCAGGTCAACATACTCGACAGTCATAATCGAACCTGCGGAATCTTCGGGATATCTTAAAAGGTGATTGATGTCGCGCCTTGCCTCGGGGCTTACGTTTGCGAGAAGCCTTTTTACAATGTTTGCGGGCATCTCCTCAAAAAGGTCCGTAGCATCATCGGCCATCATACCGTTTATGATGCCTGCGGCTTCGGAATCGGACAATGAAGTGATGATCTTCTGCTGATTATCCACATCAAGATATGCAAATACGTCTGCCGCGGTGTCCTTGGAAAGTATCCTGAACACCTTTATCATGTCCTGAGGTGACAACTCTTCCAATATGGCAGCGATATCCGCATCATTATACTCCGTCAGCTTCTGACGTAGTCCGGTGTACTGCTTGGTCTCTAATAATTCTTTGATCTCTTCCATAGCAATTTCTCCGTTTCGGTTAGATTTTTATAATGAATAAGATTTTGGTTCTCCGCGGCGGGGAGAGGGTTGTCAGATGAACTCTTAGTTCGCTTCTTCATTTAAAAATCACCTCCTTCGAAATTGTTATGTAAACTGCATGTTCCTAAGACATGAAGTAATCTTCTCCTGTCTTTTCTATCGTGGAACGTGAAGCCGTAAGTGATATTACACTTTCATTAATGCGGTCAAAAGAATCAAAACCGCATCTTAAATCTATTTCAACATTGTTGGAATATCTTATGTCAACTACCTCGATCTCTTCTTTTTCAAAGAAACGTTTCAACTTCTCCGAATCGGAATAATCGCTTGATACGGTTGCCGTGATACCGTAACTCATCACGGCGGTTTTGGATGCCTCAAGCCCAAGCTTTGCTGCATCGCCGTACATTCTTGCCAAAGGTCCCGCACCGAGCAGTGTCCCGCCAAAATATCTGGTCACCACTATACATGCGTTTCTTATCTTTGTCTCCTTAAGTACGTTATATATCGGAAGACCACCGGTCTGTGCAGGTTCTCCGTCGTCACTGTATTTGACGGTGTCACCGGAGGCGCCAATCACGTAAGCGTAGCAATTGTGTCTTGCATCGTAATATTGTTTTTTCATCTCCGACACAAAACATTTGGCCTCTTCCTCGGTATTTACGGGTTTCGTATGCGCTATGAAACGAGACTTCTTAAGCTCAGTCTCCGCGCTTCCGCCCTCTTTTAATATCGTATAGGGTTCGTTCATTAATTGCCCTCGGCCGGTTGTTCTGCAGGCTGCTCGGCGGGTTGTCCTCCCTGCTGTTCCTGCTCGGCCTGCTGTGCTGCCTGCCATGCCGCTTCGTTTCTTGCTTCCAGTTCACGTTGCTGCTGCTGGTATATCTCTTCCCAGTTAGGCTGTGAGAAGAACGCTTCGTTGTGCTGGCAATATCCGCCGTTGGATGTTGCGACATGTGTCGTTGCGGCAGCCAAGGGATCGAGGGTTGAACTTAAGGTCGTGGAGCCCTGAAGCAACGATTCGTCTTCGGGAGGAACCATTTCTGCGACACCTTCGTAGGCGAACGGACAGCTTTCCGTAGCCGGAAGATTATCGTATGCGCATATCCTTCCCGCGAAGTGCACGTTACAATGCTCTTCCGGAACATTGTCTTTATCGAAATATTCGGTATAAACATCCGTACAAAGCTCGTTGGGAAGAAGTCCCGACTTCTTGCAGACCGTACATGTCACTATTCCCGGAGGAACGTCAAATCCTATATCCGGCAGTTCCTCGTGAACACGCTGCATAACGGCCTTCCACATAAGTTGTCCCACTCTTGACTCGGGATCGCTTAAATATGTAGGCGTGTCATATCCTACCCAGCATGCACCCGTATAGTAAGGCGTATATGCACAGAACCATATGTCTTTCGAATCGGATGTCGTACCGGTCTTACCCGCTATGGACATTCCGGCAAATTTCGCATTCGTACCGGTACCTCTGCTGACACAATCTTTCATGGCACTGGTAAGAAGGAACGAAGTCGTCTCCTTGAATACTCTGTGCTGCTCGGGATGAGTGTTGTCGTATATTATATTTCCGTCCGCATCTTCGATGGTCGTATACATAGTGGGCTTCGTATACATTCCGCCGTTTGCTATGGTGGCATATGCGGCACATATCTCAAGGTTTATGACACCGTCCGTAATTCCGCCGAGTGCCAGGGGCTGACCGATATCGGTATGGATACCGTCAGACATTTTCTTCTGTCTGTAGATCGTTGTAAATCCGAGATTCTCAAGATACTCAAATCCGAGTTCCGGAGTGATCATCGTTATCGTCTTTACAGCCACAACGTTCAGTGACCAATAAACACCGTATCTTATGTTGCAAAGACCGTAATAAGTATCTTTGCCGTACCAGTTCGATACCGGTGTTCCGTCATAATAATTGAACTCGGCATCGTTTATCGTAGTAGCGAGTGTAAAGCCTGCGGCATCGATCGCGGGACCGAAAGCGGCAAGCACCTTAAAGCAGGAACCCGGCTGTCTCGTTGCCTGCGTCGCACGGTTAAACGAACGACTTCTGTTCTTCTCTCCACGTCCGCCTATCATCGCTTTAACCTGACCGGTATGCTGATCTATGACGGTAAATGATATCTGGGGCTGTACCGTAAGCCAAAGGTCTTCATCATTCTCTGCGTATATTTCATCTCCGGGCTCCAGAACTGCCTGCTTGTATGTCTCTATATCCGCATAAGCATCTTCTTTTGTCTTGTAAAGAAGAGTGTAATTCTTGTTTACATTCTCTTTAAAGTATGCGCTGAACATCTCTTTTGAATGGTTCTCGAGCGTTCCGTCGGCCTTCTGTACGGTAAGACGGTAATCCAACAACCATTTCTGTGTCGGATAGTTTTCTTCGTTACCGAATTCCTCATCACAGATCTTTTGTATCTTGGGATCGAGGGTCGAATGAATCTTGATACCGCCGCTGTACATCATATTGTATACTTCGTTTTCGGGATATCCCGCTGCTATAAGATCATCTTCGACCTGTTCCGTCAAAGCATCGACAAAGTATGTCGTTATGGCCGATTC
>JAILEQ010000084.1 GCA_024687305.1 Lachnospiraceae bacterium | reverse complement strand
GTCAAGGCACAGATCGTAGTTTCTGGCGTCAGTCCACTCGCGGCCGGTGTGGCGCTTGTAGTAGTCAGCGCGCTCTTTGTCGATCTTTGCGATGTATTTCTCGAGTTCCTTTTCGGGCATTGAATGTTTCTTTGCCGCCTGTTCCATCAAAAAGTCATGAGGAGCGTGAACAAATACGCTTAAGACATCGTTGCGGTCTCTTAAGATGTAATCTGCTGCGCGCCCTATTATGATGCACGATTCTTTCTCGGCAAGTTCTTTGATGATCTTTGCCTGATAGTTAAAAAGGTTTTCTTCGGACGTGAAGTTGGGGTCCGAAGGAGAGAGCACTTCTCCGCCGTACTTCTTTTTCTTAAAGATTGAGAAGAGTCCTTTGTTTTTCTCGTCGGCATTTGCAAACAATGATACGTTTATGCCGGATTCCTCGGAGGCCTTTAAGATAAGGTCTTTGTTGTAATACTCGACTCCGAGCTTCTTAGAGAGCATTTCGCCTATTGTCTTACCGCCGCTGCCGTATTGGCGAGCTATTGTGATAACATATTTATCCACGTCCGCACCTCCTTATTATTCTCCGAGATATGCCTTTTTAATGGCATCGTTGTTCATCAGTTCTTTTGCGTCACCTTCAAGTACTATGTTTCCCGTTTCAAGGACGTAAGCTCTGTTAGCTATGGCGAGAGCTTTCTTTGCGTTCTGTTCAACGAGCAATACGGTAGTACCCGATGCACTTACCTCTCTTATTATATCAAATATTTCATTAACAAAAATAGGGGAAAGTCCCATGGAGGGCTCGTCCATTAAGATGATCGAAGGCTTGCTCATAAGAGCACGTCCCATGGCGAGCATCTGCTGCTCACCGCCCGATAACGTTCCGGCTATCTGGTTTTTACGCTCAGCGAGTCGGGGGAAACGTTTGTAAACCATCTCAAGGGTTTCTTCTATTTCCTTTTTGTCTTTTCTTGTAAAAGCACCCATCTTAAGGTTCTGCAAAACGGAAAGCTGCTGAAATACTCTACGGCCTTCGGGAACGTGTGCCATTCCCATCGATACGATCTTGTGACCGGGTGTTTTTGTGATGTCTACACCTTCGAAGGTGATACTTCCTTTTGTGGGAGCTATAAGGCCGCTCACGGTATGAAGAATGGTAGTCTTGCCTGCACCGTTTGCGCCTATAAGGGCGATTACTTCGCCTTTGTTAACTTTAAAATCGATTCCTTTTATCGCCTCGATCACGCCATAGTGAACGTGGAGGTCTTTTACTTCAAGCATTGCCATTTGTGTTTCCTCCTATTCACCAAGATATGCTGTGATAACGTCGGGATTGTTGAGTACTTCGGATGTGGGACCTTCGGCAAGTATACGGCCGAAGTTTAACACCGTTAAGCGCTCACATATTCCCGAGACGAGTTTCATGTCGTGTTCGATAAGAAGTATCGTCATCTTGAACTCATTTCTTATGAAAGAGATCGTATCCATGAGTTCTTTGGTCTCGTTGGGGTTCATGCCTGCTGCGGGTTCGTCAAGAAGCAGAAGCTTCGGATTGGTGGCAAGAGCCCTTGCAATCTCAAGTTTACGCTGCTTTCCGTAAGGAAGCTGTGATGCTTTAAGGTTAGCCGAAGTGTCAAGGTCGAAGACCTTAAGCAGTTCCATGGCCTTTTCGTTCATTTCTTTCTCGATTTTATAATACTTTGGAAGTCTTAAGATCGAAGACATTGTCGAGTAAGTGTAAATGTTGTGAAGGCCTACTTTAACGTTATCAAGAACAGATAAGTCTTTGAAAAGACGGATGTTCTGGAACGTTCTTGCGATACCCGCTTTATTGATCTCTATCGTGGACTTTCCGGTGATGTCTTCACCGCAAAGTTTTATTATTCCCTCGTTTGGTTTGTATACGCCTGTAAGGAGGTTAAAAGCGGTCGTTTTACCGGCACCGTTGGGGCCTATGAGACCGTAGAGTTCACCCTCGTTTATTGTTACCGAGAAATCGTCAACCGCACGAAGACCGCCGAACGATATCGAAAGATTGTTTACCTCGAGCACGGGATTATTTGCCTGCATTGTCGATTCCTCCTTTCATATCGTTTTCTTTCTTCCGCCAGAAGAAAACGGAAGAAACGACCTTGTCTCTGAAGTTCTGGGCTTTGGGAGACCAGGAGAAGAGCATCATGGCTATGAGTACGATCGCGTAGATGAGCATACGGAAATTTGAAAGTCCTCTAAGAAGCTCGGGGAGCAGTGTAAGAACAACTGCCGAGATTATAGAGCCTCTTATGTTTCCGATTCCGCCAAGTACCACGAATACGAGTATCATGATCGACATGTTGTATCCGAAGTTTTTAGGGGTAGCCATGAGAGAACTTAAGTTATGCGAGTACAAAACTCCGGCCACGCCGGCCAAAGCTGCCGATACCGAGAATGCGAGCAACTTGTATTTGGTGATGTTTATGCCTACCGATTCGGCCGCGATCACGTTGTCTCTTATGGCCATTACAGCACGTCCGTCACGGCTCTTTATGAGGTTGAGCACTATAAAGAGTGTGATGAGTATCAAAACAACGCCGATCGTAAAATTAGAATTCTTGGGAGTGCCTGTGATACCCTGAGCTCCGTTTACTATCACTTCGCCGCTTTCTTCGAGATTAAGAGCGAGAGCGTCTTTCATCGAGAAGTGAAGACCTTTGGAGTCTTTTCCGATGTAGAGAACGTTAATAACATTTTTAATGATCTCGCCGAATGCAAGAGTTACGATCGCAAGGTAGTCGCCTTTAAGACGTAAAACAGGCATACCGATGAGGAAACCTATAAGACCTGCGCATAAGAAACCTACAAGTATCGCAAGCGTAAAGCGAAGCCAGCCGACAGTTATCACATTTACGGTAAGCTTAGAAAAGAAAGCGGACGTAAACGCACCGACACACATGAAGCCTGCATGGCCGAGACTGAGCTCGCCCAATATGCCGACCGTAACGTTAAGTGAAACGGCAAGGATGATATATGCGCAAAGAGGTACCAAAAGACCGGTCATAAGGCTTGAAACAGCACCGAACGAAATGAGTGTCTGAAGGACAACATATGCGACTATCACGATACCGTAAGTTATCAGATTGTCTTTGTTTTTAATCGCAAAATTTTTCACGTCGCACCTCCTAAACCTTTTCCTGGATCTTGCGACCAAGAATTCCTGTGGGCTTAACGACAAGCACTACGATAAGCACCAGGAACACTATAGCGTCGGAGAGCTGAGAAGATATATATGCTTTCGAGAGGATCTCGATTATTCCCAGGATAATGCCGCCTATGAACGCACCCGGAATGGATCCGATACCGCCGAATACCGCAGCAACGAATGCTTTGATACCGGGCATGGAACCGGTGTAAGGCGTAAGGGCGGGATAAGACGAACAAAGCAACATACCGGCGATCGCAGCAAGAGCGGAACCGATCGCAAACGTAAGAGATATAGTTGCGTTTACGTTGATACCCATAAGCTGTGCGGCACCTTTGTCTTCGGATACGGCAAGCATTGCCTGACCGGCTTTTGTTTTGTTAACGAACATGGTGAGTGCGATCATGATTATGATGCAGGCTGAGATCGTAACGATCGTTTCACCTGTGATCGTTAGCGCACCGTCTTTTCCAAGTTTAAGTGCACTGATGTTTACAACCGATGTGAATGACTTTGTGTTGGCACCAAATATCAATAAAGCTACGTTCTGAAGCAGGTAGCTGACACCAATGGCTGTGATAAGAACCGCAAGGGATGAGCTTGCCTGTCGTAACGGTCTGTATGCGACGGCTTCGATCGTGATACCGAGCACTGTACAAAGTACGATCGATACGATCATTCCGAGCCACGTGGGAAGATTTAAGGTGCTCACTATCGTAAAGACTGTATAACAGCCTATCATGATTACATCGCCGTGAGCGAAATTAAGCATTTTGGCAATTCCGTAGACCATGGTGTATCCAAGAGCTATTATCGCATACACCGAGCCTAAACTTATGCCGTTGATCAAGTAAGTGATGAAACTCATAGCATATCCTTTTTGAAAAATGATTTAAGCAAAACCGCTTAACTAATAAAGTATATCATAAATGCCCTGATGCGGGCAATTGATTTGCCGAAAAGCAAAGGAAGCTGCATACAAAAAGTGTGCAGCTTCCCAAAAGACTTTGGCGTCTATTAGATTACTGGATGAGAGCGTAGTTACCGTCCTTGATCTCCATAGCCTTGGGAGCTTTGTTAACGGCACCGTTTGCGTCCCAGTTCATTGCTTCGCCGGTAAGACCGTCTACAGTGATCTCGGTCATAGCCTTTTCAAGAGCGTCACCGATCTCGGATACGCTTGCTGAAGGCTCAATGTTTGCCTTCTCGATAGCTGCCTTGATGATGTAAACAGCATCGTAAGCATCTGCTGCGAACTGGTTGGGTGTATCACCGTAAGCTTCTTCATAAGCTTTTACGAAGTGCTGTGTCTTTTCATCTGCTGCGTCTGCTGCGAAAGGAGTAAGTAACATTACGCCTTCTGCAAGAGAGGTGTCGAAGTTCTCAACACCAAGGATACCGTCAAGACCGTCGCAACCGAAGAACTTGAAGCTGTATCCTGCAGAAGCTGCCTGGGTAAGAATTAAAGAAGCCTCTGTGTAGTAGATGGGAAGGAATACAAGCTCAGCGCCTGCATCTGCTGCCTTCTGAAGCTGAACGGAGAAGTCTGTCTTTGAATCAGCGGTGAAAGCTTCAGCCGATACGATATCGAAAGGCTGATTTGCTGCTTCCTGTGCGAACTTCTGGTAAATACCTGAGGAATACACATCAGAGCTGTCGTAGATGACTGCTACTTTTGATGCAACATTGTTCGATCCGATGTAGCTTGCAGCACCGATACCCTGGTTAGGGTCGTTGAAGCAAACCTGGAATACGTTCTTGTTTGCGATACAGTCAGGTGCGGAACCTGAAGGTGTGATCTGGAACATGTTGTCGTTTACAGACTCAGCTGCAACTGCGATACAGCATCCTGAAGTAACCGAACCTACAAGTACGTTCATACCCCAGTCCTTAAGTGCGTTGTATGCGTTGACTGACTTTTCGTTGTCAAGCTCGTCGTCCTGGAAATTGTACTCGATCTTGTGACCGTTGATACCGCCCTTTTCGTTGATCTCCTTGATAGCAAGATCAGCACCGTTCTGAACTGCGATACCGTAAACAGCAGCACCACCTGTGGTAGGTCCGATGCCACCGATCTTCCATGTGTCGCCGCCTTTTGCGCTACCGCATCCTGCAAATGAAGCAACAACCATGGCTGTTGATAAAACTACAGCAAATAACTTGGTAAATTTTTTCATAATAGTCCTCCTAATAAAAACATCATACATGAATATTGCCCCAATTGACCTACTCTGTCAATGTAAAATAGCAACACTTTACTAAAGTAAAGCATTGATTGATTGTTAAAAATTCACAAAAGCCTGCTGCATATTATAGGAAAAACACCAAAGAGGAAATGAGTATCTGTCCGCCGAAGTAGCAGACAAGAGAAATGAGTGAGCGCTTAAAGTTGCTGCCGTAAAGTTTGTTACGGGCAAGAAGCCAGTCGGAAACGACAAGTAACATAAGCCCCGCTCCCACAGGGGTACCGGGGAGAGACCAACCGATAACAAGTGTTATACCGAGCGCGAATGAAGCACTTATAACAAGATTGTACAATAAAAGAGGAACTCTGTACTTTTTGTCGAGTTTTGTGATTGTGATGAATGTTCCGGTTGCGGAAAGAATAACAAATGCTGCGAGGGTGATCCATGAAACGGCATTGAATAGGCCATAGACCGCGATAACGTAAATAAGGTGGCCCGCGAGAAAGAAACAGCCTCCTTTAAAGAAACGTATCTCAAGGATAATGTCCCCGATCGCACATAGAAACATGCCCAGAGGGAGCATGCAAATGATCGGAGCGTCAGATTGCGCCACAAGAGAGTATAAGGTGCCGTAAAGAAGCGCCACAAAAGGGATGCCGATGGCTATCCCTTTTACGGTGAGCTTATTTCGTCTCGTGGAATGATCATATTTTTTCTTTGTATATAAAGGCACGATCAGTAAAAGATCGAGGATATATAAAGCGGCTATGACCGCATCTGTGGCATTTATCGGCATATAAGCCTCCAAATCGGATTATTTCTTTATTCGCTCTTGCCTTCAACGACAACGCGTTTTCCGTGCTCTTCGTTGTAAAGAACGGTTCCGGGGATGGAACTTACGAACTTCTGGAACTGGGAATATCCGTAAGTTTTGGGTGAAAATGACGGGTATTTGGTATGAATCTGGTTGGATAGTTCGGCTATGTTCATGCCCTTGCTGCCCGATCTTTCGATGAGGTTTCTTGCATAAGCGTAAATATCGCCCTTCGATTCGGTGTTCTGAAGCGTCACATAGTAAGCGGTACCCTTCTTTTCCAAAAGGAAGCCGTCCGTTTCCTCGACCATCTTTGAAAGAGTGGAATAACCGTAATCACGCGAGTCGAAGTCGGGGTAGCGCGCATTTATCTTGCTGCCCATTTCGCCAAGGTGAGTATTTCTGCCGTTGTTGTTATTATCGGTGATTATATCTGTCATGAGTGAGATGACAAACTTCTTATCAAGAACTTCGACGCGTTTGCCGGAACCTTTCTTCTTGGAAGCACCTTTTTCGTCGTCGCGTTCTATAAGGTTTTCGAGCGTAATGAACTTATCACACGCCATACGGATGGAACGCGGAGTTTTTTCTTCGCCCATTACTACCACATATTTCTGCGATTCGCGAAGTCTGCTCGCAAGACGGGTAAAATCGCCGTCGCTGGAAACTATGCAAAAACCGTACACATTGCCGGTATAAAGAATATCCATCGCATCTATTATAAGGGCGGAGTCGGTCGAATTTTTGCCTACGGTGTTCTCGTATTGCTGGATGGGAGTTAAGGAATTGTCTCTTAAAACATCTTTCCAGGCTTTTTTTCTTGTTTCGGTGAAGTCGCCGTAAATCCTTCTGTATGATAATGAGCCGTATTTGGTGGTGATCTCTTCGATTATGGCTCCGAGATATTTGGGTGATACGTTGTCTGCATCGATAAGCAGAGCAAATACTTTGTTGTCTTTATCCATAAATTAGTCCTTTCATGCCTTTTGATGATACAACAATACACTTTTAAGGTCAAACCGTTAACATGTCATTAAGAGTGCTTTAATATGATTTTTTACGATTATTTTAGAAAAAGTTTATTTGCCTTGCGCTATGGGGACACCTATACTCAAAAGAGCAAATACTCAGATTGGTTTTTGAGTTTCTGAAAACCGCCTTAAAATATCGTCAAGAGGAAATAGTCATGTTATCCGCATTCAGCGTTAAAAAAAGATATACGGTTCTTGTCGGAGTCATTTTGATATTGGTTCTCGGTTTTGTTTCATTTACCAAGATGTCCGCAGACCTCCTTCCCGACATAAATCTTCCTTATGTTATAGTAATGACAACTTACCCCGGAGCCAGTCCCGAAACGGTAGAGACAGTTGTTTCTTCGCCGGTGGAAGCATCGATGGCGACGATCTCAAATATAGAAAGTATACAGTCTATGTCTGCGGAGAACTATTCCGTAGTCATCCTTGAATTTTCCCAGAAAACCAATATGGATGCAGTCTCTTTGGATATACGCGAGAGTCTCGACCGACTTGAAGGGTATTGGCCCGATGAAGTCGGAAGTCCTATGATCATGAAGCTTAACCCCAATATGCTTCCCACGATGATAGCCGCTGTCGGTGTTGAAGGCATGACACCCGCTGAGGCAAGTCGTTTTGCCGAAGAATCGATCGTGCCCGAGATAGAAAGGATCGAAGGCGTTGCTTCGGTAAGTGCGAGCGGTATGGTCGAAGAAAGCATTCACGCCGTTATTTCAAAGAAGAAACTCGACAAAGTAAACGCCCGAGTTTACGAGCTCATAGATGAGAAGTTTCTTGAAGCGTACGAGAAGATTGAAGATGGGTACAAAGAAATAGAAGACGGCGAGAAGGGACTCGGCGACGCTGAAAGCGAGATCAGAAAGAATGAAAAGAAGTTAAAGGATGCTCAAAGCCAGGTAGATAACGGCAGAAAAGAGCTCGAAGAAAAACAGCAGGCGACTACCGATGAGATAGCGAAGGCAAAGCTTGAACTTCTTACTTTTAAATCGGACCTTGAAGCGGCCAAGACGAATATAAACACAAACCTCACGACGCTTGAGACGTTGAATGCGTCAAAGAAAGAGGTGGAGGGAAAAAAAGAAGAGCTTACCAAGCAAAAGGATGAACTGACAAAGCAGCTTACCGATCTTGGAACTCAGAAAGCGACCTTACAGGCTCAGTACGATGCTCTTACTTTGGCGGAAAGATCTCAAAGCGATATAGAGGCCGTTTTTGCGGATTATAACGGTGGCAGCGGTACTCTTTCAAAGCCCGATGCAAACGCGAAACTTGCAGATATTCAGGCAGCCCTTGCCGCAACGGAAGCAGGGGCAATGGTCTCGATGATGACATTTGATGTGGATAATGCCGCACTTCCGACTCAGTACGGAATGATCGTTACAGGCATCACCACAAACGAAGAATATATAAACGGCAAGCAGGCTCTTTCCGACGGGATTGCACAGATAACGACAGGAGAAACCCAGATAACAGCCGGTATCGGACAGATAGATACGGGAATGGTACAGATAGATGCGGGTATCGATCAGATAGATGAGAATATCAACAATCTCACCATGGGCCTCACTCCCGAGGATTACGTGGCAACCCAGAACAGCGTCCTTGCAAACATTGTTGAATCCACCGCCAAAGTCGATGCAGGCATCTCTCAGGTCTATGCCGGAGAATACCAGGCGATAATCGGCTTTGCAACGGGCGGAGCAAAGCTTGATCTTACCGATTATCAATTGGCTACTTCCAAGGCACAGCTCGAAGAGGGCAAAACAAAGATAGAAGATACCAAGAAACAGTTATCCGACGCTAGAGAGCAGATAGCCGACGGAAAAGCCGAACTTGAAGAAAAGAAAGAAGACGCCAAGAAAGCGGCCGATATGGTGAGCGTTCTTTCTGTGGATACGGTTTCTTCGTTACTGACTGCACAGAACTTTTCAATGCCTGCGGGATATGTCGAAGAAGAGGGGAACTCTTACCTTGTTCGTGTGGGAGATAAGCCGACCGACGAGGAATCACTTAAGAACCTTGTTCTTTTGAAGATTCCAATGAGCGAAGACGAGATCATTACGCTCGGGGATGTTTGCGACATATTCACAGTAAACAACGAAGATAAAGTATATACGAATGTAAACGGCAAGCACGGTATCGTTCTTTCCGTTCAAAAACAGACCGGCTACTCAACAGGAAGCGTTTCCGATCTTTTACAAGACAGATTCGAGGAACTTAGAGAAAGATATCCCGATGTGACAATTATCTTACTCATGGATCAGGGCGTTTATATCGATCTTGTCATGAACACGATATTTGAGAACGTTCTCATCGGCGGGTTGCTCGCGATCATCGTACTCATTTTCTTTTTGCGTGATATAAGACCTACACTGATCATTGCGATATCAATCCCTGTGAGTCTTGTTGCGGCGGTAGTCTGCATGTACTTCTCGGGTGTTACCCTAAACATCATTTCGCTTTCGGGCCTTGCGCTCGGCGTCGGAATGCTTGTAGATAACTCGATAGTCGTGATCGAAAACATATATCGACTGAGAAATCTGGGAATGGATGCCAAAGAAGCCGCCATCAAGGGCGCAAAAGAAGTTGCCGGGGCCATATTTGCTTCGACGCTTACGACCGTATGCGTATTCCTTCCCATCGTATTTACCGAAGGCCTTACAAGACAGCTTTTCTCGGACATGGGACTTACGATAGCATTTTCGCTCATGGCCAGTCTTCTTGTGGCACTTACCGTAGTGCCCGCGGCTGCATCGGGAATGCTTAAGAAGGTTAAAGAGACGAAGAACGGCACTAAGACGGCATTCCATAAAGGATACGAGAAGTTTCTTCGAGCGACTCTTAAAGTTAAACCCCTTGTGCTGATTGTGGCTGTTGGGATGCTGTTTCTTTCTGCCTATCTGGCATATTCAAACGGTTTTGCGTATTTTCCCGACATGGAGTCGCCCCAGATAACGGTTACGCTCACGGCAAACGAAGATTCGGGCATTACCGATATCAAAGAGCAGGCAGATACGCTTGTCGAAAGGCTTTCTAAGGTCGACGACATCGTTGATATAGGTGCGACGGCGAGTGCTACGACACTTTCGATGCTTTCCGGAGCATCAAACAGTTCCGATACCGTAACCGATGCGACGCTTTACGTGACCACAAAAGAAAAGCGCGAGATGTCGTCTTCGCAGCTTGTTAAGAAGATACACGAATTAAGCGATGATTTTGAAGGTATCACCGTGTCGGTTGAGACTTCGACGATGGATATGTCGGCGCTCGGAGGCAGCGGTATTTCTGTAGAACTTAAAGGCCGTGATCTTGATACACTTTACAATCTTGCACTCGAAGCCGAGAAGATCATTGAAAACACGGAAGGCGTGGATGAAGTATCGAGCAGCATATCGGACGCCGATCCCGAACTCAGGGTACACGTGGACAAAGAAAAAGCCGCGCTTAAGGGACTTACCGTTGCTACGGTCTTCATGCAGATATCGGGAGACCTCAAGGAACCCTCGGTGGCAACGAATCTGTCGACTGCAACGGACGATATTTCAATATATGTGAACGACGAAGAAAAGTCGGCATATACGAGAGAAGACATAAAGAATTACAAAGTGAAATATACCGATGACGACGGAAAAGAACAGACCGTTGCGCTTTCCGAGATAGCCGATTTTGAAGACGGTATCGGCATGCAGACGATAAACAGAAAAGGTCAGACGAGATATGTGAGCGTCAATGCCACCATCAAGGAAGACTACAACATAACTTTTGTTTCCAACGACGTCAGAGACAACTTGGATAAACTGGACATACCCGCAGGATGTTCAATTGAATACGCAGGTGAGAACGAGATGATCATGGATGCCATGAAACAGCTCGCACTCATGCTCGTACTCGCGGTGGTGTTCATCTACCTTATAATGGTAGCGCAGTTCCAGTCGCTTGGTTCGCCTTTTATCATCATGTTCACGATGCCTCTTGCATTTTCGGGCGGACTTTTGGCACTTTATTTTACGGGATATGAGCTTAGTATCGTTGCGATGATCGGTTTTGTAATGCTTGCCGGTATTATCGTTAACAACGGTATAGTGCTTGTTGATTACATCAATCAAAGGCGCGAGGAAGGGCTTTCCAAGAAGGATGCTATCGTGGATGCGGGTATTACGAGACTTCGCCCTGTCCTTATGACAGCGCTGACCACCATACTCGCACTTCTTATGATGGCATTCTCAACGAAGATGGGCGCGGATATGTCCAGGCCTCTTGCCATCGTAGTTATCGGAGGTATGGTATACGGAACGCTCATGACGCTTGTCGTGGTGCCTTGTATATATGACATGTTCATGAGAGAGAAGAAAGAGCCGGAGCGTGTTCTTTGTACCGAAGAAAATAAATAATCTGACAATTCAAAACACTTGCATCAATTGTCTGAATGATGTATAATGCTTTTACCTATGGGATAACATGTGTCCTTTTAGGCTATTACTTTAACTGATTTGACACTATTGTACGTAACCGGACCAAGACCCTTTTTGAGGGCAAAGGAGTGTGAAAATGGGCACGGAAACTTTATCGATGGCTAATGTACCGAAGCCGTTGTCCGTTGAACAGTACATGGCCAAAAATGAAATACCCGATCCGAGAACTCTGGCGGCGATCGAGATCGCGGTTGAAGATGTAAAGGCAATGAAAGCTGTTGCAGCAAAACGCGCTGCAGGGAAAGGAGCCGATATGAGCGGAGTACAGTCAGTTGGTAATTATGGGGAAATAGCGAGCGGAAAGGCCATTAACAAAGCTGCGGACGGAGCAAGCGAACTAGCCATAGGCAAGAAGCTCGAAGCCGAAGAAAGAGGCCTTAATCAGGGCGCTGAAAATATCAATGAAGCTAAGGACAGCTTAAAGATCGCTGACGGTGCACTCGATCAGATCACCGATTATCTGCAGAGAATAAGGGAACTCAGCGTGAAGGCTATGAACGGTCTTAACGGTGACGAAGAAAAGGAAGCCATACAGACCGAGATAAGCGGCCTTATGGAAGGTATCGAAGAGATCGCAAAGGATACTCAGTACAATGAGAAGAACCTTCTTGACGGATCGTTCGCAACAATGGAAGTTGCTTCCAATCCCGACGGCAAGGGCATGAGTATCAAGATGGACAATGCCACTCTTTCTGCTCTCGGTATCGACGGATACGATGTTACAAAGCCCGACTTTGACATCACCAAGATCGACAACGCTCTTGAGAAGATCACTTCCGATCGAAGCGACATCGGCTCACAGACCAACGCTCTTGAGTATGCTTACAAGTCGAACCTCAACACTGCTGAGAACGTGCTTGCTTCCAGAAGCAAGAT
>JAILEQ010000047.1 GCA_024687305.1 Lachnospiraceae bacterium | reverse complement strand
CTACCGATGTTACCACCGGCACGGTAGTCTCTTACACTGCCTTTCCACCCTTACCACGTCGACGCAAACTACACTTCTTGCAAACGCCGCGAAGCGCCGTTTGCTTAGCGTTTCGTTGCGTCTCCTTTTCCCCACAACGCAGGCGTTGCGGGGGCCCCTTTTATGCAAGAGGTCTAGATTGCGCCGATGTGGCGGTTTGTTTCTGTTGCACTGGCCTGGGAGTCACCTCCACCGGACGTTATCCGGCATCCTGCCCTATGAAGCCCGGACTTTCCTCACCTGCTTTCGCAGCCGCGATCATCTGTCCGACTCGCAATGATTACAAAATTATACGGGGAAGAGCGATCCTCCTATAAATTCCCTGCAAAGCGATACATTGGGCACGATCTTCGGATCGAGAGCCACAAAGTATTCAAGGAATTTAAGCAGTCTCTTCGCCTCAAAATACTCGGGAGCATCCTTCGGTATCTGGAAAAGAAGCGGTTCGGCATAAGTCTTGAATGCCGCAAGTTCGTAAAGAAGGATCGAGTTAAACATCTCATCCGCATTTTCCTGAAACGGGAAGATGTTGTTTTCTTCTCCTCTTCTTACGCTCGGCCACATCTTTATGGTGCTCTGAGCACTTGTTCCTCTGGTACGCGCATCTCTTACCATACGTCTGAAAAGTCTTCCGTCGGTAGTTGGGATACGGTTGTGCTCATCAATATTGATACTTGTAAGAGCACTTATGTATATCTTGAACTTACTTTCACTCGGAAGTGATACGCTTAACTTATCGTTAAGGCCGTGTATACCCTCAATAACGAGAATATCGTCTTCTTCCATCTGCAAGTAATTTCCTTTGTATTCACGAAGACCCGACTTAAAGTTAAAGTGAGGAAGCTCTACGAGTTCTCCTCTTAAAAGTGCCGTCATGTCTTCGTTGAATTTTTCGATGTCTATCGCTTCAAGACACTCGAAGTCGTAGTTGCCGTCTTTATCTTTCGGAGTATCTTCTCGGTTTACATAATAATCGTCGCATGCTATCGGATGCGGATTCAATCCGTACGTACGAAGCTGTATCGACAATCTGTGTGAGAAAGAAGTCTTTCCCGAAGAAGAAGGTCCCGCGATCATAACAAACTTAACACTTCCTCTTTCGACTATCTTTCTTGCTATCTCACTTATTCTTCGCTCCTGAAGGGCTTCCTGAACAAGGATAAGATCGTTTATCCTTCCGTCGGATATCGCGTCGTTCAATTCTCCGACAGTCCTTACGGAAAGTTTTTCGTTAAGCTCCGTAGACTCTTTCAAAGTCTCGAAAAGATGTCTTCTTTCCTCGAAAGGTCTTACCTTTGTAGGCTCATTTGTTTCGGGAATAACGAGTACAAATCCGTCGTCGTAAGGGATAAGATCGTAATATTTTACATATCCTGTAGACGGAAGCATATATCCGTAATAATAATCGACATAATCCCCGAGTTTATAAATATTTACGGTTGAAGATCTTCTGTATTTGAAAAGGCTCACCTTGTCCATGAAGCCTCTTTCACCGAACAGTCTGATTGCATCGTCGGTATCGATGCTCTCCTTTTCAAAAGGCAGGTTTTCTTCGATAAGTTCGGCCATCCTTGCCTTTACCTTGGCAATAATATCGGCTGTTACTTTAAAGTTGCTCTTGTACGAACAGTAATATCCGTTGGCGATCACGAACTCAACTTTGATCTGCTCTATATTCTCGCGGCCGCATACGTCATCAAATGCCTTAAGCATTATCATGATCGCGCTTCTTGCATATGTCTTATGTCCGGTAGCATCGGCATAAGTCAAAAAAGAAACCTTTGCGTCTTTTGAAACCTTTTTAAAAAGTTCTCTTATCTTTCCGTTCTCAACGACCAGTGCGATCGTGTTACCGTATTCGCTCTGGTAATCGTTTGCGATCTCTTCAAAAGTGGTACCTGCTTTGTATTCCTTTGTTTCTTCGTTAATGGTGATAAGTGCCATGCTTTTCCCCCTAAGGTATTATTTTTCGATAAGATCGATCACTTTTTTAAGCTCTTCGATCTTCCCCATAAGGTCGCCGTTTTTTACGTCCTTTATACTCCTTTGGTACCCTTCAAATTTCTCTAGGCTCTTTAAAACATATTCTTTGTAACCCATATCTTTTGTTTCGATAAGATACTTTGAATATTTGTCATAGAACTCTTCGTCCCAGGTGCTGTTCGCCCTGCCGGGCACCGCATCTATTATGAAATAAAACTTCCCGCGCTCCGTAAGAAACTTTTCTTTTTCGATATGAAATCCAAGTTCTCTTACTTTTGCGCGTACGACCTCGATCTCTGACTGTGGTTCGAGTACCAGCTGAGAAAGGTTCTTTACTATATCTTTTCCGCCGTCAAGTATGGATGCTGTAAGCCGTCCGCCCATTCCCGCTATTATGACAGAGTCGGGCTTATCGTCTGCAGTTACCTTTTCAAATCCGTCGGATAGCCTCAGGTCAATACTGTCACTCACGCCTGCCTCACAGACATTCCTTTGTGCCGCTTTTAAAGGTCCCTCATTTATATCGAGACAAATTACCTTTCCGGCCACTTTTTCCTTTACAAGCGCTATGGAAACATATCCGTGGTCACATCCGATATCAAGACTCACATCACAGGGTTTTACGGTATCCTTGACCGCTTCCAGCCTTTTTGAAAGATTAACGGAAGATCCTTTCATCAGTCGAGATAATCCTTTAACTTCTTGGAACGTGAAGGGTGACGAAGCTTTCTTAACGCTTTGGCTTCGATCTGACGGATCCTTTCACGTGTTACGTTGAATTCCTTACCTACTTCTTCAAGCGTACGTGCACGTCCGTCGTCAAGACCGAATCTGAGTCTTAACACCTTCTGTTCACGCTCTGTAAGAGTTTCAAGCACTTCGTTTAACTGCTCTTTTAACAATGTAAATGCCGCAGCATCGGCGGGAACGGGAACGTTATCGTCCTGAATAAAGTCGCCAAGGTGGCTGTCTTCTTCTTCACCTATGGGAGTCTCCAGTGAAACGGGCTCCTGCGAGATCTTTAATATCTCACGAACACGCTCTACGGGCATGTTCATCTCATCGGCGATCTCTTCGGGGGTAGGTTCACGACCGAGTTCCTGCAGCAACTGTCTTGAAACACGGATGAGTTTGTTGATCGTCTCAACCATGTGTACGGGGATACGGATCGTACGTGCCTGATCTGCGATGGCACGGGTGATAGCCTGACGGATCCACCATGTTGCGTATGTCGAGAACTTATATCCCTTTGTATAATCAAACTTTTCAACGGCCTTTATAAGACCTAAATTACCTTCCTGAATAAGATCAAGGAAAAGCATTCCTCGTCCCACGTATCTTTTTGCGATACTTACAACAAGACGCAGGTTTGCTTCCGCGAGCTTCTGCTTTGCCTCTTCGTCGCCTTTTTCCATTTTCTTGGCAAGTTCTATTTCTTCGTCGGCACTTAAAAGCGGAACTTTACCGATCTCTTTTAAGTACATACGAACGGGATCTTCGATCGAAACACCCTCGGGGATTGAAAGATCGATGCTCTCCATATCGACTTCTTCTTCGTCGTCGAGCATCATCTCCTCATCGATAAGGTCCATTTCTTCTTCCTGAAGCGATACACTTATGTTGTTTGCTTCAAGAGTCTCCATAACCTTGTCTTTCTGCTCATCCTCAAGCTGAAGATCGGCAAAAAAATCATTTACATCGGCATATTCGACTATATTTTTTTTCTTCTTGGCATAAGCGAGAAATTCCTTTAATTTCTCATCAACTCTTGCCTGCATGTTCTCGTCCATTTTCTGACTCCTTTGGTATGTGATATTGCGTTACAAAGAAAACGCGAAGATGATCATCAATTTACTGTGATACCCTGTAGGTAACTTTTTTCAGCTCTTCAAGTTCCTTTTTGGCATTTAGCACCGCCATCATCTCTTCAACGCTCTGATCGGGTTTTCTGCCCAATACATCGATGCTGTTCTTCTTAACTTTATATACGATGTCGCCAAATGCTTTTTCCGAAGTTTCTTCTCCTTCGATCTCGGAGAGCTTGGTGTTGAACACAGCCGCACATACGGCCTGTTCTTCCTCGTCTTCGAATCTGCTTACATATGCTCCCGGATTGACCGTTCCTTCTTCGATATCTTTAAACAGCCATTCGGCCACTTTTTGGTATACCGGATCGGTGAAGTCCGTTAGCTTAATATGATCTTTGATCTGCTCATAGAGCGAAGGCTGTTCGCAAAGCCATGTGAGCAATAACCTTTGACTTACGAGTCCCGCGTCCTCCCTGTCGGCTTTTGAAAAGTCCGTAGGTTTGGGTTTCTCTATTGGTTTATACTCACCGCCGTTTCTGGCAGCCAAAGACACTACCTGATTTTTCAAAGATTCATACGAAACACTGTACTTCTTTGCGACTGCGGTTATATAGCTTTCTCTCTCGATCTCGTCTTCGAATGCCACAAGCTTTTCGGCTGCGACTTTCAAAAATCGCGTTCTGCCGTCCGGATCGGAAAGATCGAAATTTTCTTCTTCCATCCTAAGTTCAAAGAAAAAGCTGTTTTCCGCTTCATCTATGCGCTTTTGAAACTCTTCGGTCCCCAGCGCTTTAATAAATTCGTCGGGATCTTTGTACGGAGTCATGTTGATGACTTTTCCGCTCATACCCGAGGATCTTAATATCTCTATCGCTCTTAACGCCGCTTTTCTTCCGGCTCCGTCCGAATCGTAAGCCAGGTAAACGTCGTGAGAATATCTTTTAAGTATGGTTGCCTGTCCCGGAGTAAAAGCCGTACCAAGCGATGCGACCGCTTCGGTAAATCCCGCCTGATGCATCGCGATAACATCCATATATCCTTCGCAAAGGATGAAATGATCTTTCCTGGATGTCCTTGCAAAATTGAGCCCGTACAGATTTCGGCTTTTGTCAAATACCATAGTCTCCGGAGAATTAAGATACTTCGGCTTGGCATCGGACATAACTCTTCCGCCGAAAGCTATTACTCTGTGATTTATGTCCTGGATGGGATACATTACCCTGTTCCAGAATTTATCGGTCAGACCTCTCTTTTCATCAAAAGTTGCAAGCCCCGATTCTCTTATCTCTTCATCCGAAAAGCCTTTGCTCCTAAGATGCTTTACCAGATCGTCGGGCTGCATGAGTGAAAAGCCGAGACCGAACTTTTTCATTGTCTCTTCGCTTAACTCTCTTCCTTTTAAGTAGTTAAGGCCCGCCTGACCGTCACGGCCTCTTAAATTATAGTAAAAATAGGTCGCAGCTTCTCTGTTTGCTTCGAGAATCCTGAGCCTTTTGTTTTCGCGTTCTTTTTGCTCTTTTGTATACTCAACCTCGGGAAGCTTTATGCCCGCACGGTCCGCAAGAAATTTGACCGCTTCCGAAAACGTGTAGTTTTCGTATTTCATGACAAACGAAATAACATTGCCGCCTACGCCGCAACCGAAGCAGTAAAAGATCTGTTTAGAGGGGGATACGGAAAAAGAAGGTGATTTCTCGTTGTGAAAAGGGCAAAGTCCGAAATAGGAAGAACCTTTGCGCGTAAGACGCACAGAACTTCCTATCACATCCACGATATCGTTTCTTAATCGAACCTCTTCGACGATTTCTTCGGGATACCTCATATCGGTTCAAAAACCCCCTAACCCATCCATACCTTGGGAATAAAAATCTCTTCATACGTGGCAATGGCGTATCTGTCCGTCATTGCTCCGACATGGTCGCAGACAAGCTGCTCTCTGGGATCGCCAAGAGCTTCTCTTGCCTTTAAATCTTCGGGCAGCTTGTCAAAATGCTTAAGGTAATAATCGTAAAGCGTCTCCATAAGCATCTCCGCTTTACTTTCTTCCGCCTTTGCAAGCTGATTCTGATATACATTTTCAAACATGAACTGGCGAATGTCCTGCATTGCCTTTTCACCGCTCTTACTCATCATTACATCGCCTCTTCCGATACTTGAGGTAACGATGTCGTGAATAAAATGATCGAGTCTTTCGCTGCATGTATAACCGATAACGTCACCGATCTCTCTGGGAATATCGGACTCGGTCAAAATTCCCGCACGCATGGCATCATCCATGTCATGGTGAATGTAAGCTATCTTATCCGAATATCTGACTACTTTTCCTTCGAGCGTTGAGGGCATGCCCGAAGTCTGATGATTGAGTATGCCGTCTCTTACCTCATAAGTAAGGTTTAGCCCCTGCCCGTTCTTTTCCAAAACATCGACGGTTCGAACGCTTTGTTTTGCGTGATCGAATCCGTAAGGGCACACTCTGTTTAACGCTCTTTCACCGGCATGACCAAAGGGCGTATGTCCAAGGTCGTGACCGAGTGCGATCGCTTCCACAAGTTCCTCGTTTAACTGAAGCGCTCTCGCAAGCGTACGCGCATTCTGTGACACCTCAAGCGTATGCGTAAGACGCGTCCTGTAATGATCCCCTTCGGGAGAAAGAAAAACCTGCGTCTTATCTTTTAATCTTCTGAATGCCTTGCTGTGAATGATACGGTCTCTGTCACGCTGGAACACAGGCCTTATATCACAAGGCTCCTCATCACGAAGACGTCCCTTTGACTCTTCGCTCAACTTTGCATAGGGACTTAAGAAATCCCTTTCCCATGCCTCAAGACTTTCTCTAATTAACATCATTGCCTCCAACGATTGATCTTTGAAAGAAACAAGATAAATAAAGGGGCAAAAAAACAGCCCTAATAATAATTTTCTATAAAACCTGCCGCAATCCTTTTTTCTTTTTCAAAAAATCTCGGAAATTTTTTCTTTGTGCTAAAAGGCCTTATCACTGTTCGCCTTTTACGCCCGTAGCCGACAAAACGTCATTGGATCGCTGCCAGAATGCGAGCATTAACGCATACCCTTCGGTATCGCTTTCAAGCACCGAGATCAGGTTTTCGCTGCGTAAGTTCTGAACAACGTATTCTTCCGATTCGGTAGGAACGACTTCGCCCTTACCGTGGCTAAACTGCGCCGCTCCCTTGAAGGTAACGCCCATGTATTCGCTGTTCTTTTGCACGATCTCTATAGTGCCCTCGGCAAGATTGTTTTCCCAGTTTCCGGTGTATTTGGTGAACACGTACATTGCGCCGTCATCAGTTTTTACATACCTTGAGCCCGGTCCCTGAGGGGTGTCCTCTTTGAATGAGCCCGCATACATTACGAACGAATACTCGCCCGTACGCGTAAACATTATGCCTTTTCCGTCTCTTAAGCCGTCTTTGTATTCGCCGACGTAAAACGAATATGCGGTGATGATATCACCCTCCACAGTTTCGTAATCGATGCTGTACGTATAAAGGCCCGCACCTACGCCCGATCCGGAATTGTAGTTTTCGCTCGGAACATAAATGTATCTGTCAAGTGCCTTCGAGTTGGCAAGGCTGTTTGCTTCTTCCGAACCGTCAATCTCCATTATCTTTGCGAAATTATAAGTGAACGGATCGGGTTCTTTATTGTCAAGCAGCACTTCCTCGTAGTCTTTTAATGCGTCGTATACTTTGGTAAGAAGCGTCTTCTTTAATTCATACGTGTTCTTTTCTTTGTCTATCGAGGCTATGAGTTCGGCGTTATCGATATCCGTCTTTTCCTCAAAACGCTTAAGAAGCTTTACCGCATCCTCAAATCTGCCTTCATTACGATACTTCGTTACAAGTTCATTCACACATTCCGTGATAAGACGCTTGATATCTTCACTTCCGCTCGTAAGTTCAAAACCTTTTTCGAGAATGTTTAATCTTTCATCGATATCGTCGGCAAAAATCGTACTCTCATGAAGCACATACTCGGTGATCAAAGCCCTGTTTTCAAGCTTTGTCTCGTCATCAAACGTCATAAAATGATTTATTGTCTCGGCGAACACGCTTTTAAGATCCTCGGCGTTTTCGGCCTCTTTAGCATTTAATATGCCAAGATAGGTTTCGATCGAAGTATCGTCGATTTTTAAAGCGTTGTTATATTTTTGAATGGCTTCCGAGAAATTTCCCTTAAGCGACAGTTCATCGGCCTTCTCAACATTTCTTTCAAAACGCTTGCCCGGCAGATTATAGAGTATCGCTACCACTATCACACCGACTACGGCCACCGCGATTATCACTTTTCTCAAAACTTTTGTAACCGTCGGCTCGATCTCTATCCACTTCGAACGCCTTATATCTCTTCTCTTTTCACGCTCGAGCCGCTTTTTAGCTTTAATCTCGTCTTCGTCTTCCTCATAAGGCTCTTCTTCTATATCCTTCGGCGAAGGAGCCTTATTACCTGATAATATCTCTTCATAGATATTGACTTTTTCGGATTTCTTTTTGGATGTTTCCGCCTCAGAATCTTTCTCCTTCGAAGCCTTCTCTTCGGAATATCTTTCTTTTGAAGATTTCTTCTTTGGACTTTTCTCCTTTAGGTTTTTCTCCTTGGAAGGTCTCTCCTTTGGACTTTTCTCCTTGGAAGTTTTCTTCTTTGAACTTTTCTCCTTTGAAGTTTTCTCGTCAAAAGTATCCTCTTCGAAAACCTCTTCGATCTTATCGATCTCTTCGGAAGTTTCGACTTCAAGCTGCTTATTAAGCTGCTCTTCGCGCTTCTTTTCGAGTTTCGCTTCCAACCGCTTATTCTGTTCTTCCTTTATTTCGCCCATAACATCAGCGACATTTCTTTTTTTAGACATATATATCCTCAATATGAAATTCAATTTCGATACACTAAAAAATTATTATAACACAAAACCCTTATTTGTGCCTGTTTATCATAAACGCCTCTTTAATCCCGCTTGGATATCTTATGTGTGCTCAAACTCTCTTTCTTACACCCACTCACTACTTGCTCGAGATCACCGGGCTACGTATTTTCTTAAGTCAAGCGTATACGAAGCCTTTTTGCGCCAACAAGCTAAGAAAATGCTACGTATATGCATAGACAAGACGTTTACGTAGCCTCTTTACGCCAACAAGCTTGAAAAATGCTACGTATACGATTACTTTACGCTCTCACGTTGCTTTCTAGGCAGAAGCGTCCGCTTCGAGTGTATAAAATTTGTAATCCTCCATTTTTACCGGTATGGTTCAACCAAAATTTACCCCATTTTACTGGTAAAAACTAAGATTCGTAATATTTACCGGTATGTTCAGATTCAGATCTACAGGTAAAAATTGTGTTCCGCTTTTTTTACCGGTATATGCCGACCGGAATCTACCGGTAAAAATCATGTTTTGCAATTTTTAGCAGTATTCGCCGACCGGAATCTACCGGTAAAAATCATGTTTTGCATTTTTTACCGGTATTCGCGCCTCCAAACCTGTCCGAAATAAGCCAAAATATACCGGTAAAAATATGAAAAGTAAGATTTAGCTAGTTGTAGACCGCCGAGAGATGGAACGTCAGGGGATAAATCGTCAGGAGGATAGATTGGCAGGAGGCCTGACCCCCACTGGGTTCAGATCTCCTCCTGCATAGTAAAAAGGCATCCTCTCGGATGCCTTTTACTATGCAGGAGATGGGATTTGAACCCACACGATATTGCTACCACCGGCACCTGAAGCCGGCGCGTCTGCCGTTCCGCCACTCCTGCGCACAGACCTCATTTTATCCAATCGTCACGCGCTTGTCAATCGAGGTCTTTAAAATGAAAGCTCTTTGTGCCGGAAGCATAATCTCCTACGATATTGCCGTTTCCGGTAAGAAGATATTTGTACGTTACCAGTCCTTCAAGGCCTACCGGGCCGCGTGCGTGAAGCTTTCCGGTGGAAACGCCCACTTCGGCTCCGAAACCGTATCTGAAACCGTCCGCAAATCTTGTGGAGCAGTTTCTGTATACACCGGCGGAATCGACCATCATCGCAAATACCGCTGCCGCGTCGTCATCCTTTGTTATGATGGCATCGGTATGATGCGAACCGTATTTATTGATATGAGCGATCGCCTCATTGACGTCGCTTACAAGTTTGACCGATACCTCGGGTTTAAGATACTCTTTGAAGTCAGCTTCGGTGACCGTATCTCCTCCGATCATGTCGGTAACTTCCTTAGTCCCGTGAACGGTAACTCCCTTTTCGTCAAACGCCTTTTTGAGCATGGGAAGAAACTTTGGCGCGATCTCTCGATTTATAAGAAGCGTCTCAACCGCGTTACATACAGCCGTGTATTGAAGTTTTGCGTCTATTATCACAGAGACCGCCGTATCAAGATCGGCTTCCTTGTCCACATATATATGACAGATACCGTCAGCATGTCCCATCACGGGTATCTTTGTGTTGTTCATGATATACGAAACAAACGCATTGGAGCCTCTGGGGATAAGAAGATCCACATATCCGTCGCACTTTAACAGCTCGTCGATCTCGGAATGCGATTCTGCCTGAAACAAGCATCCGCCCGGAAGTCCGGCTTTTTCCACCGCATTCTTTATAACGGTAAAAAGAACACGATTCGTACTCGCAGTTTCTTTGCCTCCCTTAAGTATCGCGCAGTTACCGCTCTTAACACATAACGAAGATATCTGCACAAGCGCATCGGGACGTGCCTCAAAAATGACACCGATAACTCCGATAGGGCAAGTTATCCTTTTAAGTACAAGATCGGCATCAAGTTCTCTGTTAAGTGTGATCTTTCCAAGCGGATCGGGAAGCTTTATAAGCTCATCGATACCGTTACATACATCGCTTAACTTATGCTCGTCAAACTTAAGTCTCTTTACGACCGCTTCGGCAACGTTGTCACTTGCCGCGCGCTCGAGGTCTTCCCGGTTTGCCTTAAAGATCTCGTCTTTATTTGAAAGAAGGCTCTCCTTGATCGATCTTAAAGCGTTGTTTCTGTGTTCTATGCTTGCTGCCGCCATTAGAGGTGACACGCTTTTCATTTGTATGGCATCATCCAATATACTCATGTCTTTTCCATCCGTTCTGTGATTTGATTACGAATACAACAATTCTTCCACATCTTTGTACTTAATGTCAATGGGATTACGATAACTTTCATATTTTTCTGACACAGCCGCTTTGTTAGTGTATAATGATTAATTGATGATTCGAAATATCATTCAACAAAAGGACACTTTATCATGAATTTGAACGTAAGCATTAAGATATTTAATAAAGAATATAAGCTTCTTAATCTTCTGATGGGTTCTGCGGTAATTCTCATCGGACTGGTGATAAGACTTTTTCTTTTCTCATATATATCCGGAGACTATACCGAGTTTTTATCAAGATGGGAAAATGTCTTAAGAAACGAAGGGTTTTCATCACTTAAGGATGGCTGGTACAATTATACGCCTCTTTACATGTATGTATTGCTAATTATTGCCAAACTCCCCGTATACGATCTTTATGCGATCAAGTTTTTTTCCGTCGTATTCGATCTTTTACTTGCATTTTTTACTGCAAAAGCAACACGACGTCTCAACAAGCAGCTCAATCCTCTGATCGTTTTTTCAATTGTCTGGCTTGCTCCTACCGTTATTGCAAACTCCTCAATGTGGGGCCAGTGTGATTCCATCTACGTATTTTTGATAGTGCTCAGCATTATCTACATTTTTGCCGATGATTCCTTAAAAGCGATGATATGCTTTTCAATCGCATTCGCACTGAAACTTCAGTCTATTTTCTTTGCACCCGTACTCATATTGCTGTTCTTCTTAAAGAAGATAAAGTTTTGGGAGTTTTTCCTTGTCCCGGCAGCCTACTTTTTATCGATCATCCCCATATGGATCGCAGGACGTCCGTTAAAAGAATGCCTTCTTATCTACAAAGGACAGGCTGAAGGAAAAACCGCTGCGCTTT
Organism: Lachnospiraceae bacterium; assembly: GCA_024687305.1. Lineage (GTDB taxonomy): Bacteria > Bacillota > Clostridia > Lachnospirales > Lachnospiraceae > UBA1258. The sequence continues at coordinate 9,303 of JAILEQ010000047.1, read as the reverse complement.
CGATCAATTATCCCAATATATACTACCTGCTCTTGAATGATGCTTATATCGATCTTTACAAAACTGTCGGTGTGATTTTTACGGTTTGTGTTCTTCTGGTGCTTATGTACCATATTCTTAGTAAATGTTATGAGAACGGCTTTGACAATGACATAATTCTTCAGACAGCCTTGGTCTCCGGTTCAATTATTGTTTTCCTTCTCCCCGGCATGCATGAAAGATATTCATATCTGGTAGATATCATTGCGATCATTTACGCATTTACAAGGCCTAAGAAGTACTATGTTCCGCTTCTAAGGATATTCATTTCCTTCATCGCTTACCAGACATATTTCGTCTACGGAATGTATTTTAACTATGAGATACTTGCCGCGATACAGATATTCTTAATATACGACGCAGTGATGACTCTGTATAAAACATTGAACGAAAAAAAGGACCTGGCTTAAGGTCCTTTCTTCACTCATTCGTGCAGTTTCTTTTTAAATTCCTTTAACTCTTCATTCAATATACGATTGTCGATTGATCGGCGTATCTTGTAGATCAGGAATGCGCAAAAATATGTAAGCGCCACATAAGCGGCAAATATAAGCGATACCGTAAGCTTTTTGTCAAACCATTTAAGGAAATACGAGAAAGCTGCATACGCAACGGTACAAAGAAACATATACACGATCTCTTTGATACCGAGCGAATCTGCCTCGTCAAATCCCGACAGGACATATACCTGAAGATATCCTATGCCGTAAGTTAAAACGATCATCTCGGCCATATGGATGATGTTTGCGTCCCACGTGCCGGATATAATGCGGTAAACCGAATAAAAGAAAAGTATGGCAAAGAAATAAAGACAGGCTTTAAACTCTATCCCGATTTCTTTTGTAAGAAACCGCTCCCACTTGGAGACTTTCTTCTCGCTGTCAGTCACGTTTAAGCCCTCCATTTAACAGTCTTCTGAAATCCGACGCGTAGGTACGTGATATGATGATGTGTTCGTTGCTTTCAAGCACCACGTCTATGCGGTTCGACGAAAGGCTCTTAAGCCTTTCGACTTTATCGATATTTACGATCATTGATTTGGAACATCTGAAAAATTTCGGATTATGTAAACCATCTTCGAGATCGCGCAAAGAATGATCTACGCGTATGACCCGATTGGAAGTATAAACGAAAGTCTTATCATCTACCTTTTCGATATAGAGGATATCATCCGCATCGAATGTCACGGTCTCATCGTCGCATTTGCCCGTAAGCTTTGAATAAGAGGAATCTTCCTTTGCTTTGGGATAGCTGATTATATCTCCCCAGCTCATGACCTCATCGGTAAAGTCTCCCGTTTCCATGAGGCCCTCCGACCATAGGAATGCTCTGTCTTTCTCGTTTATATCCTCTAAATGCATATAAAGTACATCCTTGATGATCTGTTGATCATCGGGAAACTCCGGATCTTTACCGACGCTCGGTATCTGATCCCCGACGATCTTGCATTCAAAGGTGTACTTTGTCCTGTTTTTTACTCTGTGAACAACGCTTAAGGGACGCACGACTTCCACATCCAGATTGCATTCTTCTTTCAGTTCTCTTATGACGGCTTGCTCGGGTGTTTCACCCGGTTCTATGGTGCCACCGGGCAAAGAATAAAAAGCGCGGCCGTCGATCACTAACTTTTCCATAAGAATAGTGTTTTCTTTAAGTATCACAGCCACACTTTTTTCACTCATACGCCGTACCTCAATTTAAGGCTTTTGCCTATATAGGTACAGTGTACACTTATTCGTTTTCTTCTTCAACCATTATCGGACTTTTCTTTACGATGGCTTTTCCGTACCATTTCTTTTTATACCAATACCACATGACTATAAGTCCGCGTATACATTCATCCGATGCGGTCCCCATAAAGACGCCCTTAACACCGAGTCCAAGCAGCACTCCGAAAGCATAACCGCCGGTCGCTCCTATGCCCCACATCGTTATAAGGCCGATGATGAGCGGGAATACATACGCGCCCGCAGCCTTTAAGGAGCTTACGAACGTCATGTTTAAACATCTTCCGGCTTCTATGAAAATATCCACAAACATTATGCCCCTGCCAAGCGCTATGATGGCTTGGTTGTCCGTAAATATCGTAAGCGTAAACGGACAGATCAGGTAGTTTATCACAGCCAAAGCCACCGTGATCGACATCGATACTCTCAGTGTTTTAAATACACGCTTGTAAGCAAGATCTTCCTTGCCCGCTCCGACAAGATGTCCCGTTATTATCTGGGTTGCCATCGCTGAAGCATTGGAGAAGACCATGGCAAACATGATAAGCGATTTACAATATACCTGAGCTTTTACCGAATCGCCTCCCATGCTGTTTACAAAAGAAAGCAGGAGCATCTGGTAGAGGTTGTAAAAGAGGTTCTCTCCGGCAGACGGAAGGCCGATCTTCACCATCTGAAGCAGGAATTTGCCCGGGAAAGGTCTTATATACCTAAGCGACAGCTTACCGACCTTTCGTGCGTAGAAGAACGCCACCGCGGCGATAAGCGCCACAACTCTTGCGACAACGGTCGACAATGCTACACCGGCAACGCCGAGATTTAAAAACTTAAGCGGTCCGTACAGGAAAAGATAATTACCGGCTATATTTATGATATTTATCACTATGGAGATATACATTCCGATCTTGGAATATCCGTTACAACGAAGTATTTGGAGCATTACGTTGTAACATGCCTGTAAAAACATTCCGCCGCCCACGATATCAATGTACAAAAGCGCGTCATGCCTCATTTCGGGAAGGATATGGAGCATATCCATAAGAGGTCCCTTAAATATGATCAACGCAGCGCTCAAAAAGATACCGGCAAAAAGATTTACCACCATCGAAAGCGTATATATCATGTTCATCTTGTCGTATCTTTTTGCACCCAGATACTGAGCCACCACAACGCTTGTCGCCGTCGCGATGACATTGAACATGATTATCAGCAAAAACATCACCTGGTTGGCATTTCCGACCGCTCCCACGGCATTCTCGGAATGGTGAGAAAGCATTATCGTATCGATGTTGTTGATGAGTATGTTTAAAAACAACTCCATGAACATCGGCCCCGCAAGCATTAAAAGCGGAGTCTTTTCATCTATCACTCTTGAATTTACATTCTCATTTCTCGTTTTCATCAAAAGAATTGTACTATTGGAATGAATATGCGACAATAAAAAATCACTTCAAAAATAGACGTTTTCTATTTTATGAAAGAAAACGCTCTCCTCGCCGTTGCGACAAGAAGAGCGCGTTTGAGATGTCTGAACTGTGTTGTTATGTAAACTATATCAATAGCTTATGATCACATCCCCACCCGACTTATAAACTGTTTTATACGGCATATCCGGGATGTTATCGCTGTCTTCGGGGAATCTTGCTCCCATCTTATAAAACCATTCCATTTGCCTTACGCTGTAACCGAGGCTGTTTTCACAGACGGTATACAATACAAAGAGGTCTCCGTCTTTTACATCATATTTTTTGTTCAGATCAATGACAACCTTATCCTGACTTTCCAATATCGCAAGATCGACAGGTATCTTCTCCACCTCTTCGCCGTTTATGGTCATAAGTACGTAGGCATCCGTCATATCTACCCCGTCCTTATAATAAACTTTGTTCACCCACATTTCGGAATCGATCTTAAACACTCCGTTTGAATACTTAGCTTCGTGAGGAAGCTTTGACGCATATACCGAAGGAAGCAGTTCTTCCCACAAAGCATTTATCTCAAATTCGGGTACGCTTGCAACCTTGTTCACACCGTTTTCCGAGACTATGGTGCTCGGTATTCCGCAGGGTTCTTCAAACAGTCCTCTTTCCACCTCTCCGGTGTATACTCCGTTTGTTCCGGTAAGGTCGTAACTCTTCTCTCCGTATCTGACGCTTACTTTTGTATCGTCGCTGTATTCTTTTAACTCAAGTGTAAGTTCAAAATGTGCAGTCATATCCTCGTCTAAGCGCTCTAAGGACATTGAAGCATATTTAACGGGCGAATAAATCTGCTCAAGCTTGTATGATATATCTGTCGCGTTTATGGACATATCTCTTTGCATATCGCTTATCCTGCTGCTTAAAGAGTTGACCGATGACTGAAGCAGCGATATCTGTGTAAGGTTTATTCCGTTCCACAAAATGAGTAACGCTACCAGAACCCACGAAACCGCATCTCCCGGAGACGATATCCTTTTTCCTTTTTCCTCCACGCCGTTTAACACATTTGAGATGTGACGTCTGTATCTTACATATTTTACTCCGAGCACTACCGCTGCCGCGATTAAACTTATCGCCACTATAACAAAGACAAAAACTCCTAACGATGCCATGTTTATCCTCCTACAATCCGAAAAACTGTTTAAATGAAGCATAATAGCTTCTAGTTACATCTATTACCGTTCCTTCCGACATTGTCAGAACAAATTTCATTGACAATGCGGGGCGTATATTCTTTACATGTTTCCTTTGAATGATCACCGAATTGCTGACTCGTATAAAAAGTTTCGGATCCAAAGATTCTTCAAGCATATATATGCGTTCCGCAGATGAAAAGACCGTCTTATCCGTATGAACATCTACCTTATGTCCGTAACTTTCTATAAAAACGATATCCGAAGCATCTATCATCACACGGTCACCTTTTATGTCTTTTACAGAAAGAAACCGTTTACTCTCAGCCTCGCTTACGACAAGTTCCGCGTCATCGGATACCTCAATCCCGTGATCGGTAAGTTCTTTGTAAACCGATTCGTATTTCTCTTTATCGATCAAAAGTTTTACTTTCACCGATTCACTCCTTTCTTAGCGGGATCCGTATCCGTCGACTGATACAAATGCCCGTAATGATACATCTGATATGAGTATACAAAAAAGCTGTTTTGATGCAACACTTTGCGCACAGATAGCACTGAATGCATACATGGATTACACAAAAAGCCCCCGTACCGGTGTCGGTACGAAGGCTTAATATCACATTTAGTTTATGGTCACTTTCTTAATTTGGTGAGTTTGGCGAGCTGTGCTTTTTTCGGATCGGCATGTCTGCTGATGTGATGAGGTGCGGTTTCTTTTTGCAGGACTATATTTATGTAAACCCTATACGCTCCATAATACATAAGCACATATACAAGCAGGATAAACAGGCAAAACAGTACCACGCAAAGTTTCATGAAAGCTATGTCCGTAAGCATAAACAGTTTCATGATGTCGCTCATCATCCCAAAGCAGGCTGCGACATGGCAAAAAGCCATTACCACGGGCACAAAGAACATCAATCCGTTTTCTGCGAATATGCTTCTTTTTATCTCGGCATCGTACATACCTATCTTTTGCATAATGACCACATTGGGGGCATCATCCGTTGCCTCCTCGATCTGCTTGTAATACATGATAAATACCATGTACATGATGAAAATAAGACTTATGAAACATCCGAGGAATAAAAAGATCGCATTTCTCGCATATCTCGTTCGAAGCTGAGTGGCGTTGCTGTCAAAATAGTCAACGGTAGGTATCTTTGAAAGCGTGTCGCCTAAAATGGCATCCACTTTTATCTTATCGTCTTTGGTGCCGCTTATATAATATTCGCACCAAAAAGAAAGATCCCTGGTAAAACCGATCGCTTTTAATTTCTCATGAAGATCTGAAAGCGCGTCAAAATCTTGTACGATAATAAAATTTTCGTAGGCATATTTTATATTGTCGACACCGGGATATTTTGCGGTGTCAAAGTGATGCTTCACATTCAGCTTTTCGCCGTAAAAGTCTATGGTTTCGTAATCTTTAAACTCAAGATCCGCATCTGTTACAAGTAAGATCTCCCCGTCATTTAATGTGAAATTTTCGTTCCATTGTTTGTTGAAGTCATCAAGAAGACGAATTTCAACAACCTCGGGAAGGTCTTTGGCCTCGATCCCCTCATATTGGTACACGCCTTTTTCAATATTAAAAAGGGTCTGGAATCCAAGTAAAACATTTTCATTACACTTTTCGACCGTCACTCCGGCTTCCCTGGCAGCATCATATATTGCTTCTTTTGAGAGAGCACGGTCCTCAAAGTTTCCGGATTTTACGATACCGTCTGCTTTGAATGCTTCACTCGCCTGCCTTTGAGTCCCAAGATACAAAGAAATGGTTGTGGAAGCGCCTATTATCACACAGGTAAAAAGGATATTGATAACCGAAAGTGACATGGCGTTATTCTTTGTTCTTGAAATGAGCTTTGCTATGGTAGAGAAGAAAGTGCTCTTATAATAGATCTTATCCGTCTTTTTGAGTAACATTTCTATCATCACGACAACACCCGAGATCACAAAGAAGCTGCCCACAAAGAACACTCCTATGGCTACCATGATCATCTCAATGCTTTCTCTTAGATCCACAGAGGAGTTTATGTAATAATACGCTCCTATGATAAGGGCCAGTCCAAACAACCCTTTGATCACATCGAGTAAGGAAAGCTTCTTTACCAAAGCTGCTTCATCTTCCTCCTTAAGAAGAGTAATTACCTTATTTTTCCTGATCTTTCGCATGTTCGAGACCAAAATAACAATATCGATGACTATAAACACCGACATAGTGATCCATACCGGAGTTAAAGAAAAACCTGCCGAATAGTCTTTGTTGCATTTCATAAGTGTAAACAGACCGTTGTAAACAAGCTTCTGAAAAACAAATCCTATCATCAGCCCCAGTAAAGAGCCCACAAGATAAATGTAGAGTGTTTCGTAAAAAAGAATGCTGTCAATGTTTTTGTATTCCAACCCCCATGCGGCATAAAGCCCCATTTCGCGGTTTCTTCTTTTCGACAGTATCCTGTTTGTATACATTTTGAAAAAAAGTGTTATAAGCGCCACAAACACGCAACCCAAAGCCAGTATCACGATAAGTGTCCCATAACCCGGAGCTGCCTTTAATCCCGGATTGAGAGTCATATACGTAAAAAGATAAAATGCCGTTATCGTAAATACATCCACAACAAGATTGGCAATATAAAAGTTTTTGTTTTCAATTATGTTCTTAAATGCGATCTTTGCCCAAAATGATTGTTTCATCTTCTCACCGTCTACTTTCTTACGTTGTATAAAAAGTTTGCTATCACATTTTCAAACTCTTCATCGTCAGCGGTTTCTTTGTCCAAGGTGGCACCGATCACACCGTCTTTCAAGAAAAGGACTTTCTTCGCTTTGGAAGCGGACTTAATGCTGTGAGTGACCATTATAATGGTCTGCCCAAGATCGTTGAAAGTCTTAAAAAGATCCATCAACTGATCGGAATTCTTTGAATCCAATGCTCCCGTGGGTTCATCGGCCAAAAGAAGCGCAGGCCTGCAAACAAGTGCTCTGGCAACGGCAGTTCTTTGCTTTTCACCGCCTGATATCTCATAAGGATATTTGTTTAAAAGCCCGGTGATATTTGTTCTTTCCGCCAGCTCATTGACCCTTTCGTCAATCTCCTTCTTGCTTTTATTCAAAAGAACCATGGGAAAAGCGATATTATCCTTGACCGTAAAATAATTGAGCAGATTAAAATCCTGGAATACAAATCCCAGCTTTTCTCTTCTGAACCGACATATTTCCTTGTTTTCCATTTTGGAGATATCCGTACCGCCTATGATCACGTTTCCTTCGGTGGCCGTATCGAGCGACGCGATTATATTTAAAGTTGTGGTTTTACCCGATCCCGACTCTCCCATGATCGCTATGAAATCGCCTTCAAAAGCCTCAAAAGTAATACCCTTCAGCGCCTCGTATTGTACGGCACCTTTCTTTGTGCAGTATGTTTTGTGCAGATTCTTCAGTTCAAGCATTTTTTCACTCATTTTAAATCTCCCTTTGCATTCTTACTTATCTTTCATACCAAGCATATGCAAAAAGAAACTTTTCTTCCATTTCCTTTTCTTACATTTCCTCCCCTCTTTCTTACATTTTTGTAAGGTGTGCATTGTGGCAAAAAGAAAAAACGGTTGTCTGCGATCATATGCAAACAACCGTATATAAACTATTCATTTTTCTTAATTTTCATAGTTTGTCGGATAAACGTAACAGCCTGTCAATACTCCGCATATCCGTCAAACTTGACGGATCTGACCGCATAAATACAGAACCTCTCAAGTGAGGAACCTTTAATATCATATTCGGCCGGATCGACCTTAAGATATTCTTTGTACTCCGAAAGTTCTTTGTAATCGGGATATCCCAAAAGAACATATATTATCCGGTCATTGTCTTCATCTATAAGAGCATACTCGTAGTTATTTGTATACCCGTCAATCGCGATATATGCGGGATAGTTATACATTTGTTCATCATATCTGACGGCTTGTGTATGGTCTTCCACGTCATCGTTTACCGTACAGGTGACCTCCGAAATGCGCTTTATCTCATTGGCAAATTCCTCATCGGAATAGTCGGCCGTTAAGAAAAACGATCCGTCGGTATCCAAAAGTCCGGTCTTATACTCGTACCAGAAATTTGCATCTTCGGTCTTATCAAGATCATCGGGAAAAAGAAAAAAGTGTGAAGTCATATCGCCTGAGAATTGCTCTTCCAGGTATGCCTTATCGTAATTTTGGATGCCTTCTATATGTTTCAAAGGTTTTACATAATCCAGAGCCAAAACGCCAAGCAAAAGCATCATACCTATTATGTATCTTACTACGACCACGAATACCGCACCGATAAATACAATTATGATAACGGTTGCTTTTTTATTGTTTGCGATCTTGCCAAGCACACCCGTTACATAAAGCGTCATGACCATCATTGATATGAGTGCCATAAACGAAAGCAAAACCGGTATAAATGAAACTACGGTAGGTTCAAAATTTATACATGCAAATACAGTGGCACCCGAAAGTGCGATTATTCCGATTATCCCAAATATCTGGGCAAACTTAAGCAGTTTGCTTTTTTCCGCACCTGCATAAACCGCCATTTTTTCGGCTGTATCTCTGATCTCTTCGTTCATCATCTCGCTTTTTTTCTCTCCTTCGATAATTTCCCTGACGTCTACATCATAGAAATCCGCAATGTCAACAAGAAGGGATATATCAGGCACATTGGAGCCTGTTTCCCATCTTGATACGGTTCTGTTGGAGACGCCGAGTTTTTCAGCAAATTCATCTTGAGTTATTCCCTTTTCTTTTCTAAGCTGTTTCAAAAAACTGCCGATCTTAATCTGATCCATTCGGAATACCTCCTTTCATTTGCAGAATAATGAAATTGCCCCGATCTAAACACGACATAAAGCGAGAAAATGCCGTTTTTGTATAT
>JAILEQ010000138.1 GCA_024687305.1 Lachnospiraceae bacterium | reverse complement strand
TCCCAAAAACACATACCGCCTACCCAATCGCGTTTTTCGCATGCTTTGATCATTTCTTTGTACCATTCAGCCTGTCCTTCAAGATCACTGTCACCGTCGAGGCACCAGTCGTTGGGTACAAACTTGGATCCTTCGGTAGACATACAGCCCATTTCTGCAAAAAAGAAGGGTTTATTGTATTTTTTAACGACCTTTTCGATTCGATCGAGCTGTTCTTCCCACTTATCGACCGGATAGTATCCGCTCGAAGAAATAACATCGACCGCATCCCACCACTTTACGTTGTGTTCCTGATATTTATCCGTATTGTAAGATACGGGACCGCTGTAAACACTTTTAATATCTTTGATGAGCTGTCTCCACTCTTTCTCGCGGCGTTCGCTCATTACCATTTCACAGCCGGCGATGAACATATCGCATTTGGTTGCCTCGGCAACTTTGGCGTATCTTAACTGAAAATCGGTATAGGACTTAAACCAGTTACCCCATTTTGGTTCACATACAACGTCTTCATCAAAGAAATTTATAAATGCACGCCACATTCCGTTCTTGCAATTTACGGTAGGCTTTATCGCAACCCTGAGACCCTGTTCTTTTGCAAAAAGGATCATTTCGGTAAGCTCTTCTTCGTTGACGCTTTCTTCGCCCATGGTGATTACTTCGGATTGAGGAGTGTCCTGCAAGGCATTGGGAACGAAGATGACAAAATTTGCATGAGTCGATTCAATCATTTTAATGAAACTGTCTTTTGCTTCTTTTGTGTTGTAGCATTTTCCGGGTACAAAAGGGGCAAAATTAATACCACATATGTAATCCATCTCTTTCCTCCAAGAAATAGTTTTTTCTTATTTTACTATAGATTTTTGGTCAGATAATCGATATAATCACTCTATAAAAAAGTTGTATAAAACTATTTTCATTTGGAGGGCCCGTGAATTCACTGTTCGAATATACAGATACTCTGAATGCCCCATATGAAGCATTTTTCTTTGACGCTACCAAAAACGTCTTCCCCGTTCGTGCCCATTGGCACTACTTTGTGGAAATAATGTATATGCTCGAGGGAAATGCCATCGTTACATGTGATTCGGAAACCTTCAATCTCGGTCCCGACGATGTATTTATATTTCCGCCGTCCAGCGTCCATTCGATCTATACTTCAAGCTACGGTCCGCTTAAATTTTACGGCTTAAAATTTGATATTAACCAACTGGAATCTTCCATTCACTCTTCCGAAACCGGTAACGTAAGGTTTTCCATGAGTTTCCCGACAGGTATGCCCAAGAAAGAGGAATTTTTGAAGATTTCTCTCTCGGAAAAGATTGATACCGAAAAAGACCGCATAAAGGCCATATTTGAGGGATGCTTAAAAGAGTTGAACGAAAGGAATTTCGGCTTTTATTCGATAACGAGGTCGTACATCTGCGAGCTCCTCATCTACTTTTTAAGAACAAGGCGTGAACTCGGATTATCTCTTCCCGATACCCCCGATACCAGAGACAGTGCCGGGATCAACAGCATAACCGAGTATATAGATGAGCACTTAAATGAAGAGTTGCGTGTGGAAGATCTCGCAAAGAGATGCAACATGAGCTATTCGTATTTCGCAAAATGCTTTACGGAACTGTACGGTCAGTCATGCAAGCATTACATCTCATTTTTGAGACTGTGCAAGGCTGAGAACATGCTTCTTTTTACCGATTACGACCTTACATATATAAGTCAGGAAACGGGTTTTTGTGACTGTTCCCACCTTATACATGCATTTAAAGAAAAGAATAAAATAACCCCGCACCAGTTCAGAAAACTGCATGCGGGATCGAACGTTTAAACTATTTACAGAACTTAACGAGATCTTCGTATTTGAGATCTCCGCCGAAAAGATCGAGAGCACTTCCGACAGTAAAATTGAGTTTATTGTCGGAGGCGTTTTTTATGTATGCGATGTCGTCCATACTGCTGATACCGCCGGCGTAAGTGACTTTGGCCTTCGTCTTTTTCACTACGTTTGAAAGAATATCAATCAGCTTTTTATCTATACCCGATTTCTTCCCCTCCACATTTGTCGCGTGAACGAGAAATTCATCACAGTACAAAGAAAGCTTCTCAAAAAGGATTTCACTTATCTCTTCATCAGTAAACTTCTGCCATCTGTCTGTAACCACAAAATATTTGCCGTCCTTAACCCCGGCGCTTAAGTCAAGCACTACGTGCTCTTTTCCCACGGCGTCCACAAGCTTTTTAAGATTGTCCATGTTGACTTTACCGTCTTTAAACACAAAGCTTGTGACGATGACATGTGAAGCCCCCGCTTCGATGAACTCTTTTGCGTTTTGATCGTTCACGCCCCCGCCGATCTGTAAGGCATTTTTGTAAGAAGAAAGCGCTCCGAAAGCCTGCGCTTTACTCTCTTCATAATATTCACTGTCTTTTGAATTAAGTAATATGACATGTGCGCCTTTAAGTGCATCCTTTTTGTAAAGATCGGCATAAAAAGCAGCGTCTTTTGAGGACACGAAGTTATCGTAGGCACTGTCACCTTTATCTTTTAATGAAGAACCGATTATCTGTTTAACTTTTCCGTTATGTATGTCGATACAGGGTCTGAATTCCATTTTTCGTCTCGTTTTCTTTATACTTTTATTCAAAATACATTATCAGTATGTCTTAAACTTCGCATTATTGCAATGTTTTGTTGACTTTTGGGAAAAACAATACCATAATTGTTGTCAAAGGTTTTGCTCGGATTGAAACAAAGAGCGAAATAATAAAGAAAAAAGGAGTAACGGATCATGGAAAAAGCTAATATCGACTGGTCTAATATCGGCTTCGGTTACATCCGCACCGATAAGCGTTTCGTATCAAACTTCAAGGACGGCGCATGGGATGAGGGTTGCCTCACCTCTGATGATCAGGTCGTCATAAGCGAATGTGCCGGCGTTCTTCAGTACGCTCAGACATGTTTTGAAGGATT
>JAILEQ010000132.1 GCA_024687305.1 Lachnospiraceae bacterium | reverse complement strand
AAAACCGCATGCCATGCATAAAATGCATGGCACGGATCGATTATCTCTCTATATAGGCTTCACGACTGGGACCGAGTGAAACGTATTTGATGTGACAGCCGATCTCACGCTCAATATATTCAACATATTTTCTTGCGTTTTCGGGAAGATCTTCCCACTTTCTGATACCGCTTATGTCACAATTCCATCCGTCCATATATTCAATAACGGGTTTACATTCGTTTAATGTTACGGGGAAGGGGAAATCATCCGTAAGTTCTCCGTTTAACTCGTACTTTGTACATACGGGAATCTTTTCCATATAACTCATGACATCCATCTTGGTAAGAGCGATGGCAGTTGCTCCCTGACACTCCACACCGTAACGTGTAGCCACGATATCGATGGGGCCGACACGTCTCGGACGACCTGTCTTTGCTCCGTACTCTCCTCCGGCTTCACGAAGTTTGTCAGCTTCCTCGCCAAACCATTCACATACGAAAGGTCCTTCACCGACGCAAGTGGAATAAGCCTTTACAACTCCAACGACTTCATCAAGTTTAAGTGAAGGAAGTCCCGATCCTACGGGTGCGTAAGCTGCGATCGCATTTGAAGATGTTGTATAAGGGTGAATACCATAGTCCAGGTCACGAAGCGATCCGAGCTGAGCTTCAAAGAGTATACTCTTTCCGCTCTTATCGGCATCTTTAAGCACCTTACCTGTATTCTTAATAAAGTCTTTAAAGAATGAACCGTACTTCTCGAACCAAGCCCAAAGATCATCGAACTTAACCGCCTCAGCGCCGTAAACTCCGGTAAGAGTCAGATTTTTCCACTCGATAAGATCTTTTAAATGCTCTTTTAAGTGTTCGGGATAGAATAATTCTCCCGCAAGAATAGTCTTCTTCTGATACTTATCGGAATAGAAAGGTGCTATACCCTGCTTGGTAGAACCGAATTTCTTATCCTTAAGTCTGGCCTCTTCAAGTCCGTCGAGATCTCTGTGCCAAGGAAGCAATAAGGAAGCTCTGTCACTTATCATTAAGTTGGCCGGGGTGATATCTACTCCCTGTGAGATAACGGTCTGCATCTCATCATAAAGATTCTCGAGATCCAAAGCCACACCATTTCCGAGAATGTTGACCACTCCGTCTCTGAATATACCTGAAGGAAGTAAATGAAGAGCAAATTTTCCGCGTTCGTTGACTACGGTATGTCCGGCATTTCCGCCTCCCTGAAAACGTACGACATAATCGTACTTTTCGGTAAGCAGGTCGACCATACGTCCTTTTCCTTCGTCGCCCCAGTTAATTCCTACAATTGCGCATTTTGACATTTCTGTCATCCTCCTTAATGATAAGTTACCTTTGCTACATACTCATCTCAAAAATTTTGAGCATGTCTTCTTCTTTAAGTAAAAGTGCCGAACCCATTGCTCCGCCGACTCCGACCGCACATTTGTGAGCCATGATCTCAAGATCTTCTTCGGTAACTTTTACACCCAATTCTCTTAGATTTGTGGGCATCTTGATCTCTCTGTAGAAATCTTCCATAGCCTCGATACCCTTTAAGGCGATCTCTTCGTCTGTTCCGATTGCTTCAACTTCCATGACGTTGAGCGCGAATTTCTTGAATCTGTGAAGGCAGTTTTTATAAACGTATCTTGCCCAGCTTCCCCAGATTGCCGCAAGACCCGCACCGTGAGCGACATCGTAGAGGCCTCCCAGTTCATGTTCAAGTTTATGCGTCATCCAATCTCCGCCGTCATTGCCGCATCCGGTAAGCCCGTTGTGAGCAAGACTTCCGGCCCACATAACCTCGGCTCTGGCATCATAATTCTTCGGATCCTTGGCAAGGATAAGCGCGTTCTTCTTAACCGTTTTAAGAAGTCCCTCGGCAAGAGCATCGGTAATTTCCATGTTTCCGCCGTTTGTGAAATATCTTTCCATCGTATGCATCATAATATCTGTGCATCCGCAAGCTGTCTGATAATCGGGAAGTGTCATCGTAAGCTCGGGGTTCATGATCGCAAATTTCGGACGACCGAAATCGCTTGAATAGCCTCGCTTTACAAGACCTTCTTCTTTTGTGATGACCGATGAATCGCTCATCTCGCTGCCGGTCGCCGCTATCGTAAGGATAACTCCCAAAGGAAGGGCACCTTCAGCCTGTCTCTTATAATCGTAAAAGTCCCAAACATCGCCTTCGTTGGCAACACCGTAGCCTATAGCCTTTGCAGAATCTATTGCGCTTCCGCCGCCTACCGCAAGGAGAAAATCGATGCCCTCTTTTTTAACAAGCTCAATTCCTTCGTAAACAAGCGAAAGGTGAGGATTGGGAACCGCTCCGCCGAGAACTACATGTGCGATGCCCGCAGCGTCAAGCGTATCGGTGACTCTCTTTAAAAGGCCGCTTCTTACAACGCTTCCGCCACCGTAATGAATAAGAACCTTCGTGCCTTTAAACTCTTTGATGAGCTCGGCAACTTTAAGTTCAGTGTTCTTTCCGAAAACCACTTTCGTAGGGGTGTAATACTTAAACCCAAACATGCTAAACCCTCCTTTTCATCGAATCAACCTTCTGCTCGTATGTATGTGTAACCTTCCGCCATAACTTTTTTCCCAAACATGATGATGATACCATAAATAGCGCTCGCATGCATCTGTTTTATTGTATAAATATGCACAAAAATAGAAGGGATTGATGTGTTTTTCACCAATACCCTTCCAAATCATCAAATACATCGCTCAATCCGAAACATAAACATCGGGAGCTATCACAAACTTATACTCGGGATATTCCTCGCATAATTTGCCGTAAAGTATCTTCAAAGCTTCTGAGGCCTTTATATCAAAACTGAGGACCACATCGAATCGAATCATCATCTCTTCTTTGTCGATATAAAATCCGTGCACGGACAAAGCCCATTCATAAGCGGTCACCGTAGACTTGATCTTATTCATCAAAGCAAAGTCTTCGCTCGTTTCGTCCGTATTGTACGAATAAACCCCTACGCCAACCAGAAACACTCCGGTCTCGGAATAAACTAGCGCTTCTGCTTTTCTGGTGATCCTGTCGACTTCGTTTACCGGCATATTGTCGGGAAGTTCAAGGTGAACGGACGCATAGTTCTTGTCGGGTCCGTAGTTATAGATCACAAGATCGTATGCTCCGCGAACACCCGGTATCTCTTTTAAAAGTGCCTTTATCTTATCCGTCAAAGCTTTATCGGCTCTGGCTCCGAGAATCTCGTTCATGGTATCGCGCATCATCTCGATCCCGGCTTTAACGATAAACGCAGAGATCACTATTCCGACAAACGCCTCAAGTGACACTCCTGTCACAACAAAGATTATCGCCGTGGCAAGTACCGAAGCAGACAAAACCGCGTCAAACATCGCATCCGATCCCGACGCTATCAACGATCCGGAATTCACTTTTTCTCCGCGGCTCTTTACGAACTTGCCCAAAACTATCTTAACCAATACGGCAACCGCAATTATGACCAAAGAAACCGTATTGTAGTCGGGCTTTTCCGGATGGATGATCTTCTTTATCGATTCAACACACGATGTAATACCTGCATAAAGCACGATGCCCGAAACGATCGCGGCACTCATGTACTCTATACGTCCGTATCCGAGCGGATGCTTCTTATCGGGCTTCTTGGCCGCAAGTTTTGTTCCCACGATCGTAATGACCGAGGAGATCGCATCGGAAAGGTTGTTAACCGCATCGAGCGTAACTGCGATCGAATTGGAAACGAGCCCAACAAACGCTTTGAACGCTGCCAGAAAAACATTCGCAACTATTCCGATTATACTCGTTTGAATGATTATTTTTTCTCTGCTTTTTTCCATATATCAGTTCTTTTCTCCTATACTGTTCAGATCGTAAGGAGTTGCTTGATAAACGTAATAATTCAGCCAATTGGTATAAAGAAGCTGCCCCGTGGAGCGCCAGTTCACGATCGGAGTCTTTGAAGGATCGTCATCGGGGAAGTAATTGACAGGGATCTTCGGATTCATGCCTTTGTTAAGGTCTCTGAAGTATTCATCCGAAAGTGTATTTCTGTCATACTCGGCATGCAGTCCCACGAAAAATTTTCTCGAATCCGTAGTCTTCGTGATTGCAACACCCGCTTCATCCGAATAAGCCATCAGTTCAAGTTCCGGAACCGATTCGATTTTTTCTTTCGTTATTCCCATCGCTCTTGAATGGGGTGCCCAGAAAACATCGTCAAAACCTCTGAAAAGGGGTGATGTAGGTTTACAAACGATATGCTTGTATACACCCGAAAGCTTCTCCTCGCGGTCATAGCGTTCCAGTCCGTAATAGTAATACAGTGCGGCATAACAAGCCCAGCACAGATAAAAAGTGCTGTGAACATGCGTCTCACACCAGTCAAAGATCTTTGTCATCTCTTCCCAGTAAGCCACGTCCTCGAACTTTACGTAATCAAGCGGTGCACCCGTGATTATCATTCCGTCAAACTTACGGTCCTTAACCTTGTCGAACGTCGTATAAAACGATTCAAGATGATTTGCGTCGACATGGGTCGGAGTATAAGTCTGAGTCTGCAAAAGTTCGATGTTTACCTGCAAAGGGCTGTTGGAAAGCTTTCTGAGTATCTGCGTTTCCGTAACTTCCTTGTTGGGCATGAGGTTCATTATCAGCACATTAAGCGGACGTATATCCTGATGCATTGCACGGAATTCGTCCATCACAAAAATATTTTCGTTTTCAAGAATTTCTCTGGCAGGCAGAGCATTTTGAATTTTAATGGGCATGACAACAGTTCCTTTTACAAATAAGTATTTACAAAATCAGCTTCGGTCATGATCGGAATTCCGAGTTCCTTGGCTGTTTTGTTCTTTGATGAAGTCGATAAAATGTCGTTGTTTACAAGTACAAAGGTGTTTGAAGAAACCGAACCGGCAACCTTTCCGCCTTTGGCTTCGATCGCGTCTTTTAACTCATTTCTGTTTGTAAACATATTTAATGATCCCGTCACAACAACAGTTTTACCGCTTAACGGGGAGTTATCTTCCCCTCCCGTATATTTAGCGATTATAACGAAAGAAAGCAAATCTTTCAATACTCTTAAGTGTTCTTCGTTATTGAAATATCCTATAAAAGAGTCGGCGATGACTTCTCCTATGCCGTCGATAGATGCAAGCGTTTCCTTATCCGCTTTTATGATCGCATCGATGTCATCTTTATAAAAGCGGGTTATAAGCTTTGCAGTCGAAAGACCGACATTATCAATACCGAGCGAATATATCAGCTTCGCGGCCGAGATTTCTTTTGACCTCTCTATTCCGGAGATCAGGTTATCGTATGATTTCTCACCGAAGCCGTCCATGGAAACAATATCTGCTTTAAATCTTTCAAGCTTAAACAGATCGGCATATTCCTTTATATAACCTTTATCTATAAACTTCTCAAGAGTTGCTTCCGAAAGACCGTCTACGTTAAATGCATCCCTTGATACAAAAAGGGCAAATTTTTTAATATTCTTTGCCGGACACTCGGGATTGGTGCAATAAAGACTGTACGCTTCCTTTACAGCGCGTTCTTCCGTTTTATGTCCGCAGCACGGACATGTGGCCGGAATTTCAACATTTCCGCTCTTAGTGATGTTCTCACTGATCTGAGGAATGATCATATTGGCTTTATAAACCTTTATCTCATCTCCGATCCCCAGTTTTAGTTCTCGAAGAACCGAAAGATTATGAACGCTTGCACGGCTTACACTTGTTCCTTCAAGCTCTACTGTATCAAATATAGCAACAGGATTAATGAGTCCGGTTCTCGAAGGACTCCATTCGATCTCTCTTAGCACCGTAACGGCAGTTTCATCCTGCCATTTGAAGGCTATGGAATCTCTTGGAAACTTCGCTGTCATACCAAGACTCTTTCCGTAAGCTATATCGTTAAAAGCCATGACAAGTCCGTCCGAAGGAATTTCGTATGTTTCTATCTTTCCTGCAAAAAACTTAACCCTGTCTTCTATCGTATCAGCGGTAACGCTATAATGCTCAACGACTTCAAAACCAAGAGAAGAAAGAAAATCAAACTCTTCGCTTCGCAAAGCAAAGTCCTTTCCCTCACATGAAACAAGAGAAAAGATTATGGCTTTAACTCGTCTTTTTGCCGTGATCTCACTGTTTAACTGGCGTACGGAACCTGAGCAGAGATTTCTCGGATTCTTATATTTATCTTCATCGCTTTCTATCTCGGAATTGATCTTTTCAAAATCGGGATATGAAATCACGGCTTCGCCTCTTAAGATCAATTTCCCTTTAAATGAGATCTTTAACGGGAGGTTTGTGAACGTTCTTGCGTTAGCCGTGATAACTTCTCCGACTTCGCCGTTTCCTCTTGTAACTGCTTTGGCAAGCTCCCCGTTCTCATATGTAAGAACAACGGTAAGACCATCAAGTTTCCAGCTAAGCAGGCTTTCCTTGTCACCTGTCCACTCTTTTAACTCGTCGACACTTTTAGTCTTGGACAAAGAAAGCATCGGTCGCTCATGAGTCTCTTTAGGCAAAAAATCAACTGCTTCGTAGCCCACGTTCTGCGTAGGCGAATTGGCAAGTACTATGCCGGTTTCTTCTTCAAGTTTTACAAGCTCATCGTAAAGAGCATCATACTCATAATTGGACATGATCTCTTCATCTTTGGCATAATAGCTTTCAGAAGCTTTATTCAAAAGATCTACAAGTTCCCGCATTCTTTGCATAAACTGTTTACTTCCTTTTGTGACAACACCCTGTACTCTCCGGGTTTCAAACCGTCAAGTGTTACGTTTAATACTCTTACTCTCTTAAGTGAGGCAACTTTGTTACCGCATGCCTCGGTCATTCTTCTGATCTGTCTGTTAAGGCCCTGGGTAAGAACGATATTAAATGTATTTTTTGAAATTCTCTTAACCTCGCAAGGTTTTGTTACGGTATTAAGTTCCTTTAAGAAAACACCGGCGGACATCTTGCTTACAAAATCTTCGGTTATCGGCTTGGTGGTTCTTACAATGTACTCTTTCTCATGATTGTTGGAGCCTTTCATCATGCTTTGGATAAGGTCACCATTGTTAGAAAGAAGCAACAACCCTTCCGATTCTTTGTCAAGCCTCCCGGCATACGTAACGCGTTCTTTGTACTTCACTGCGTCTTTTACGGTAAAATCGGCGAATCGGTCACGTTCGGTGCAGGTGACCCCGTAAGGCTTGTAATAAGCCAAAACCACGGTCTCTTCGCTTTGCCTGATAAGCTTCGCGCCGACTTTTACGCTGTCACCCGGAAACACTCTGTCCCCCGGATTGGCGACTTTACCGTTTATGGTAACATCACCTCGTTCTACCAAAGTATCTGCGTCACGCCGTGAACACACACCGCAGGAAGCTATATATTTATTTATTCTTACACCGTTATCATCCATGTTTATATTCTCAGTCTCTTCTCCTGACAAGAAAGCAATATTTCGCAGTCCCTCTGAATTCCGGCCTGTCCCAGGCCAATTCTATGTCGTAAACACCGCCCTCAAGCGTCGTTGCATCTATTACG
Organism: Lachnospiraceae bacterium; assembly: GCA_024687305.1. Taxonomy (GTDB): domain Bacteria; phylum Bacillota; class Clostridia; order Lachnospirales; family Lachnospiraceae; genus UBA1258. Next base: position 7,591 of record JAILEQ010000132.1, on the reverse strand, counting down.
ATCGTTTTATTGTTTCCGTCTTTAACCGTCGCGTCCAGTTCGGTGAAAGTTTCATAATCCCGCTGTCTTTCGATCTTTTCTTTTATGCGCAGATCCTCGTCGTTTTCTCCGGGAAGCCAAAGACATTCATCATAATAATGTGTATATGACACTTCATCCGGAAATGCTCCCGCAGGAAAAGAGATCGAGATAATGCCATTTGCAGAATCTGTTTGCAGAAATCCGCCAAAATCCTGATCGATTGGATGGATCGGTTCATCGGTCTTAACGCTGCACCACTCTTTTTCGTTTAGAGCGTATGCCCAGGAAACCTCGTAAGCGGAAACCCTGCGCCCTTTGTTCGTAACATACACCGTCGCCGTAGGTGGATAAGTGATCGAAATTTCTTCTTCGGGCACCGGTTCCTTCGGTGTCAGTTCTATACCTTTACAACCACAACCAAAAGAAAATATTAAAATCAACAGTATCGATATGATCGATCTTTTTAATCTCATTATAAGTTATTTTTCCTTTTAATGTCAGTTAAAGCATCGGACAACAGAAAAACTGTCGCCCGATGCCCAACCTGTAAAATCATTATTACTGCTTTACGGTATATTCCGTCTTAACATATCCAAGCTGACCGTCAAACTTGATCTTCGACCAATCGCCGACTTCCTCGACTAATTCAACCTCCGTACCGGCATTTAAAACACCTAATTTTGCGGCACTTTGATTGGGCTCGCTTCTAACGTTTAACATGTCAAGCGTTTTGATCTTTCCTATGGATGCAACCTTATCAAGATTCGCGATCTCATCAAGAAACTCCGTTTTAATATATGCCTGTGTTCCGTCATAGTCGATTCGGGTCCAGCCGTTATTCATGACCTCGATAACATCATATATCGAACCTACCGAAGCGGTTCCGACTTTATCTGCGGAAGCACTTGCAGATTTACGTACATTTACAAGTGTGTTAACTTTAACCTTTTTCACTTCCGGTTCTTCAGGCGGAACATAATTCGGGTCGTTCATCTGTTCTTCCAAAAGACGCTGCTTTTCTTCTTCCTCAAACTTTGCCTGAATAACAGCTTCATTGGTAAGCTGTTCGCCTACGGAAGAATCAATCTCAGCTGAGACCTGAGCCCAGTAATCTTTAAGTTCCGGATTGGCCTCCATAAGATCAGAATATAAAACATTCTGTGTATTCTTAAGATCCAAAACATCGGCCTGAGTTGCGACATTTTCAAGATAAGCCGCTTCCTCTTCCGACAGTTCGCCATTATTTATGTAAAAGAGTCCGTCATCAGTCATGCATATGTAAAATGCCTGAAGACCCGGTATCGAAGGTTCCTGCTCCTTTAAATAAACGTCAACGGTCACATATGCAATGTACGTATCAACATAAGGGCCAGGCTTTGTATAAACGTTTATGTTATCGTATCTGTCGGTATAGGGACACATTGCCTCTAGTCTCAATATTTCCGTATCGGAAAGAGAGCCTTGGATCTCGGCAAGTTCATCGGTATCGACTGACTTTATGGCCTCATAATATCTCATGATAAGCTCGTTGATCTCGGGATAAACGTTCTCCTCAAAATTGGTCTCCTGAACCTCGATAACCTCGGTCTTGGCTTCCAAAAGAGCTTCTTCGGCTTCCTGCTTTGCGGCTTCAACACGGTTATGTGCCGAAAGAGCAATATAAAGCGTAAAGCTTATGCAGGCAAGCAAAATGATCGGAAGGATGATCCTGCCGTAATCAACCAGCCAGTCTTTTACAAGAATAAGTCTGTCCTTTATAAAGTTGTCTGTCGAGTGGATCCTTTCTTTTAAAGAATGCCTGTCTCTTCTTTGATTTTTTCTATCCATATTTTTCAAATTGCCATCAGGAATTTGCAAGCAAATTCCTGATTCCTATACAGCCGACAGGAATCGAACCTGCATCAAAGGCGTCGGAGGCCTCCGTTCTATCCATTATACTACGGCTGCCAAATTGTCCGCCGGCACCCGCCAATAGCATAAAAACGGTCGCCAACGGACATTATTTTAGCATAATGCCAATACTATGTCAAAGTATGTGACATCCATGACACTATTTGCTTACGCGTACAAAGCTTCCAATGCATGCGTATTTCTGCTGAATCGATAAATATTGTCTGAAAGGACATCCTGTGCCGAAACCTGTGTGGAATTGACTTCCATCACCATCCGTTGAAGCACCTCGGGATCTTCTCCGTTATCCGGAATGATGATCAACTCGTGGATCGAGCTTGGAAGAATAAAAAGATCCGAACTTATATCTTTGGCAAAATCATTCAGAACCTCGTTAAAAAGGATGCAGGAAGCGCCGAAATGTCTTGAAGCATTGGACAGGACATACATAGGCATATCCTCGGTTTTTTCAATCGTATCGTATAACGTGTCATCGGTTTCATCCTTATCACTTGAAACGAAAGGTATAAGATCTTTTAAAACTTCGGTTATGGAATTGAGTGTGAATCCGAAACGATCTTTCGTATTTTTATAAGCGATCTCATACAGCGTATCTGTATCAACTCCCCATATCTTCATCCATTCATTCGTTACCGTAATCGATCCGGCTCCGAATTCATCGCCCGTTACAAACAAATAGAATATGATCGCCAGGTCCAAGAAGCGTTTATGAGGCACGTTGGCAAGAAACGCCTCGTTTTTGGAATAATTAACGGTCTTATACATCAGCTTTTCACGGGCTTTTTCAAAATCATCCATGAAACTTACGTCAGGCGGTCCGGATCGTTTGCTGTCTTTAAAGCAACTCACGATATCCGATACGATATCCTGAATGGTCTCTCCGTTTTCATACATTTCATAGAAATCTTCAAGATATAAAGTCGGTGCGACGGCCTCATCGTCTTTGCGAACTGACAGTCCTGTCAGAACTATGTTGTTGTTCTTCATTACCTTGGCAGTTGAGTAGTGATACTCTTCTCCCATTAAATCCGTCACCTCCTCGGCAACAAGATCTGCAAAATCATTAAAATTCATCGTAACCCTCCTATTTGGGCAAACCATTCTCGCCCGATAAACAAAATAAGAGACACCACGGTTAACCGTTGGTGTCTCCGGACAGTCACGAAATATAACTTATACTCTGGAAAGGTACTCGCCTGTACGTGTATCGATCTTGATAACATCGCCCTGGTTTACGAACAAAGGAACGGAAACCTGTGCGCCTGTCTCAACGATAGCGGGTTTTGAAGCGCCTGTAGCGGTATCACCCTTGAAACCGGGTTCGGTCTCGGTGATCTCAAGTTCTACGAACAACGGAGGCTCAACTGAGAAAATGCTACCGTTGTAAGCACAAACCTTACATACTTCATTCTCTTTTACAAACTTAAGTGAATCGCCTACGGTGTCAGAGTTTAAAGCAACCTGCTCGTAGGTCTCTGTGTTCATAAAGTTGTAAAGATCGCCATCCTGATAAAGGTACTGCATATCGCTTCTGTCGATACGAGCCTGAGGGAACTTCTCTGTGGGACGGAATGTTCTTTCAACAACACCGCCATTGATAACGTTCTTTAACTTTGTACGTACGAAAGCTGCTCCCTTTCCGGGTTTAACATGCTGGAACTCGATGATCTGGAAAACTGCGCCTTCAATCTCAATGGTAACGCCGTTTCTGAAATCGCCTGCAGAAATCATTGGATAATCCTCCTAAATATTCAAAACAAATAATTCCAAATAATTTTATACGAAAATGTCCAATTACGCAACATATATTTTTACTCTTCTGTCATCGCATCTTCCGGTTTCTTTATAAAGAATAAAAGTACAAAGAAAGAAAACGTTATGATCCACGGATATGCGTATCTGAACTGAACAACCGGTCCCAAAAACATCGTCAAAATATACATTACGGAAAAGGCGATAAGTTTTAAGGATCTTGAATCTTTTTTGTAAATGAACAAAAGTGCCGCCAACAGTGTTGACATCGTAAAGAACGATATCTTAAACAAAAGATTGATGACCGGCATGCGAAGTATCACATCCTCGCTCACGATTGACTCATAGAATTTTTCGGCAAGCGGGAATTTTGTTTCGTGTTTGATCTCATCGACCATCCATGATTCCGAAGAATTGTAAGTATAAATAATACCCATTCTTCCTTCATATCCTTCACCGAGAACATCGGCAAAAGAGGTATCGTCCATAAACCAGTATCCTCTTGTAAGGTCAAGGAACGAATCGATATATTCGTTGGGATATCTTACACCTACATAGATGAAATCTTTTAACACATCACCCCATTGTCCTTCGTAGTGATCGTATACCTCGGGAATATATGCTTTAAGTGCATCCGAAATACCCGTATTGTATCCGTAAATGCAATACTCGGGAAGATAATAGGTTATTATATCCCAACATCTGGGATCGATCGTATCTTTGTTTTTATATACCGTTCTTCCGTATGCCTGAACATATACGCTTAACATCTCGGAAGCGTACGTTTTGCTGTCGTCCCCTATGATCTTTCTAAGTCCCGTATTTCCTCCCTTGTAACCGGCGGCGATAAGTATCACACCCGCAAGTACGATAAGTCTTGCTCGTCCCTTTGTAAATATCGTGATCAGTATTCCTGCCACCACTACGGCGTAAACCGTGTTATTTCTCCAAAGACAAGCCATGATACCGGTAAGAACTATGAATATGTCGAATCTTATTCTTTTTCCTTTGGTATCCGAAAAGAAGACTCTTTCAAAAATGACACATATGAACAACAGGAAAAACAGCGAGAAAATAACATCCTTTGTGGTGCTGAGCACCATAACCGGATGAGTCGGGAAAAGAGCCATAACGGCCGTCGCTATAAAAGGTGTCTTTTTAAACGGAAGAAGTTTAGAAAGAACATATACCGCATATGCATATCCCGCACTGTTTATGAGCATATGGAACAAAGCCATCAAAGCCATACCCGTCTGAGTGTTTCCGATAGCCAGTCCTATATGATAAAAAGCCGATATCTCCAATGTCGAAAGGTAAGGATGGTGATTGGAAAAAGCCTCAAAACCGATCGCCGAGTATAGCACCTGTGCATGGAAATCATATGACATGATCATCGGATAATACGCCAAAAATGCGGGTATCCAAGACACAAATATCACCGCCCACGCAATAAAAAATATCTTCTTTCCGCTGTAATATGCCCTCCCTGTCAATATAACGTGCTTTGCATGATCGACATAATATAACAAAAGATAAAAAAGCGGAAACATCAAAGGAAGAAAGCCTATCGAATGAAGCAGGATCACCGCTTTCCCCTTTACTCCGGGAAGAGTGTTCCCCACATACTGAAGCTGATATCCGAGCACATAAGTGAGCGCAAACATCAAAGACAGTACCACCGACCACCTGACGCGTTTTTTGTGCCTGTCATCTCTATTGTTTGAAATGAACTTTTCGATATAGAATAACAGTACTGCCGTTCCGGCAAAAGAAAGCGTTACCGCAATACCCCATGCCGCGCCGAAAGGAGCCGCAAGCGACATAAGATAACCTACCTGAAACGCTGCTATGAATGCCAGGAGGATCTTAACGATCACATCCGACAGTTTATTGTCCAAAAAAGAAAACTTCTTTTTAAGTGCTTCCATTTAAACGATCACTCCCGCAAATCAAATTTTAGCGACCTCTTCCATCGCCAAAAGATAGCCATCCGTTCCTTTTCCGATGATGCGCGATGAACAAACATCGGTGATCACGGAGATCTTTCTGAAATCCTCGCGATTCTCGACATCCGATATATGAACCTCGACCTTGGGGATCGAAAGTATCTCAAGTGCATCATGAATGGCATAAGAATAATGAGTATATGCGCCGGCATTGATTATAAGTGCATCGGTCCCGTCCGTTAACGCATCCTGTATGCGATCGACCAAAGCGCCCTCGTGATTACTCTGAAAAACTTCTGTTTTTGCGCCAAGCTCATCCGATTTTTTTGCGATCTTGTTAAGAAGATCTTCGTAAGTCTCGCTTCCGTATATCTTCGGATCTCTTTTACCTAGCATATTCAAATTCGGTCCGTTTATGATAAGTATATTTTTCATAAGGATCTCCTTATTTTCTCTACACATTTTTCGACAGTATCATTACCGGTATCAATGATAACATCCGCAACTTCCTTATACAAGTTCAGCCTTCTGCCATACAGTTCAAAGAAACCGTCCTTGTCTTTGGAAAGAGGTCTTGAAGGGTCGTTTCCGACTCTGTCCCAGAGTATTTCGATCGGAGTGTTTGCAAAAACAACCGTTCCGATGGATTTAAGGATCGGAAGATTATCTTTTCTTTCCACTATCCCGCCGCCGCAGGAAACTATCATCGATTTTTCCGAATCGGAAAGTTCTCTTAACGTTTCAGTCTCTATATCTCTGAAATACGCTTCTCCTTCATGCGCAAATATATCGCTTATCTTTCTTGAAAGCTTCTCTTCTATGTATGCGTCTGTATCGATAAGTCTGATATCGGGGTTCTCTTTCACAAGTTCATTGTAGAGCACTTTTGAAAGTGTGGTCTTACCTGAACCCATAAACCCCACGAACACTATGTTGTTCACTGTCTCAATTCCTTTCGTACCTTTTCTGCTTCAGCGTCGGTGATCTTTGTGCCGGTCCACAGTTCAAATGCTTCCTGTGCCTGATAGTAAAGCATATCAAACCCGTTTGCGACCTTTATACCACGAGCGTTGGCGCCTTTTATGAAAGGAGTTGGCTCCTTTACGGCAACGATGTCGTACGCGGCATCAAACAGTTCAAACATCGCCTCATTCTTTACAATACTCTCACCTGTCGTCAGTTCGGCACTTGTAGTCTGAACGGCAACAAATCGCTTGTTTTCAGAAAGTATTTCTTCTTCGGTCTTGCATGATACAACCGATGTATCAATGCCTCCTTTTATATCATCTATAAGCTTAAGCGCATTTTCTCTGGATCTGTTAATTATCGATAAAGAAGCCGGCTTTTTTAGCAGGAGTGAAAATACAACACTTCTTGCTGCTCCTCCCGCACCGTAAACCACGACATCATGGCCGCCAACCTCTATGCCGTTCTTATCAAGTGCCTTTGAAAAGCCCATTATATCTGTATTAAATCCGGCGAACCCGTTTTTGGTTCTTATACATGTATTGACTGCCCCAACACTCTTAGCCACCTTTGACACATTCACAAGCGAATCGATGACGGCAAGTTTATGAGGTACAGTAACGTTAAACCCGTGATATCCTTCTTCAAACAGTTCTTTTACACGTGCCTTAAGATCCTCCGGCCTGGTAAGGAGAAGCTCGTACGAAACATCCAGCCCTTTAAAATCTGCGAGCATCGAGTGTATGAGCGGCGACTTTGAGTGCGCCACGGGATATCCCAAAAGTCCCAATTTTATCTTATTTCCCATATTCTTTTTCCTTTAATGTACCCTTCTTAAGTTTCTTTTCGTATACAGCCAAAACTATCTTTTCAAGTATCCTCTTAAGTACGATCTGTATCTCTTCTTTTTTACCTATCTTGCCGACAAGGATCGAATAAATTCCGGCCTTGTTGGCTCCCCAGATATCCGTAAAAAGCTGATCGCCTATAAATAC
>JAILEQ010000122.1 GCA_024687305.1 Lachnospiraceae bacterium | reverse complement strand
GGTAACGGATTTAACACCGTGCTCGGAACCGTTAGGATTATTAACGGTCACGTTGAGCACTTTTCCGCGGAAGTTCTTCCTAAATGAGTAGTTTTTCCACTCCGAAGGGATGGAAGGATCGATAACTATACCTTCCGCTTCGGGATTGAGACCCAGGATACCTTCGGTAGTACCTACCATTACGGTTGAAGCGGTACCGGTGAGCCAGTGAACGTGTGCACGTCCTGCGAAAGGTGAATCTTTTGCTTCAACGAACTGTCCGAATACGTAAGGCTCAAGCACTCTTAATTCGGCCTTGTCATTATATGTTGCGGGAGAAGCTTCTTTCCAGTACATGTATGCCTTATTACCATGACCGAGTTTGGACTCAGCGAGGATAAGCCATCCCTGAGGCTGTGAGAAGATACCTGCGTTTTCTTTTACACCCTTGTTGAAGCATACCATCAATGCTCCGTCGAATGCGTGATTCTCGTATGCGGGATACATTACCATCGCGCCGTAAGGTGTGTTCAATTCTCTTTCGACACTTTCCATCGCTTTTAACTGCTGCTCTTTTGAACCAAAATCGGCGATTACCGACCATGACTGAGGATTGAGCCACATGGATGCCTCGGGATCTTTACGATTACCGATTACCTGACCGTCTTCTTTGTATCCTCTGATCCATCTGTCCTCGTTCCAGCAGTCTTTTAAGATGTCTTCCATCTTTGCATTAATATCATCAAGATATTTTACATATTCCGTGTCGTTTTTAAGAACGGCATACTTTCTTAATATCTTTACGGCATATACGAGCTGGAAGGCAACGAATGTGGACTCGCCCTTCTTTCCGAGTCTTACGCAGTCGTTCCAGTCTGCGTGAAGACCTGCGGGCATGCCATGGTTACCTAAGTTGTTCATGGAGAAAGCGATCGCACGTTTTAAGTGATCGTATACGGTTCCCTTCTCGTCGTTGTTTGCGTAAAGGATCTCTTCGTCAAGGAAAGCAATGTTTCCGGACTCGGAAATGTATTTGTAAACGGTGGGGAAGAGCCATAAAGCATCATCCGCTCTGTAGCTGGGATGTCCCGTCTCTTTTACGTATGAAGGATCGTCGGGGGTATTTTCTTTACCCGGAGTATGAGTGTACTTAACCAAAGGAAGTCCGGCACCGTTGTTAACCTGAGCGGAAAGCATGAAGCGGATCTGATCTGCAGCCATCTCGGGAGCAAGGTGAATAATACCCTGAATATCCTGTACGGTATCACGGTAACCGAATCCGTTACGAAGTCCGCAATACTGGAACGATGCCGCTCTTGACCATGTGAATGTGATAAAGCAGTTGTATGCGTTCCAAACATTTACCATGTTATTGAAGTTTTCATCGGGAGTATTTACAACGAGATTGTCAAGCTTTGAATGCCAATACTCTTTAAGCTCGTTTAACTCTTTTTCCACTCTTGAGGCATCCTCGTATTTTGCGATGATCGCCTTTGCTTCATTTTCGGGCTTCTGTCCGAGAAGATATGTGAACACCTTGGTCTCACCGGGAGCAAGCGTTACATCGCTTTCAAGAGCGCCGCAGGAGTTGTCGCAATAGTTAAGATCTCCGTTAAGACCTTTTTCTGCACCCACGGGATTGGCGTAGCTTCTGTAAGAACCTACGAACTTGTCTCTGTCACCGCAGAATTTATCAACTTTTGCGCCTGCAAGACCGAAAAATCTTTCATGATTGGGATCGTGGAAGTTTTCGTTTTGCTTTTGCTGGATGAAATTATCCTTAAAATAAGTATGGGTAATGAAAAGGGTGTACTGAAGGTTAACCTGATCCTGCTCGTAATTGTTTTCGTTTACGAATTCGCAATAACCGGTAACCGCGATCTTACGGGGTTTTGAATCGTTGTTGGTAACTTTACAGTTCCATACTTCGTAAGTCGCATCCTTGGGAACATAGTAAGAAGTCTCAGCCTTAATACCCTTGTACTCGGAAGAGATAACGGAATAAGCCGTTCCGTGACGGCATTCACTCTTATAAGAATCAAGAGGCTTGCACACGGGAGCCCATGAAGCCGACCAGTATTCGCCGTCCTCAAGATCTCTTAAATAGATATATCTTCCGGGCTGATCGGTAGCCACGCTGTTAAAACGATATCTGATAACTCGTCCGTTCGCGCCCGATTTTACAAAACTGTATCCGCCGGCGTTGTTTGAAATGATGGCGCCGTATTCGGGTGAGCCAAGATAGTTTGCCCATGCCGAAGGTGTGTCGGGACGGGTGATGACATATTCTTTTGCTTTCTCGTCAAAATAACCGTAATTCATTAAATAACCCTCCAAAAAAAAATTTCCTAAAACGATTTCGTAAATATTTTAAAATATGATCGATTATTTGTCCATATCCGCAACGACAGGCTTGTACTCGATCCTGAGCTTCGGAAGCGAAGAGAGCGTATAATAGTAATTCGTCTGCCAGTCTTCACCCTGCGAAGGATCGTTCTCACCGCTTGCGGGAGGTGCGAATATCTTCAATGTCATATCTTTTGCGCCGACGAGTCTATTCTTGTAGAAAGCACTCATGAAATCTATTCTTTTTACTCCCGGTGCCTTATAGAACCATCTTCCGTTAAGTTCCATCATAAGATTTGCATCGATCAGATCGTCATCAAATTCGGCTTCACAGAAAACGGGATCTGCCTCAAAATGTATGCCCAAAGATAAGCCGTTCGCATCTTCCGATCCGCCCCAGCGAAGCTTCACGGGCAATACCGCTGCCTCGTTTTCTTCCATCGCCGGATTGAAATACTCATCCTTTAAGATCTCTCTGTATGTGTCCATTACCGGCTGCTCGATGCCGACATTTTTATTGTTGGGATCTTCTATCTCAAGACCGAGCCTTCCGCGATCTCTGAACTGATACATCGTAAAACCGGAGAGCCATTTCTCTTCGTCGTTTTTGATATTTTCACAAAACCGCTTCATCATTTCCGCCTGATCGTAAGCTCCCGTCACATCGCCGTCGGCATTAAGTTCGGAAAGCACCATCGGTCTTTTCTCGCCGCCGTTTATCTCGACATATCTGTGATAGCTTCTCTTTGTGCAGGCATATATGGTATCGACACTGTAGCGTGCAAATGAATTGCCTCCTTCAAGCGCGACATCATCGGGCCAGCCCCAGTGAAGAGCAAGATATCTGTCGACCGATTCGATATCGGCTGCCTTGATGGCTTCGGTAAAGATATCTTCTTTGTCCATTTTTTCTTCTTCAAGCGTTTTATAGCCGTCAAGACAGAGAATGACTTTCACGTTCTTCGCTTCTTTATGTATGATATCGCAGCAACGCACAAAGAAAGCGGCAACCTCTTCATAACTTGCTCTTTTGTTAAAAGAAAACCAGTTGCCGGTAGCTTCATGATTGATCCTTAACATCACGCGGCCGAATTTGCGAAGGTCTCTTGCCACGGCAACGATATGCTCATCTTCAAGAAGCGGATCCATAGTAAGTGTCAGCAATACGTCCTGTCCGTGGCGTCTTACGTCGCGCATGTATGTGAAAGGTTCATCGTCAAGCGTTCCGTTAAGACCTCCCTTATATGTGAAATAGTCGTCGTAAGGATAGCCCCAGGCGCCTGTCCCGTCATTTTTATACGCTTCGCTGACTCTCGCGGGCCACTTGAGATCTTTCGGATAATAGCAATACATTAAGCTTATTGCCCGGTGAGGTCTTCCGAGTGAATTGAGAAGATAATCCTGATCTACGTACTCTCCTCTTTCACTTCCGTCTCCAAGATCCAAGGCGCACTTCGCGGGACCCATGTGAATTTTTTTTATCTTTATGTCTGACATGCTTTCTCTCCCAAATCTTTGTTTCTGTTAAATAAATAAGGGTGAGCATATATCTCACCCTATTAACTCTTTTGCCATAATCTCACATTTTTGTAAAGAATAATTGTAAAAAGAAAATTTATAATTGTATTATATCACTGTCATATGATCATTATGTTTGTAAGTGCACATTGATCTCCCGTCAATGCGGCATAAACATTTTTGATGTTCTTTTTAAGTTCGATCGTACATCTTAACTCTATACCGAGATTGCTTGTCGAAACCACGATCTTCTTCCTTGAGCGGGAAAAATGAACCATCGAACCGTAGCCTTTCATGCTTTTTTTCTTCCACTCGGCGGCATCTTCGTATTCACCGCTTTTTTCGACTGCGATCCTTGCATCGCAAACGTCTTTGTTTCGTTTCATCTCACCGTTAAATCGAATGAGAGCGATCTCCGAATAGTTTTTCCCGAAGACCTTTTTGTCATCCGAAGTAAAAATGACTATATACGGACAATGCCATGCCAGGCTTGCCGTCGGAAGCGCTTTTGCCTTAAAAGAAAGACGCATTCCGTCCTCAATGAGTATTCCGTCTGTAGCTGCGCTTCTCGCGGAATCGATCTGGATATTCGGAATGTCTCCTTCAATATGATTGATGTAGCTTATCTCATCGGCGATCCTCTCAATCTCGCCCGGACCGATCTCACGAACGTCGGTTTCAATCTTTATGTCATTAATTTTGCAAAAAGCTCCCGTGATACCTATGTACAGATATCTTGAACTGTCCGGAAGCGCCACGATTATCTCGTGTGACTTTGTGCCGTCGCTTAACCTTATCCTGGCGTGATCTCTGTGTTTTGCCGCTTTTATGACATACGCTTTTTCTTCGCCGACACAATCGGAAGATAGGTTCTCTTCCATGTCTTTAACCAACATGTTTCTGGCTTCCGTACATATGATATTGCCGTCAAACCATAACTCACCGTACTCGGCGTAATGCATGTTTTTTATATCTTCTTCGTTGTCGTGAACAAGACGGTCGAAGGAATCAAATAAAACCAGTGAAGGGACAGAGAACGCTTCGGTAAAAGTCTTGTCGGGGGCACTTTTAAAAGTGATGGTTGTTTCTTTTTCCGTCACTGCTATACCCCTTGTAATGCTTTTCCTGTATTCGGCGCACTCCAATTGAGTCTCGATCGGAATGCTCTTTTCTATCTCCTCGAGAATCTTCAATAAGTCATTTTTGTTGTCTTCGGTTTTTTCGATCTCTTCTTTTCTTTTTCTCATCATCTTTTCTGTTTCAAAAAGAAATCCTTTAGATTATTTAACAGTTATCTGTTTTTTGTCGAGTACGCTCATACAAGTTTCTCCATCTCATCCCAATCAAACTTCCTAAATGCCGCCTCCAGCGCTTTGAAAGTTTCGGCGTCCTTTTCGGGGAGTTTGTAGTCTGCCACCAAATTGATCACCATCTCAACACCGTCATAATCCATTGCTCCCACAAGATCCTTCAGTGCTTTGTATGCATCTTCAAGTTCCTCTTTGGGAATTTCTTCCTTGCCGGAATCATCATCTTCTTTCTTAAGCTTTGAAAGAATTTCCTTGAATGCTCTGTAGTCCGAAAGAAGCTTGTCCTTGTTGTCTCCTATGTAGTCTGTGTCGCCCTTGTTACCTGCTTCTTCAAGCGTCTTGGCAAACTCCGAAAGTTCCATGGCGCCGATTATCCTTGCGGAACTCTTAAGCGCATGTACCTTGACGGTATAAAGTTTGATATCGCCGTCTTTGTAGGCTTTTTCTATAACATCCGAGTTGCTGTCGATGGTATCGTAAAACATCTGCACGGCGTTTATAAAAGAAGCGATGCCTCCGCTGTGCTTGATTCCCAGATCTGCGTCCAGCTTGCCCGTATCGTAGAGCCACTTCATATCTTCGGGGAAGATTTCCGCCTTTGCGATGTCTTCCTTTGAAGGCTCCATTACGATCTCATCGGGGAGATACTTTCTTATGGCCTTCTCGAGAGCAATGCCGTCGATGGGCTTTGCCAAAAAACCGTTGAAACCATGCTCGAGATAATACTCCTCACCTTCTGCGGTATTGGCAGTAAGAGCGTATACCGGAAGATCGGGGTGTGTCTTTCTTATACGATGGATCGTCTCTATGCCGTCCATTCCCGGCATCATATGGTCGAGAAGCACCACGTTGTAATTACCGAATCTTATCTTCTCAAGACATTCCTCGCCGCTTGATGCGGTCGAAACAAACATCTTCGTGGATGCCAGAAGTCCCTTTATGACATTTAAGTTCATGGGTGTATCATCAACTACAAGAACCTCCGCATCAGGAGCGATAAACTGGGGAACGTAAGGGCCGCTCATAGCGTCGTCGCGCTCTTTGAACACTCCGATGACCTGATCGTCCAAAACCTTTTGCGTTACCTCAAGCGTAAACACCGAACCTTTTCCGTATTCACTCTCACACCAGAGTTTTCCGCCCATGATCTCGGCGAACTGCCTTGAAATATCAAGTCCGAGACCCGTACCCTGTATACCGCTGTTTTTTTGTTCATCAAGGCGTTCATATGCGTTAAAGAGCTTGCCCATATCCTCTTCTTTAACTCCTATTCCGGTATCTTTCACCGAGAATCGAAGCTTCATTTCATCACCCTGACGCTCCACTATGGAAACGTTTAAAGTAAATCCGCCTACTTCCGTATATTTAACGGCGTTGGTAAGAAGGTTTAACAGTATCTGCTTTATCTTTCCCATATCGCCGTACATGAGTCTGGGAAGATCTTCGGCTATCTCGGTATCAAAATAAAGCTCCTTTTCGTCGCTTCGAACACGTATCATCTTAACTATAGAACGAAGCATCTCTTCCATGTCGTAAGACTGCTCCACAAGATTCATCTTGCCCGATTCGATCTTGGAGATATCGAGTATGTCGTTTATAAGTCCCAGAAGTGATTCCGAAGCCGCCTTTATATCGAGCGCGTAGTTAACGACCGACATGTAGTAAGGCTTGGGTACTCCCGAAGCTTCTTCTCTTAATATCATTTCATCCATGCCCATGATCGTATTTATAGGGGTCCTTATCTCATGGGACATGTTTGCAAGGAAACGGGACTTGGCGCTGTTTGCACGCTCTGCTTCTTCTTTTGCCTGTTGTATCTCAATGTACTGCCTTCTTACGACCGTACCGCTCATTACACGCCATACGATAATGCCCGCCAGCGTCGCGATCAGAGCTATAAGCAAAACTTTAACGCCCAGAAGTTCGGTAAACTTCGGCTGTTTTACTATACTGAACGTCGAATCCTGATATACATTTCCGTTCGCATCGTCAACGATCTGAATGTGAAGCGTATAGTTGCCGTAAGGAAGTCTTGTAAATTCCAAAGATGACAGCTTGCTTTGCCTTACCAGAATGCCGGTATCCTTTTCACCTTCAAGGAAAACTTTGACGGTCGGATCGTACATCGTGTAATTCAGAACCGATGTGTTGATCTGTACACGTCCGTTACCTTTTGGTATCGTAAATGTGTGATCATCGTTTTGATCGATCCTCACATCCCCCATATATATTGAACGGATCGATGTCTTAACTTCTGCCGAAGTATCAAGGAAATGATTGATATTTACTTTTTGAACACCGGTCCTTCCCGCGATGTAAAGATCGCCGTTTTCTTCGAAAGCACTGTAGGAATTGCCGGTGGGCACACAGCTTAAGCCGCTTGAGATCGTATAAAGCCTGTAATCGGTGACTTTATCCTTTATCATGTCGGCTTCTTTCACCGTATATATGCCAAAGGAAGAAAGGATCCATATGTCTTCCTTATCGTCAAAGTAGATATCGTAATTGTTGTTGTAGGGGAAAGTCGAAACATTGATGATGCTCTCCCCTTTTAAATACTCGATCGAGTTAGATGTCACAAACCAGATGACATCCCTCTCGGGATCGTGCTTGATCCTTAATATGACATCACTCGTAAGGCCGTTTTCGCGGCCCAGTTTCTTTATACCTTTTTCCCCTATGACAAAAATCCCGCCTCCGTCGGTTCCGGCATATATTTCACCCTCGTCGCCTTCCTCGACCGTTAAGACAACAGCATTCGTAAGCCCCGAAGATGCATCGTAAGTCTTAACTATCTTTCCTTCTTTTATGATCGCAAGACCGTCGTTGGTACCAACGATCACAGAGCCGTCTTTGGCAACTTTTGTGCATCTTATATCGTCGCTTGGCATACCTTCTTCAGTGGTATAGTCGGTAATCTTACCGTTCTTTGCCATTCCCACCAGTCCGTGACCGCTCGTAAAGGTAGATACCCAGATCGTTCCCTCAGGATCGCTTGTGATGCACCTTATACGTGAATCCTTAAGATAACGGGTAAGTGCGTTGTTAACGCTTGAAAGGGAATTGTCCAATATTCTTAAGCCTTCATCGGTTCCGATATAAAGGCATCCGTTGTATCTGTATGTGACGTTAACAACTTCCTCATCGAGCCCGGTAAGCTCCGAAATGTTCTGGAAATTGTTCGCAACGATCTTCATTATTCCCTGAGTCGAAGATGCAAACCATATATTTCCCTGATAATCGGATGACATCATCTCGATACCGCTTTCAAGGGGTATGTTTTCGATCCTGTGAAACTCATTCTTGTCGTCGATATATCCCGCTTTGCTCGACGATGCGACCCATATGCGATTGCAGGCCTGACATATCCACTGAACTTTATCGATCGGACGGACATTTATCTTCTTTAAGCTTTTTGAGCCGAAGTCTCCGTAATATACGGTTCCTCCTTCGGTTCCGATGTATACTTTTCCGTCGTTGTCCTCATCCGCAAGTATCATCGATATCTTTTCGATCCCCAGATCCTCTCCGGAATAGACATCGATAACTTTTTCACCTTTGACGGTAAAGATATGACCGTTTCTCGTTACACCATACACAAAATCTTTGCTCGCATCGGGATCGAGACGCAGTATGCGCTCATGATTTATCCTCTGATCGTAGATATTGGTAAGCACAAACTCCCTGTCAAGATAAGAAAGTCCTGCGGTGGTACCGATGTAGATCAAGCCTTCTCCGTCTTCCGCGAACGCTCTTACAGAAGAAGACGGAAGTCCCTCTTTATATGTGATATGCGTCCTCTTGGTGCCGTCGATCATAACCACGCCGTTGTCGTTAGTGGCAACCCACATCCTTCCGAGGCTGTCTTCCATTATGCAGCGTCCGCTCGTAAGACCGTCGGAAGTATCAAGTCTGTCAAATACAGCTCCGTCGTAACGGATGATCCCGCTGTATCCGCCTATCCAGATGTATCCGTCGCTCGCGCCCAATACATAATTTGCATCCGATGTCGGAAGTCCTGTCGAAGCGTCGTAGAGTTTTGCCGAATAGCCGATCCCCTTAAGCTGTCCGGAGATCGCATAACCTCCGCCGTAAAGAGCTTCTTCATCCGAGCCCTCGGCATTCGCCTCAAGGGTAAATGCGGGTATGAGGGACAAAGAAAAAACTGTCGCAAATATGAAGGAAAGCATTCTTTTATAAGTCATCTTCTTTTTCATCACTTATATCTCCCCCTCATATTCCTTATATTTTCTAAGGACCTTCTTCACGTCATCCAAAGATTCGAGGAATACTTCAACAACCTTGGGATCGAAGTCCTGTCCGGCTCCTTCCGAAATGATTGAAAGAGCTTTATCGAGCGGGAACGGAGGCTTGTATACACGCTTTGATGTGAGCGCGTCAAATACATCCGCAACGGCCATGATACGGGCCGAGAGCGGAATGACCTCACCGTGAAGTCCGTCCGGATAGCCTTTACCGTTCCACTTCTCGTGGTG
>JAILEQ010000044.1 GCA_024687305.1 Lachnospiraceae bacterium | reverse complement strand
AACGCCGTTTTTATATCAAACATGTTAAAGTACTCTGCCGTATTCTCGGCGATCGTTATATCGTCATCGATAACAAGGCATTTGTATTCCATTCTGTTCCCTCTTTGCTATCTTAAGATCTTTACAGTACTTCCGGCCTCGCCCGCGAACACTATCATGCCGTCGTTCGGAAGCGGAACTGTGTTGCCGTAATCGTTCATAAAGCTTGAGTACTTAAGATCACCGTACTTGTCGAAAACGCTCACCATCGCGTTACCCTCGATATCGAGTGTGATCGTCTCGTTCATAAGACCGTTCAATTTATACCACTCAGTCTCATTATTTAATGTAACTTCGGTGATATCTTTTGTAAAGTCCCCGATGTTCTCCTCGCTTATAAAGAGGTATCCGTTGTCGGTGCAGGAAAGGTACTCGCATCCGTTTTCGTGTATGATCTCAAAGTCCGTGATATCTCTTGAGATATCCGAAGGAGCACTGAGCATATTTACGGCGTGATCTTCATCTGCGATCACACAGCCGTTTACAAATCCTCTCGCCTCGGGATCTGTATGAAGCGAGATCTTCGGCAACGTAATGTAAGCTATGTCCGAATAGTTTGAACCTGCAAGGAAATACGATCTTCCGTTACGTGCCTCCCATGCCGAAACCGCCGCATCTGAGACGGTGGGTTCTTCGTACTTTTGTAATCCCGCAATGTCGTTCTCGACAATGAACACCTTGCCGTCTTCTTCGGCGAACGTCACGACATCGAGCGGCGTTGAAACGATCGCGTTACCCGACAGGACGTCGCCGGTCACGTTCACGAAATCGCCGTCTGTCGTGTACATATACTGCACGCACTGCCTCGAATCGTCGGTGAGCGTCTCAATCATCAAAAGCTTATTTTCGGGGAAAGACAACTTCGCCACGCCAGTAGAGTAGCCGTAGATCCCTGCATGCTTCAAGTAGGACTCGGGAACTGTATCGACTGTCTGTCTTGTCCTCTTGGGGTGTGACACCGCGATGCCCTTTTCTTCGAGCGCGATGTCCATCAGCTCTAACGCCACATCCATGCAATCTCCGCTCGAACCGTTCGAGCAAACGACCGCAACGCTTATCTTTTCTTCGGGCGCCACAGCCAGAAACGCGTGCTGAAACGATGTGTCGCCGCCCTTTGTGACTACCTTCACGCCCTCATTCTCATAATCGGTATAAAGAACACTGTCCCAGCCAAGGCCGTAATCGGAACTGTATTCATTTGCCTTATGGTTCTCCGACATCATGCGTTTTGCGCTCTCGGAAAGAAGCGTCTTGTCACCTGTAAAGAACGTGCTTCCAAATCCAGCAACATCGCGGGCTGCGGACATCACACCACCCGCTCCGACGAGTTGCAGACACTCGGGTGCCATGGTCACACCGTCCTTTATGAAGTAGGGTGCCTGATCGTTCATGTCTTTTGCCGTAAAGATCGTGCAAGTGGAACCTGCGCCGATTTTTTGAGTGATGTTCTTTTCAAGATATTCCGAAAAACTCATGCCCGATACGCGCTCGGTTATTATCTCAAGGAGCGTAAAGCCGTCGTTGCAATAGCAGTTGTATGTGCCGGGATCGGCCTTTAAGCGCTCGCCGCTTAATACTTTCAGAAAGTTATCGTGGTAATCGGTGCTCACGTTTCCGAACCGTTCGGCGTCAGCGTAAACGCTTCCCATAAGCCCCGATGTGTGGTCCATGAGCATTCTTACCGTGATGTCTTTGTATCGTTCGTCGGCCATCGTGAAGTCGTCGATGTACTCGCAAACCGAAGCGTCGAGGTCGACTTTTCCTTCATCCGCAAGCTGCATTACAGCAGTCACGGCGTACATCTTGCTGACGGAACCGATATTTAAGTAATGTGCGTCTCCCTCGGCGAATGCGCTCAAAGGCGAGATCGCAAAGAGCACGGCCGCCGCCAAAAACATTAATGATTTCAAAACAGTTTTCTTCATACATTCTCTCCGTTCACTATTCCGTCATAAGTTCGTAAACCGAAATGTTCTTTATCTTCTTCGCTCCGCGGTATGCCGCAAAGAACGTAAATGCCAGTATCGCCGCGTCGGTGATGAGCACCGTCGCAATTGAAACCGCAATCTTCGCAAGCACCATCTCGATCGCGCCGGCAAGCGCTACCGAAACGAACGACCCGATCGCAACCGCGACGATCGCCGTCGGAACGATCCTCATCGCCATTTGGTACATGAGCTCCTTCGACGTGTAGCCGATGCCCTTCATGATGCCGAGCTCTCTGTACTGTTTTCTTATCGTCGATTCCATAAGTATCGAAAGAATTATCATCACAACGATCGCGCACACGATCGAAAGTACGACCGAAAGCACCTTAAATATCACGCAAAACTGATCGAGCATCTCCATGTAATCCGCCTTCACGAAAGAAACGGATTCGATCTTCATAAGGCTTGTGCTCGACTCGATCGTCGTATCGCCGATCGTGATCGCGTATTCCATGTAGCTAACGCCGCTTTCAAGCATCGCCTTCGCCATCTTTATCTCGGCAGCCGAGCGGATGCGCTCCTCAAGCGTCTCTCCGGTCACTTCGCTCTTACTTAAGTCGACGACCGTTTTGCCGTACTTTTCTTCGAGCCGCTCTGCAAAATCTTTTGCGTCGACGCCGTCTTCAAGGTAGATCTCGAACGAATCGGGCCTGTATGTGGGGCTTATCCGCTTAAGTCCCGCGCTCGTCATGTACGCCGTGTTCACGTTCACTACCGAGTTCACAAAACCGGTCACGATGTAGTCCATGCGCACTTTGTTGTACTCGATCGTCAGCGTCTCGCCGACCTTCGTCTTCGTGATACCCGCCGCCCCCGTGGTCATCGCGATCTCATTGTCGTGCTCGGGAAGGCGCCCCGAAGTCACCACGATCGAATCGGTGTAAGCGTAATCGTCGTAAACATCGAGCGAAACAGTCGAATTCCTGTCAATGATCTCAACGCCTGCCGCCTCAGCGGTAAGAAGAACACGCTTCACCTCACCATAACTTTCAAGCTCCCCTGCAAAATCTTCGGGTGCGACCGCACCGACGGTCGTGATCTTGATGTCAGCCAGCTGGTGGCCGCAAACTGTCATAAGAACCTTTTGGCTGTTACCCAAAGCACCGGCGAGTATCACGCCTATCAAAACGGCGATCGACGCAACGCTTATGCAGACGCAAAGCCCGATGTTTCCTCTTACGTTATCCAAAAATCCTCTGAGGGCGAGGCGATTGTGAACGCTCGACTTCGTCCTTTCGAGAGGAAGAACACTCTTCTTAAAATGATGTGTCTCGATACCTTTCCTGAATGCCTTTACAGGCGGATATTTTCGGACCGATCTTGCCTTTGAGTAGGCTGTAAAAGCGATGAACAAAAATATCGCAAGTATCGAGATCACAAACAAAGCAACATCGATACTGATGTTTCCGCCGTAGTTTACGGTCACCGCTGCGTTTTTAAGCAGTGCCTTTGCGGTGAGTGCACCCGGCACAACACCCAATATCACTGCCGCTGCCGCGATTAGCATATACTCGATCACGTACGAAGAAGCGATCTGCGACGACGTGTAACCAAGAGCCTCCAGCACACCTATCGACACTATCTGGTCTTTTATGTCGCCGACGATCCTAAACCTGATCATGACCATTATCGATATAACGGTAAGTCCCGCCATACATACGACAATTATGCTCATCAACGACATGTTGATCGAATTGGTCTGCTTGCACACTTCATATGTGAAATCTATATATCCTTTTGAAATGTCGTTTTTCGACACTTCCTTGCAGTAAGCCTTAAACTCCTTAAAGAACGCCGTCTCATCGACACCTTCTTTTAAGTTGATCGCGATCACTTCGTCTCTTGATATGTATCCTTCGATCTGCGAGTAATCATCCGGCGTTATGATTGCTTTCGAACCAAGCGGCCATATTCCGGCGTTATAAAATCCGGCAACAGTGAAAGTAAAGGACTTTTCATTGGTCTCGACCGTTATCTCATCCCCCTCTTTAAGGTTAAGCTTTCTTACGCTTATCCTCTCAAGATATACAGGGTGCGCCATTTTGCTTATCTCTTCGTCGCAAAGCTCTGTCTCAACCTCGAAATTCTCAAAAGACCGCTCGGCGCTCTCGGTAACGAACGATAACGTTACAGTAGTTTCTTCATCCCCTTTTTTCACAGTCGCCAGCCCGTCATAAGAAGCCACCGGGAAATGGTCGTATTTCTCGACTCTCTCATCCTCTTCAAGGAACATAAGGAACATGTCCGTGTAAAGTTTCTGTGAGATGATGACCGTGTTTTCGTAGCATCCGCTCTCACTCACCATCTTAGGCGTAATCTTCCCTATTCCCGAAAGTGCGGTAACGGACGAAGAAAAAAGCACTACGCATATCATTACCAGAACGCCCAAAAGTATCGATTCTTTTTTGTTCGCTTTTATCTTTGCAAGCGATAATCTCATTATCCTGTTCATCTCTACCATCCCATCTCGTTAAGGAAGTCCCCGAGTCTTTCGCGACGCGCCTTTTCGTCGTCGGTGCCGAATCGCTCCATCTTAAGCTCTCCCACTACGTTTCCGTCTTTTAAGTAGATAACGCGATTGCCGCGAAGTGCTGTCTTTATGTCGTGGGTTACCATCACGATGCTCTGGCCGCTCTCGTGAAGCTTTGTGAAAATGCCGAGCACGTCCTGCCCGGAAGATGAGTTAAGAGAACCCGTAGGCTCATCGGCGAACAGCACCTTGGGATCGTTTATGACCGCTCTTACGATGCCCACTCTCTGGCACTCGCCGCCGGAGAGCTGATTGGGATATTTCTTACACATTTTTTCGTCTATGCCGACGCTTGATAACAGGTCCTTTGCCTTCTTTACAAGCTCGGGAGAATTTTTCTTTGCCACCAGTGCTCCCGTAAGGATATTGTCCAGTACGTTCATGTTCTCAAGAAGATAGATGCTCTGGAACACGAATCCGCAGTTGTTTCTTCTAAAAAGCGCCAGTTTGTCGTTACTGTAATCGGAAATGTCCTCGCCGCCGAAGAACACTTTTCCAAGTGTGGGCTTGTCCATTCCCGAAAGTGCGTACAAAAGTGTGGATTTGCCCGAACCCGAAGCTCCCATGATGACGGTGAAATCGCCTTCCATGATCGTGAGATCCATGTTCTTTATTACGTGCTGCATGTTGCCTTCATTTGAAAAGGACTTGCAAAGTTTTTCAGTCTTTAAGATCGCGTTCATATATTTTTCCTTTCCGGATTTTTGTCATCTTACACTCTGACTATAAGGCACAAAGAAAAAATCATCTTTACCAAAGTACTATCAAATTCTTATCAAATTCTTATCCGTG
This sequence comes from Lachnospiraceae bacterium, assembly GCA_024687305.1. Classification (GTDB taxonomy): domain Bacteria; phylum Bacillota; class Clostridia; order Lachnospirales; family Lachnospiraceae; genus UBA1258. The sequence goes on along the minus strand of JAILEQ010000044.1, from coordinate 1,799 downwards.
GATTTGTTGACAGGTTTTGCTCGCAAGGCTACTATTTTTTATAGAGAGAAAGTTATATAACGAGGCATTTAAATGACACTTAAAGAGATAAAAGAAGGACAGTCCGTGCGGGTTTGCACGGTAGGCGGAAGCGGTGCGCTAAGGCAGCACTTCCTTGACATGGGCATCATTCCCGGTACCGTGATCAAAGTCGTAAAGTTCGCTCCCATGGGGGATCCCGTTGAGATCACCCTTCACGGCTACGAGCTTACATTAAGACTTGATGACGCCGACAAGATCGAAGTTGAATCCGTTACTGAGAGCGCTCCCGAAGATTTAAAACCGGTGAAGGTTTCTTTGGAACACTTGGGACTTGGTGAAGACGGACGTTTCCATCCCAAAGGAAGCGGCAATCCGCTGCCCGACGGCTCCCTTATATCCTTTGCCTTGGTGGGCAACCAGAACTGCGGCAAGACTACGCTCTTCAACCAGCTTACCGGCTCCAACCAGCATGTGGGTAACTTCCCCGGGGTCACCGTCGACAGAAAAGACGGTGCCATACTGGGTCACAAAGAAACCCTCATAACCGACCTTCCGGGCATCTATTCAATGTCGCCTTACACAAGTGAAGAGATCGTCTCAAGAAACTTCGTGTTGGACGAAAAGCCCAAAGGAATGATAAACATAGTCGATGTCACCAACATCGAGCGAAATCTGTATCTTACGATGCAGTTACTTGAAATGGACATCCCCGTGGTTGTTGCCCTTAACATGATGGACGAGATGACCGGCAACGGCGGCTCCGTAGACGTAAACTCAATGGAAGCCTTGCTGGGCGTCCCCGTAGTACCTATCTCGGCCGCCAAAAATGAAGGTGTGCACGAACTTGTGGACCATGCGATCCACGTTGCAAAATATCAGGAAAAACCGCAAAAGCAGGACTTCTGCGACGAAAACGACTACGGCGGAGCGGTACACCGCTGCCTCCACGCCATCATCCACCTTATCGAGGATCACGCCAAAGCCGCAGGTCTTCCCGTTCGTTTCGCAGCATGCAAAGCCGTTGAAGGCGACAAGCTCATAATTGACAGATTGGGGCTTGATGAAAACGAGCTTGAAACACTCGAACATATAACTCTCCAGATGGAGAAAGAGCGCGGCCTTGACAGAAGCGCTGCCATCGCCGACATGCGTTTTTCATATATCAAAAAGGTTTGCGCTTCCTGCGTTAAAAAGCCAAAAGAGAGCAAAGAACACGCAAGAAGCCGAAAGATCGACAAGGTGCTCACCGGAAAATACACCGCCATCCCGCTGTTTATCTGCGTTATGGGACTCGTTTTCTTTTTATCGTTTAACGTGATCGGTGCATTCTTGCAAACCCTTCTCGAGACAGCGATCGACTCGCTGACCGCGATCGTTGACAAGGGGCTTACCGCGGTGGGCGTAAACGAGATACTCCACGGGCTCATCGTTGACGGAATTTTCCAAGGCGTAGGCAGCGTGCTTTCGTTTTTGCCTATCATTGTGGTGATGTTTCTTTTTCTCTCACTGCTTGAAGACAGCGGATATATCGCCCGCGTCGCTTTCGTGATGGACAAGCTTTTAAGAAAGCTTGGTCTCTCGGGACGAAGCATCGTGCCGCTTCTTATCGGATTTGGCTGCACCGTTCCCGCGGTAATGTCCACCCGTACCCTTCCAAGCCAGCGAGACCGTAAAATGACCATACTTTTAACGCCCTTTATGAGCTGTACCGCAAAGCTTCCCATCTACGCATTTTTCGTAAATGCGTTCTTTGCGGAATACAAGGCCCTCATCATGAT
>JAILEQ010000104.1 GCA_024687305.1 Lachnospiraceae bacterium | reverse complement strand
TCATAAGTTTATGAACTGGGAAAAGCCTATTCTTACAGATTCGGGCGGATTTCAGGTATTCTCCCTGGCCGGTCTTCGCAAGATAAAAGAAGAAGGAGTTACTTTCCATTCTCATGTTGACGGAAGGATAATTTTTATGGGGCCCGAAGAAAGCATGCAGATACAGAGCAATCTTGCATCTACGATCGCCATGGCTTTCGATGAATGTCCTTCTTCGGTTGCCGAAATTGATTATGTAAAACAATCCGTTGAACGAACCACAAGGTGGCTGGTAAGATGTATAAAAGAGATGGACCGGCTGAATTCGCTTGACGATACGATCAATAAACAGCAAATGCTTTTTGGCATTAACCAGGGTGCGATATTTGAAGATATTCGAATAGAACATGCAAAAAGGATATCTGAAATGGATCTGCCCGGCTATGCTATCGGGGGACTTGCTGTCGGAGAGACGCATGAACAGATGTACAATATTCTTGATGCGACCGTACCGTATCTTCCGAAGAACAAACCCGTTTATCTGATGGGAGTAGGAACACCGGCCAATATTCTTGAAGGCGTTGACAGGGGCGTTGATTTCTTTGACTGTGTTTATCCCTCGAGAAACGGTCGTCACGGTCATTTATATACTAAGTACGGTAAGATAAATCTTTTTAATCAAAAATATGAAAAAGATATGCGTCCTATAGAAGAAGGCTGCGGATGTCCTGCATGTAAAATGTATTCACGTGCTTATATAAGGCATTTGTTAAAGGCTAAGGAAATGCTTGGAATGAGATTGTGCGTTCTTCATAATCTGTATTTTTATAATAAGCTTATGGCGGATATCAGAGATGCCTTGGATAACGGCAGTTTTAAGACCTTTAAAAATTCCATGCTTGAATCTATGGCATCGGGTGAAGATTTATAATTATTTAACTTGCGTAAACATTAAAATTTGTTTATCATAAGTTTGGTCTAAATCAGTAATGACAATTTAGGGAGGAAAATAGATGTTCAGATATTTGGTTCTTGCGGCTGAGACTGAAGTTTCACCTATGGCTTCACTTCTTACAATGGTTATTCCTTTTGCGATACTTGGTGTATTTTTCTACTTTATGATCATCAAGCCTCAAAAGAAAGAACAGAAGAGAACAGCTGCCATGCTTTCATCTTTGGAAGTCGGAGATTCCATTCTTACAAATTCCGGTTTTTACGGAAATGTAATCGATATCGCAGACGATACGGTCATTGTTGAATTCGGAAACAATAAGAACTGCCGTATTCCGATGCAGAAGAGCGCTATCGCTCAGGTCGAAAAAGCCGAATAAAAATTTAGGCGTTTCGTATAAAAACGAAACGCCTTTTTTCTTTTTACAATTATTCAAGTCCCATATATGTTCTTAAATCTTTAAACGATCCGTTGTTATATACGGATATATCTTTGTTTTCACTATTTACAAGACAATCCGTTATCAAAAAGAAATCGATTCCGACATCGATCGCACAGGCATCTTCTTTGGCATCGTTACCGACCATCAAACATTCTTCGGGTCTTATATCAAACTTATTCAACAGTTCCGAAAAATATTTCGGATTGGGTTTTGCAAAGGTTGAATTTTCGTATGTCGTAACGTACATAAAATCATCTTTGTTAAGTCCCGCCCATTTAATACGTTTATCAGTCGCTACTTCGGGAAATATGGGATTTGTTGCAAGAATGATCTTATAACCTTTTTCTTTGAGCATATTTACAGTTTTTGCCGATTCATCGGTATATCCGACATAGTTTTTTGCGTTATCAAATGCCGTTGCATAAAATTCATCAAACATCGGCTCATCCTTTTTGCCGTTACGCCCGGTTTCTTTAGAATATTTTTCCCAGAATGCTTCGCCGTTTGTTTTGGTTCCGTCATTTTTTACCATTGCGCCCGTACCGGCCCATATAACACTCACCAGATCGATAGACCGGTCGTATCCTTTCGTATAAGAGAATTTGATCAGATCCTTAAAATACGATCTTGTAAAAACATCCATGTCCATCGGGAGCAAAGTACCGTCAAGATCAAAGAGTATATATTTGATATTACTGTTCATGATTATGTCCCTTTCTCAATATGCACTGTCTGAGATTATAACATAATATATTGAAAATTGTATATTTATACGTTATCATTAATTCAATTTCGACTGATAAGGAGTATTTCCACGATGGAATTCAATATTACGTGTATTCCCGGTGACGGGATAGGACCGGAGATAGTTCAATGTGCAAAAAAAGTTCTTGAAAAAACTGCGGTCAAATATGATCACAAATTTATTTTTAAAGATATTCTGATGGGCGGTGCATCGATAGATGTTCACGGAATACCGCTCACTGATGAGGCAATAGCGGACGCAAAGAGTGCAGATGCCGTTTTAATGGGGTCCATCGGAGGAGATACGAATACAAGTCCCTGGTATAAGCTTGAACCGTCTAAAAGACCCGAAGCAGGGCTTTTAAAGATACGTAAAGAACTTAAACTTTTTGCCAATTTAAGACCGGCACTTTTATACAGTGAACTGTCCGATGCATGTGTTCTGAAAAAAGAAACCTCGGATGCAGGATTTGACCTTATTATAGTAAGGGAACTTACAGGCGGTCTTTATTTCGGAGAAAGAAAGACCTTTACCGAAAACGGTATCAGAAAAGCGATAGATACGCTTACTTATGATGAGAACGAGATAAGAAGAGTTGCCGTTAAGGCTTTTGAGATCGCTTCCAAAAGACGTAAAAAAGTCACAAGTGTTGACAAGGCAAACGTACTTGATTCTTCGAGACTTTGGAGACAGGTTGTCAATGAAGTCGCAAAAGATTATCCCGATATTACAGTTGAGCATATGCTGGTGGACAATTGCGCGATGCAGCTTGTTAAAGATCCGGCTCAATTTGATGTTATACTTACTGAGAATATGTTCGGGGATATTTTATCCGATGAAGCGAGTATGATCACAGGCTCGATAGGAATGCTCGCAAGTGCATCTCTTAATGAGACGAAGTTTGGGCTGTATGAGCCCAGTCACGGCTCCGCTCCCGACATAGCGGGCAAAGATCTTGCCAATCCGATCGCTACCATACTGAGTGCGGCGATGATGTTACGTTTTTCTTTGGATTTGAACAAAGAAGCCGATGCGATTGAGAATGCCGTTAAAAAGGCTTTAAAAGAAGGTTACAGAACAGGCGATATTTATACCGACGGATGCAAAAAAGTTAAATGTTCCGAAATGGGTGAGATCATCGCTTCATACATATAAACGGAGGATGGATTATGAAAAGCGACAATGTAAAATGCGGAAGTGAGCATGCACCGCACAGAAGTTTGTTCAATGCTCTGGGTTTTACCGAAGAAGAAATGAGAAAGCCCATGATCGGTATCGTATCATCATATAATGAGATAGTTCCCGGTCATATGAATCTTGATAAGATAGTGGAGGCCGTTAAGCTCGGAGTTGCCGAAGCAGGCGGTATGCCTGTTGTTTTCCCTGCCATTGCCGTTTGTGACGGTATCGCAATGGGTCACATCGGCATGAAGTATTCTCTCGTAACAAGAGATCTTATTGCCGATTCAACTGAATGTATGGCACTTGCACATCAATTTGACGGTCTTGTCATGATACCCAACTGCGATAAAAACGTTCCCGGTCTGTTAATGGCAGCTGCAAGAGTGAATGTACCTACAGTTTTTGTTTCCGGCGGACCTATGCTTGCCGGAAAGGTACACGGTAAAAAGAGAAGTCTTTCTTCAATGTTTGAAGCCGTGGGAGAATATGCCGCTGACAAGATCACTCTTGATGAACTTAATTATTTTGAAGAGCATGTATGTCCCACATGCGGATCTTGCTCCGGTATGTATACAGCAAATTCAATGAACTGCCTTACGGAAGCCATCGGTATGGGACTTAAAGGAAACGGAACCATTCCCGCTGTTTATTCCGAAAGGATCCGTCTTGCAAAGCATGCCGGAAATAAGGTAATGGAGCTTGTAAATAAAAACATCCGTCCCAGAGATATAATGACCAAAGAGGCATTTTACAATGCTTTGACGGTTGATATGGCTCTAGGCTGTTCAACAAACTCCATGCTGCATCTTCCCGCTATTGCTCATGAGGCCGGTGTCGATCTTAATCTTGATATTGCCAATGAACTTTCTGCTAAGACTCCGAACCTTTGTCATCTTGCTCCGGCAGGCCCCACATATATGGAAGACCTTAACGAAGCCGGCGGTGTTTATGCGGTAATGAATGAACTTTCAAAGCTCAATCTGTTAAACCTCGATGTAATGACCGTAACAGGCAAGACTATGGGCGAAAACATAAAAGGCTGCGTAAACTTGAACGATGAAGTAATAAGAACGGTTGAGAATCCGTACAGTAAAACGGGCGGAATTGCCGTTCTTAAAGGAAATATAGCTCCGGAGGGAAGCGTTGTTAAACGTTCTGCCGTAGTAGCCGAGATGATGGAACATACAGGCCCTGCCCGTGTATTTGATTGTGAAGAAGATGCTATCGCAGCCATAAAAGGCGGTAAGATAGTTGAAGGCGACGTTGTTGTCATAAGATATGAAGGCCCTAAAGGCGGTCCCGGAATGCGTGAAATGCTCAATCCCACATCCGCTATTGCAGGTATGGGGCTTGGATCAACTGTTGCTCTTATTACCGACGGTCGTTTTTCGGGTGCATCAAGAGGCGCATCGATAGGTCACGTTTCTCCGGAAGCTGCACTCGGAGGACCTATCGCTTTCATAAAAGAGGGTGATATGATTCATATCGATATTAACAACAATAAGCTTGAAGCACTTGTTTCGGACGAAGAGTTTGAGGCAAGAAAAGTCGGCTGGACTCCCAAGGAAACAGATATTAAATCAGGCTATCTGTTAAGATACAGAGAGCTTGTTACGAGTGCTACAACGGGTGCGGTACTTAAAGTACCGGGGAAGGAGTGATCAAAATGCAGCTTACAGGATCCGAAATAATCGTTGAATGTTTAAAAGAACAGGGAGTAGATACCGTATTCGGTTATCCGGGCGGAACGATCCTTAACGTTTATGATGCATTATATTCTCACAGTGAGATAAGACATATTCTTACTAGTCATGAACAGGGTGCGGCACATGCTGCGGACGGTTATGCCAGATCTTCGGGTAAAGTCGGAGTATGTATGGCAACATCCGGCCCAGGTGCCACCAATCTGGTTACCGGTATAGCAACCGCTTATATGGATTCCGTTCCCTTAGTTGCGATCACGGCAAACGTTGTACTCCCTTGGCTTGGTAAGGATACGTTTCAGGAAGTTGATATTGCCGGCGTAACAATGCCCATCACAAAGCATGGATTCATCGTAAAAGATGTAACAAAACTTGCCGACACATTGAGAAAAGCATTTGAGATCGCTCAGACCGGTCGTCCCGGTCCTGTTTTGGTCGACGTTACCAAGGATGTGACCGCAGCTAAATGCAATTATGAGAAAAAAGAAATAAAACTTCCGAAGAATGTTAACAAATATACCGAAGAAGATATTGAAAACGCTGTTAAACTCATAAAGAAAGCCAAGAAACCCTATATTTACGTTGGTGGCGGCGCGATCATCAGCGGTGCTCAAAAGGAAGTCGCAAAATTTGCGGAACTTCTTGATGCTCCCGTTTGCGATACATTGATGGGTAAGGGTGCTTTTGATGCATACAGTGATCGATATACCGGTATGATCGGTATGCACGGAACAAAGACATCCAATCTCGGAGTCAGTGAATGTGATCTTCTTGTAGCGCTCGGTGCAAGATTTTCCGACCGTGTTGTAGGAAATGTTTCTTCGTTTGCAAAGGGAGCAAAAGTCATTCATTTCGATATCGATGCTGCCGAGATCAACAAAAATATAAAGACTAATGCTTCGATAGTCGGGGATCTTAAAGATTCGCTTAAAGATATCAATAAAAAGCTTGAAAAGCAGAGTCATCCCGAATGGATGCAGCATATTAAAGAATTAAAAGAAAAGTATCCGCTTGATTACGACAGATCAAAGCTTACCTGTCCTTTTGTTATTGAAGAGACCGATAAGATCACAAAGGGCGGTGCGATCATCTGTACGGACGTTGGACAGCATCAGATCTGGGCATCTCAGTATTATAAATATACAAAGCCCAGAACCTTCCTTTCATCCGGTGGTCTGGGTACGATGGGATACGGTCTTGGTGCCTGCATAGGTGCACAGGTTGCCAATCCCGACAAGATATGCATAAACATTGCGGGTGACGGTTGCTTCAGAATGAATCTTAACGAACTTGCAACAGCGTCAAGATTTGATATTCCTATAATTGAGATCGTGATAAACAATCATGTTTTGGGTATGGTACGCCAGTGGCAGACATTGTTCTACGGCGGTCGTTATTCTCAGACGGTTCTTAACGACAAAGTAGATTTTTGCATGGTAGCAAAGGGGCTTGGATGCGATGCTTACAAGGTTACAAAGAAAGAAGAGTTCGCTCCCGCTTTAAAGAGCGCGATCAAGAACAAAAAACCTTGTATCATCGAATGTATCATCAACGAAGACGATAAAGTATTTCCTATGGTTCCGGGAGGAAAGCCTTTAAGTGAAGTCTTTGATGAGAAAGATTACAACAAAAAAGGTTAATTTGCTATTTGGGAGTTAATGATTTCGACTCCTCGGTAACATGTAATGAGATCAAAAAAGAGTTTTTCGTTTCTTTCTCTCATTTTGTTTTTTGCAGCATTTTTTGCGATCATTTACATAGGACTGGCAAAATACTACGAAAACGGGTTTTCTTTCAACACATGGATAAACGGTGTTTATTGTACCGGAAAATCTGTTGAAGAGATAAACGATGAGCTGAAAGGCGAGTACGAAACAAGATCGATCGAGGTGATCTATCCTGACGGGAACGTAGAGTATATTTTCCCCGACGAATTCGATTTCAGAATTGATTTTTCTTCGTACCTTAATTCAATTAAAGACAGTCAAGATCCGTATCTGTGGATCCTTAATTCAAAAAGCCGCGTAAAAAAGCTTGAAATATCGCCGTTATATTATTACGACGAAGAAGAGTTGATAAGCCAGATCAATAATCTTACTTTTGTTAAAGAGCATACGCGAGGTTTATCTCCTTATGTGTTTTTTGTCATGGGTGAAAACGGTTATGAACTTATTGACAATCACGTAAAACAGGTGGATTTTGAAAAACTATACGACAGTGTTTTAAAGGCTCTTTATACCGAGGACCCCGTTATACTGGGCGATGAATATCTAAAAGAATATGAATACAGTGACGAAGAAAAAGCATTCTTTGTTGAGAAAGATATAATAGACAAATATCTTGAGACCAAGATCGTTTACGATATGGGCGATGAAGAGATACCTGTTGATTCTTTGGCATTGAGCGGATTTATAGAGCTTGGTGATGACGGATTGTTTGTTAAAGACGAATCGGGCAATCTAAAGATATTTGACGACAAAGTCAAAGCATTTGTGAATGATCTTTGCGACAGATACAACACTGCCGACAAAAGCAGACTCTACACAACCGTAAACGGTGAAGTCAAGACCATCAAGAACGTTTATTACGGAACGATCATTGACAAAAGGGCTGAATGTGATTATCTGATCAAAGCCGTAAAAGAGAATATCCGTGAGACTCATACACCCGAATATATAAAGAAAGGCTTTGCTTTAGGCGAAGATGATATCGGCAATACATATATTGAAATAGATCTTACCAATCAGGTCCTGTATTTCTTTGAAGACGGAATGGTGAGTCTTTGCTGCGATATCGTTTCGGGAAAACCGGGTGTGAACGGTACACCGCAAATGATCTGTTATGTATATAAAAAGCAGAAGGCGGCCATACTAAGAGGTGATAATTATGCTTCTTATGTTGATTATTGGATGCCGATCTATAAAGGTATCGGTCTTCACGATGCCAGCTGGCAAAGAGAATTCGGCGGTGAGAGATACCTTACTCATGGTTCGCACGGATGTATCAATTTAAAGAAAGCCGATGCAAAATACATATATGATCATATAGAAGTTGGCATTCCCGTTATACTGTATTACTAAATATTTATGCCAATTTTCCAAACTTTTTGACAATGTTTGCTTTGACTTTAATGCTTTAATGGAGTATAGTTTGCATTATACTATCGAACAAAACGATCTAGGATCTGTATATTCCATATATATTTGTTCGAAAATATTGATCTTTATAAGATCATTTTATAGAAAGAAAATGTTTTAAAATTTTAGGGAGGAAAAGATTATGTCCAGAGTTTACAATTTTTCGGCCGGTCCGGCTACGATGCCTTTGCCCGTTCTTGAAGAGATACAGGCGGAGCTTCTTGATTACAAGGGTAGTGGAATGAGCGTTATGGAGATGTCTCACCGATCTAAGGTTTTTCAGCAGATAGCCGATGAAGCAGAGGCTGATTTAAGAAAGCTTATGAACATCCCCGACAATTACAAAGTATTGTTTGTTCAGGGCGGTGCCACTCTTGAATTTGCCATGATCCCCATGAATCTTAAAAAGAACGGTGTGTTTGATTATATCGTTACGGGCGCATGGTCCAAGAAAGCAGCCAATGAAGCTAAGAAATACGGAAAAGTTAACGTTATCGCCACAAGTGAAGATAAGAATTACAGTTATATTCCCGATTGCAGCGATCTGAACGTGGATGATGACGCAGATTATGTATATATTTGTGAGAATGAGACCATTCACGGTACCACATTCCAAAAACTTCCCAACACCAAAGGAAAGATACTTGTTGCCGATCAGTCTTCAATGTTCTTATCTAAACCCGTTAACGTTTCCGATTACGGCATTATCTACGGCGGTGTACAGAAGAATGTCGGACCCGCAGGTCTTGCCATTATAATCATAAGAGAAGATCTTATCAATGAAAATGTAGATCCCACGATTCCCACATATTGCAGATTCGATACTCATGCAAATAACGGTTCCATGTACAATACACCCAACTGCTGGGCTATATATGTATGCGGAAAAGTATTTAAATACCTTCTTTCGATCGGCGGTCTTGAAAAGATGAACGAGATCAACGAAAAGAAAGCAAAAGTACTTTATGATTTCCTTGACAGTTCAAAGATGTTCAACGGAACGGTTGAAAAAGAATTCAGATCATTGATGAACGTTCCTTTCGTTACCGATTCCGCAGAGAAAGATGCGGCTGTCGTAGCTGCCACCAAAGCAGCAGGCTTTGACAATCTTAAAGGACATAAGAGTGTCGGTGGTTTAAGAGCTTCCATCTACAATGCAATGCCTATCGATGGGGTAGAGGCGCTTGTAGAGTTTCTTACAAAATATGAAAAGGAGAATGCGTAATGTTTAAGTATAATTGCCTTAATTCGATCTCGAGTGTAGGTCTTAACAATTTTACTGATGATTTCAAAATGACAGAGGATGTCAATGAGGCAGAAGGTATTTTAGTAAGAAGTGCCGCCATGCATGACATGGAATTTTCGGATAACCTTCTTTGCATCGCAAGAGCAGGTGCCGGAGTTAACAATATTCCTTTGGACAGATGTGCCGAAAAGGGTATCGTAGTATTCAATACTCCCGGTGCTAACGCAAACGGTGTTAAGGAACTTGTTTTAGCAGGTATGATCTATGCCGCAAGAGATATCGTCGGAGGCATCAACTGGTGCGTTAACAACCGCGACGATGAAAATATCGCAAAAACAGCCGAAAAGGAAAAGAAAAACTTTGCAGGTACCGAAATTTCGGGTAAAAAGCTCGGTGTTATCGGACTTGGTGCGATCGGCGGACTTGTTGCAAATGCAGCCGTTAACCTCGGAATGGAAGTATACGGATATGACCCTTACATTTCAGTAAATGCCGCTTGGGGCTTAAATCGTCAGGTAAAGCATGTTACCGATGTAAATGAGATTTACAGAGAATGTGATTATATCACAATTCATGTTCCGCTTCTTGAGAGCACAAAGAAAACGATCAACGCAGAAGCGATCGCTATGATGAAACCCACCGCTATAGTTCTTAACTTTGCACGTGATCTTCTTGTTGACGAAGAGGCTATAGTGGATGCGCTTACCGCAGGTAAGATAGCAAGATATGTTTCGGACTTCCCGAATACGACCACAGTCGGTACAAAAGGATGTATCGTAACTCCTCACCTCGGAGCATCCACCGCAGAGTCTGAAGACAATTGCGCAAAGATGGCTGTTAAGGAAATGATGGATTATCTTGAGAACGGTAATATCGTTAACTCCGTTAACTATCCCGCAGTTGACATGGGAGTTTGCACCAAGAAGGGAAGAGTAGGAATCTTCCATAAGAATGTTGCCAATATGATCACCAAGTTTACCGCTTCGTTCGGAGATCTCGGAATCAATGTTTCCGATCTTTTAAGCAAATCGAAGGGTGAATTTGCATATACCATGCTCGATCTTGACGATGAAGTAACCGAAGATATCGCAAATAAACTTGCTGCGATCGACGGAGTATTACGAGTAAGAGTAGTTAAATAAGTATATTTTTAAAGGCAGGTTCCTTTAAAGGAAACCTGCCTTTTTTGTTCAATATTGTTCAAATTGCATGAAGTCGCCGTATTTGTCCATGTGACCCATTGTGCTTTGGAATTTCTTTTCGCTGTCAACCGACCGCTCGCTGGCCGCATCCATATATTTAATAAAAACATCTTCGATCGATAAACCAAGTTCTTTTGAAAGTTCTTCCATACAGGGTTTCAGTTTTTCTAGCTGAAAAGAAACCTGAACCTTCTGCGGATCGATCCCGTCAAGTACTTCATCGGCATAAGCGCTTACTTTATCACATATATATTTTTCAACGTTTTCCATGATTTTCCTCCATTTTATCCATAATTATGTTGGATTAACTATATCACTTTTAAGTTGTTGTTTCTATTATATTTTGATAAAATCTAATAAGCATAATCAGTTAGGAGATTAATATAATGTCTACCGTCAGACCATTTATGGCAGTTCGCCCGGCAAAAGGACTTGAATCAGAGATTGCCGCATTACCCTATGATGTATTTAACAGAACGGAAGCTAAAGAATATGTAAGTGACAAACCGCTTTCTTTTTTACGTATAGACAGAGCGGAAACTCAGCTTGACGACAGTGTTTCCACATACGATGAATCTGTATACAAAAAAGCAAAAGAACTGTATGAAGAAATGCTTGATAATAAGCAGTTTGTAAAAGACGAAAAGCCTTCTTTGTACTTATATGAACAGATCATGGACGGTCGTTCACAGACAGGTCTTGTTTGTACGGCCTCTGTTTACGAATATGAAAACAATATCATATTGAAACACGAAAACACCAGAGCCGAAAAAGAAGTGGATCGTATTAATCATGTTGACACTTTAAGTGCTCAGACAGGTCCCATTTTCTTGGCATACAGAGATAACGGATCTTTGTCTGATGTGTTTAAAAAGATAAAAGCCGCAGGACCTTATGCGGAATTTAAAGATCATGGCGTTACACAGAGACTTTTCGAGATAAAAGACGATAAAGATATTGATTTTATAGTGAATGCTTTTAAAAATATCAAAAATCTGTACATTGCCGATGGGCATCACAGATGCGCTTCGGCATGCAAAGTTTCAAAGTTGAGAAGAGGAAATGCTGATGCTTCAGACAGCACCAAAGAATACAATTACTTTTTAAGTGTTGTTTTTCCCGATTCTGAACTTATGATCATGGATTACAACAGAGTCGTAAAAGATTTAAACGGTTACGACAAAGAGACTTTTCTTTCAAAGATCGGTGAGCGGTTTAATATATCCGAAAGGACGAATGATTTAAGCAAGCCTTCAAAAAAAGGCGATATTTATATGTATCTTGACAATAAATGTTTTTGCTTATCGTTAAAGAGCGAATATCTAAAAAAGGATCCGATCGGAATACTTGATGTTTCCGTTTTACAGGAGAATCTTCTCGGCCCGATACTTGATATAACCGATCCGAAGACGGATTCGAGAATTGATTTTGTGGGCGGTATAAGAGGTGTCGAGGGCCTTAAGGACAGACTTTCAAAAGATGCCCGTGTTGCTTTTGCAATGTATCCGACTTCATTGTCCGAACTGTTTGACGTGGCGGATGCGGGTCTTTTGATGCCACCCAAATCAACCTGGTTTGAACCCAAATTGTTAAGCGGTTTGTTTATTCACGAAATCTGATCGTTTTCGAGGAGCGAGTATGCAGAGATCTTTAAATATCAAGGGAGTTACCATAAAAAACAGATTTGCCGTACCTCCGATGGTATGCTTTGAGTGGTCTGATGACAATGGTTATGTTACAGATAAAAACATTGCTCATTATACCGAATATGCCAAAGGCGGATTCGGCCTTATCATCGTTGAAGCCACTGCTGTTACCAAAAGATCGCGTCTTGCCGATACCGAGCTTGGTATATGGGATGACTCGCATATAGAAGGGCTTATAAAGATTACCGACGCTGTTCATGAATATGGTTCCAAAGTATTCATACAGCTCCTTCATGCGGGCGGAAACGGTATTGACACTGAACCGGACGCTCCCAGCGATATGATCTACAGAAATGTAAATCATGCCAAAGAGATGAGTAAAGAATGCATAAAGAAAACGATCGATGATTTTGCAAAAGCCGCCGTCAGAGCAAAAAAAGCAGGATTCGACGGTGTTGAACTTCACGGATGTCACGGTTATCTGATTTCAAATTTCTTCAACTCAAGAACAAATAAAAGATCTGATGAATATGGTGAAAATAAGGCATTGTTCGCTATTGAGACGTTAAAAGCCGTAAAGGAAGCGTGCGGAGATAGCTTTGTTACGGGTATACGTTTCGGAGGATTTGAGCCACTGCTTGAAGACGGCCTTAAAAATGCAAAAGCCATCGAGGCATATACTGATTTTATAGACGTTTCATACGGCGGAGACTGTGATGCATATGCTCCGGATGACTTCAAATGTTCACCTGCTGTTTATGCAGCCAAAATGATAAAAGAATCAATGCCTGAAATGCCTGTATTTTGCGTTCATAACATTAATTCAAAAGAAGATGTTATCAATGCATTGAATACAGGAGTCGATATGGTAGATATCGGTAAAGCAAGTCTGGTCGATCCTCATTTTGCAAAACATCTTTTAAACGATGAAGAATATGGTCATTGTCTTCATTGCAGCAATTATTGCAGGTGGAACCCGTGGGAGATGAAAGATCCGGGCAAAAAGTGTCCCGGTGCGATTAAATTTGCGGATATAGTTTTAAAGTGATTATGTATTGACAGAGGTTATTGATATTATGGATAACAAACTATACAAAATGATGAACTGGCCCGAGATTGAGAGCATAATCTATTCGGAATGCGATCATCCTCACGATATGTTGGGCAAACATAATGTAAACGGCGGAACACTTATACAGTGTTTCTTCCCCGGTGCTGTTTCTGTTCTCATAAAAGGCAATGAACTAAAATCCGATATTTTGATGAGCCTTGTTGATGAAGAAGGTTTCTTCGCATATTGGACTTCGGATCGAAATTTCCCCGATTATTTATATGAAGTTTGTTATAAAGACGGTTCAATAGAACAATTTCCGGAATCATACAATTATCTTCCCAAACTCGATAAAAGTAACACAGATAAGTTTTATGCCGGCCTGTTATATGACATGTATAACATTCTGGGTGTTCATGAATGTGAACATAACGGTGTTAAAGGTTTTTCTTTCATGGTTTATGCTCCTTTGGCATTAAGAGTGAGCGTTGTCGGAAGTTTTAACAATTGGGACGGTCGTATAAGTCAGATGACAAGGCTTGATGAGACCGGTATTTTTTCTGTTTTCATTCCTTCCGCAAAAGAGGGTGATGTTTACAAGTACGAGATCAAATTGAAAAACGGTCTTACATATCTTAAAAGAGATCCTTTCTCTGTTTTGATCGAAAGAAATGCTTTGAGAGCATCGATCGTATCAAAGGATGCTTTATTTGAATGGGACGATAACAATAAATACAAGAGTGATTTTTGTTTAAACGATTACTCTAAGCCTTTATCGTTTGGTGAGATATGGCTCAGACATTTTCTTACGAAGAGCACTTCCGTATCGGATGCGCTCGATGAGATCATAAAGTTTATAAAAGACTATGATTATGATGCAGTCATATTTGATAATCTGACAAAAGAAGACAATAAGATATGTTCTTATTCGCTCTTTTCAATAAACGGATTTGATCGCGAAGATATCATGTATATCGTAAACGGTCTTCACAAAGAGAACATTCCCGTGATCTTCACGCTCGATCTTTCCTCGATGTCAAATGACAATGAAGGTCTTAAAGGATTTGACGGAAGAAAACTGTATGAAGCCATTGATGACAGAGAGATCGATCATACCATAACTTTTGATTTTTCGAAAAAATATGTCAGAAATTACCTCATAAGTGCGGTATTTTATTATCTTAAGACATTCCGTTTCGATGGCTTTGTTTTAAGAAACACCGACAGGATACTTTACCACAACTATTCAAGAGCCGAGAACGATTATACCGTAAATATATACGGAAAGCCCGAAAATCTTGGCGGAGAGGAACTCTTAAAGCATCTTAATTCAGTGCTTCACAAAAAGGACGATAAGATCATCACCATCGCCGGAGATTCTCTCAACTCATTTAACCTTACCAAATCTTTGGATGAGGACGGTTTCGGATTTGACTACAAGTTCGACAATCATCTTCATGCTAGCATGCGTTTGTATTTCAAACACAGTCCGGCAGAAAGAAAACTTCACTACAATGAGCTTACAAACGTATTGATAAATGCTTTTTGCGAGCGTTTTATCGTATTGCTTCCGTTAGGTGATTACGGTAACACCGAAGAACTGCTCGTCAATGAATTTAACGGCAATATCGAAGACAAATACAAAAACTTCAAGCTTATGCTTGCTGCATTATTTACTGTGCCCGGTCTTAAGTGTCTTCCCTTCACTTCTTTTGAAAACGAGATGCTAAACGATTATATCAATAAGCTTGATAATATCTATAAGACTCATCCTGCTTTTAATACAAAAGTCAATGATAAAGATTGCTTTGAATGGCTGGATACGACCGATCCCGACAGATCATCGGTAACATTTTTACGTAAAGGAAACGATAATGAGATCATGGTTTCGTTTAATTTTTCCGATCAACCCAAGACCGTTGAACTGAATTTTTTTCATAAGACATCCTTTATCGAGATATTTAATTCAAACGACTTTATCTATGGCGGAGATCATAACGTAAAAGACACTCCGCTTGTATCACGCAGTGATAAAGCAAACAAAGGCAAGAATATCGTAAAATTTACTTTAAATCCTTTATCTGTTTCGATGTTTCAGAAAATATAATCTTGTCAAAACAAAAATCTTTGATTATAATAACCCTTGTCGTTATTTCAAGACGCTTCCGTGGCTCAGTTGGTAGAGCAACGCATTCGTAATGCGTAGGTCGCCGGTTCGAGTCCGGCCGGGAGCTTAAAGAACAGGCTTTGCCTGTTCTTTTTTTCGTAGAATTTACAACAGGTCGTGACAATGATCGCAACTCTTCACGACGCTGCATTTTCTAAGCTCATGCATCATTCTCATATCGGTTGCTTTCTGCGGGACTCGCCCTTCGGGCTCAAACAGTCCTCGAAAGCAACCATCGAATGAAGCATTTGCTAAGAAATGCTGCTAAAGTTCAGAGTTTGCGATCATTGTCCCGGCCTGTTTATATACTCCGTAAAAAGACAAATTGTTATTGATTGTTTGTATGGTGCGGACTGGGAGGACAGCCTTTGGCATAATACCGACAATGATAGAAAAATACTTGTTTTTTTATGCAATTTTATATGTTTGTATTTATTGAATTGGGGTATAGTATATGCTAAAATTAGATTTAATTTCTAGATGAAAGGGAAGAGTGAAGATGGCTCAGCTTTGGGGAGGCCGTTTTACAAAAGAAACGGACGAACTTGTTTATAAATTTAATGCTTCGATCAACTTCGATAAGGCCATGATCAACGAGGATGTTGAAGGCAGCATCGCTCATGCGACAATGCTTGCAAGAACCGGTATAATCACCAAAACAGAAGGTGAGGCCATAATCGAAGGTCTTAAGTCTATCCTGAAAGATGTAAATGAAGGACGGTTAGAGATCACCGAGGAATATGAAGACATTCATTCGTTTATGGAAGCAAATCTGATCAAACGTATCGGTGATACCGGAAAGAAGCTTCATACCGGAAGAAGCCGTAACGATCAGGTAGCTCTTGATTTTAGACTGTATACAAAAAAGAATGTTCTTATGATAAAGGATGATCTTATCAAGGTCCTTAAAACGATCCTTAAGATCGCAGAGGACAATACAGTCACTTACATGCCCGGTTTTACTCATCTTCAGAAGGCACAGCCTGTTACGCTCGCACATCATATGCTTGCATATTTTGAAATGTTTAAGCGAGATGTATCAAGGCTTGATGATATAGTTAAGAGAATGAATTATTCTCCTTTGGGTGCAGGCGCTTTGGCCGGAACAACATATCCGCTTGACAGGGATTTTGTTGCGAAGGAACTTGGATTTGCCGGTCCGACTCTTAATTCGATGGATTCCGTTTCGGACAGAGATTATCTTATTGAGTTTTTAAGCGCTTTATCGACAATAATGATGCATTTGTCGAGATTGTCGGAGGAGATGATCATCTGGAATTCGAATGAATACGGTTTTATTGAGATAGACGATTCTTTTTCAACCGGTTCATCGATAATGCCTCAGAAGAAAAATCCGGACATATGTGAACTTGTCCGCGGTAAGACCGGGCGTGTATACGGTGCTTTGATGAGCATTCTTACTACCATGAAGGGACTTCCTTTGGCATACAATAAAGACATGCAGGAAGACAAAGAAGTATCTTTCGATGCTTTTAAGACAGTTCATGACTGCCTTGTAATGTATGACGGAATGCTTTCAACCACCAAATTCAATAAAGAAACAATGGCTTTAAGCGCCGTTAAAGGTTTTACGAATGCAACCGACGCGGCCGATTATCTCGTAAAAAAGGGAATGCCTTTCAGAGATGCTCATAAAGTCATCGGGGAACTCGTAGTTTTCTGTATTTCAAAGAATATCGCGATCGATGATCTTAAGATCGATGAATTAAAGAAATTTTCCGAATTGTTTGATGAGGATGTATACGAAGAGATCTCTTTAAAGACATGTGTTGAAAAACGTCTTACATTCGGCGGTTGTTCGGAAGCGTCCGTACTTAAAACGATCGCGGAAGAAAAGAAATTTTTAAATCAATTTTAGTTATCAATAGTTGGAGGATAAAGCAATGGAAAAGTTAAAAGTAGGTATTTTAGGCGGAACGGGTATGGTCGGACAGCGTTTCATATCTCTTCTTGAGAATCATCCCTGGTTTGAGGTTACCACAATAGCAGCAAGCCCCAGATCTGCCGGAAAAACTTACGAGGAGGCTGTTGGCGACAGATGGAAAATGCTTACGCCTATGCCTGAATCTGTAAAGAAGATCGTAGTAAAGGATGTAACGGAAGTTGAAAAGGTTGCTTCTGAAGTTGATTTCTGTTTTTCTGCGGTTGATATGACCAAAGACGAGATCAGAAAGATCGAAGAAGAGTATGCAAAGGCCGAAACTCCCGTTGTATCGAACAACTCAGCGCATCGTTGGACAAAAGATGTTCCCATGGTAATACCGGAGATCAATTCCGATCATATCAGACTTATCGAAGATCAGAAGAAGAGACTCGGAACCAAGCGCGGATTTATCTGTGTAAAACCCAACTGTTCAATTCAGTCTTACACTCCCGCTCTTTGGGCATGGAGCGAGTTTGAACCTTATGAAGTTGTGGCAACAACGTATCAGGCTATTTCAGGTGCCGGTAAGACTTTCAAAGACTGGCCCGAAATGATAGAGAATGTCATTCCTTTCATCTCCGGTGAGGAAGAAAAGAGTGAACAGGAACCTTTAAGAATTCTCGGAAAATATGAAAACGGTGAGATCGTTAAGAAGGAAGGCCTTGTTATAACGACTCAGTGTATACGTGTTCCCGTTCTTGACGGACATACGGCTGCGGTATTTGTTAAATTCAAAAAGAAACCTACCAAAGAGCAGCTAATTGATGCATTAAGAAACGCAAAGGGTCGTCCTCAGGAACTTAAGCTTCCTTCGGCTCCCGAAACGTTCATACAGTATCTTGAAGAGGATAATCGTCCTCAGGTCAAGGCAGATGTTAATTTTGAACACGGTATGGGAATCTCTATCGGACGTTTGAGAGAAGACTTTGTATATGATTACAAATTTGTCGGTCTTTCACACAATACTGTAAGAGGTGCCGCGGGCGGAGCGGTTCTTTGCGCAGAACTTTTAAAAGCTGAGGGTTATATTACCGCCAAGTAATATCGGATCGTTTTATATTATATTTTCTTCCGTCGGGGTTTCCCGACGGAAGATGAAAGAGAAGGGTATTTTGTATGGACGATTTGTTATATCAGGTCGATATGTTGTCGGCATTAAACAAAACATATACCGCCAACGAAAAAATATACGATCTTATATTAAATTCGTTTAAACGGACTTTCATTTATTACAATCCAAATACATCCACGCTAAATACATACGGCAACTGGGATGAATATTTCGATTTCAAATTAACAGAGTATTCCGATCTGACCAGAACGCTTGAGCTCATATGCGAAGAAGACAGAGAGAATGTCAGAAATCTCTTTTATCTTGAAAAAGAACACAGAGATGACGAAGTCTATGTAGCAAAGCTGGTCGATAATAAGACGTTTGTGGAAATACAGTCTGTAATTCATTATGATGAAACAGGCGCCGTATCGGAAAAACTCATTTCTTTTTATGATGTCACCAAAAGACAGAATCTAAAAAATGAACTTTCATTCATGGCTTATTATGATTCGGTGACAGGTCTTTATAACAGAAACTATTTCATTCAGAAATTGAAGGATTTTCTTGACAGAGCTGAAAAAGAAAGAACGATTGTTTCGGTCCTCATGATCGACATTGACGATTTTCATAAAATAAATGACGGCATGGGGATAATATACGGCGATGAAGTCGTTCAGGATTTCGGTATCTTTTTAAGAGAATTGTTAAACGATAAGATCATCGGCTCAAGATTTGACGGTGACATATATGCTTTGGCAATATACGATCCCGCAGGTCAGACAAGAGTCGATTCGATATGCGACATTATCAAAGAAAGAACATCTAAACCCTTTAAACTCACCAACGGAAGTGAAGTATCCTTTACTGTAAGCATAGGAGTATCGGAATATCCTGAAGGAGGAACCGGGGCACTTGAACTGATCAACGGTGCTGAAATCGTAATGCTTAAGGCTAAAGAGGCCGGTAAGGATACAATAAAATTCTTTGATACAACGGTTTTAAATGAATTTAAAAATTCCATTGATATTGAGAATCGGTTGAAGATAGCGGTCAATAATATGGACTTTTATCTGAATTTTCAGCCGCAGTTCAATTCCGTTACTCAGACATTACGCGGTGTGGAAGCACTGATACGTTGGAAAAATCCCGACGGAAAAGTGATATCTCCGGGCTTATTTATACCATTAGCAGAAAAGACAGGTTCCATCATCGCCATCGGTGATTGGGTATTGGATACCTCGATAAGAATATTCACGGAATGGAAAAAGAAATATGACTACGACATGATATTATCGGTCAATATTTCTTCGATTCAATATAAACGACCTGATTTTGTTACAAAAGTCATGTCTACGGTCAATAAATACGGTCTTGATCCTTCGAAACTTGAGCTCGAGATCACTGAAACGGTTTTGATCGACGATATGAAAACGGTCTTTGAAAAAATGGAAGAATTGCGTGACTTCGGAATAAGGATCTCGATCGACGATTTCGGAACGGGGTATTCGTCGCTTCAATATTTGAAATCCTTGCCCGCCGACACGTTAAAGCTGGATAAAACGTTTATAGATTCGGCCGAAAATGACAATTCGACCAAGATCATAATCGAAACGATGATCGGAATGTCCAAGAAGCTCGGTTTTGAGACCGTAGCGGAAGGTGTGGAAACGAAAGAACAGCTTGATATTTTAGAGAATATGGGTTGCGATATTATACAGGGGTATTATCTGGGGAAACCTGTTTCCGATGAGGAAATAGAAAACCTGTTACTAAGAATTATATAATAATTGGGATACATATATGATAATCGGAAGAAATGCTGAACTTAAGCAGCTCAGTACGTATTACGAAAGAGACAAAAGTCAGATAATCGTATTGTACGGTCAAAAATATATCGGAAAAACCGCGCTTGTCAAAGAGTTTATGCTTGATAAGCCCGGATTCTATTATTGTGCATTTCCTGCGTCGGAAAGAGAACAGAAATACAGGTTCGGTATCTGGCTTGCTTCACTTGGAGTCAGAACCTTAAAATACCCTGAATTTTCCGAGGTTTTCCAGTCGCTCGGGAAAGAGCATTCTCAGAAAAAGGTCATTGTTATCGATGAATTTCAGCACATAATCAAAACATGCCCAACTTTTATGGATGAACTCATTTCTTTTATCCATAATTCTTGGAATGATCAGGAATATCTTGTGATCCTGCTAAGTTCTTCCGTGGGATTTATCGAAAATTCGATGGTTTCACGCATCAAAGAAGCCGCTTTTGAATTGTCCGGTTTCATAAAAATGAAAGAACTGTCATTTGATAATTTAAAAGAGTATTTCACCATCTATACAAATGAAGAATGTTCTTATGTGTGGGCTATTCTCGGAGGTCTTCCGGGTCTTTGGAAGATGTTTGATACGAAATTGAGTCTTAAAGAAAACATTATAAGAAAGATAATTCGCGATAACGGTCCCTTGCGCGAAGTGGGTTTCAATCTTGTTAATGACGAGCTTCGTGAAACGGGTGTTTACAATACGATCCTTTCCGCCCTTGCCGAAGGGAAGCACAAGTTAAATGAGTTATTTGAGCATACCGAGTTTTCGCGCGCAAAGATAAGCGTATATATCAAGAACCTTATGGAGCTCGAACTGGTCAAAAAGGTTTTCAGTGTTGATACCGAAGGTCGTGATTATGCGCAGAAGGGCATTTATTCGATCTCAAATCATTTCGTGGATTTCACGTACTCTTATTTATACAGGAATTTGAGCCTGCTTGAATCCATGTCGCCCGAAGATTTTTATAAGCAGATCGTACATCCGACGCTTAAAAATTATGTTCAGAGATATTTCCCCGAAATATGTCTTGAATATATGCAAAAATTGAATGAAAAGAATAAACTCAGCATAAAAGCCGATTCTTTCGGAACATGGGTGGGAAAACCCGGTACGATCGATATCGTATGCTACAACGAAGAAGGAAGAGCAACGCTCGGACTTTGCAATTTTGATAAACCGATGTTTACATACGATGATTATGAATGGTTGATGTTCTGTGCCGATAAGGCCGAACTTCCGACCGACGAGATATATGTTTTTTCATCGAGCCGTTTTGACGAAAAGCTTACTCTTGAAGGTAAGATAAGTCAGAATTTGAATCTTGTACTTTTAGACAGAATGTAATATATGGGAAAAAACTTATTTATAGCCGAAAAGCCGAGTGTTGCCAAAGAATTTGCCAAGGCTTTAAAGTTAAATACCGTTAACAAAGACGGTTATATGGAATCCGATGATGCCATCGTTACCTGGTGCGTGGGACATCTTGTTACAATGAGTTATCCGGATGCCTACGACGAAAAATACAAACGCTGGTCTTTTGATACGCTTCCTTTTATTCCTGCCGAAGGAACCTGGAAGTACGAGATAATCGCAAGTGTAAAAAAACAGTTTTCGATCGTTAAAGGATTGCTCACAAGAGATGATGTCGAAACGATATATGTATGTACAGACTCCGGACGTGAAGGAGAATACATATACAGACTTGTGGATCAGGAAGCGCATGTAGATAACAAGATAAAAAAGCGTGTATGGATCGATTCTCAGACCGAAGAAGAGATCAACAGAGGGATTAGGGAAGCAAAAGACATTTCCGCTTATGATAATCTTGCGGCAGCCGCTTATTTAAGAGCTAAAGAAGATTATCTTATGGGTATCAATTTTTCAAGAGCCTTAACTTTAAAATACGGTTATTCCGTAAAAGAGTTCCTGAACAAAGACAAGGCTGTCATATCTGTTGGCAGAGTCATGACCTGTGTTTTGGGAATGGTCGTCGAAAGAGAGAATGAAATAAGAAAATTTGTGGAAACACCTTTCTTTAAAGTTCTCGCGACACTTCCGATCGGAAACGGTTCCTGCAAAGGTGAATGGAGAGTATGTGACACCAGTAAATATCTTGATTCGCCAAAACTGTATTCCAACAATGGGTTTAAAGAAAGAAACGACGCCGAAGAACTCATAGCTTATCTTGATCCTTTTAAAGAAACAGATGCGAAAGTATTAAGCGTTGAGAAGAAAAAAGAGGTTAAAAATCCGCCTCTTTTGTTTAATCTTGCGGAGCTTCAGAATGAGTGTTCCAAATTGTTCAAGATAAGTCCCGATGAAACGCTGAACGTTGTTCAGGAATTATACGAGAAAAAGCTGTGCACGTATCCGCGTACCGATGCAAGAGTATTGTCAAGTGCGGTAGCAAAAGAAATATATAAGAACCTTAACGGTCTCACGGGATATCCGCCCGTAGCAGATTATGCAAGATTGATACTTGATAAAAAAGGATATGCCGGTATAGCAAAATCCAAATATGTTGATGACAAACAGATCACCGATCATTATGCGATCATCCCTACCGGTCAGGGTTTAAATAACCTGAACTCACTCAGTGATCGTTGCAAAAACGTATATGAAGTGATAACAAGGAGGTTTATCGCAATCTTTCTTTCGCCGGCAATATATAAAAAGATCAATCTTTTGATCGATGTCAAAGGCGAGAATTTTGCGTTCAATTTCAAGGCGACCGAATCGGAGGGTTATCTTAAGATCATGAATTATTCTTTCACCAAAAAGAAAGAAGACGATCCGGACAAAGATAAAGATGACGAACTTAAGCTTTCACCCGACGATCTCGAAAAAGTCATTCAGTTAAAGAAAGGTTCAAATGTTTGTCTGAGCGCATTTGAGATCAAAGAAGGAAAGACTTCACCTCCCAAAAGATACAACTCCGGCTCAATGATACTTGCCATGGAAAACGCCGGAAAACTTATAGAAGACGAAGAACTTCGTGAACAGATCAAAGATTGCGGTATAGGAACAAGTGCCACGAGAGCGGAAATATTAAAGAAACTTGTTAACATCGGATATCTCAATCTTAATAAGAAAACACAGATACTCACGCCGACACAGATGGGTGAAATGATCTTTTGTGTCGTTTTGAGGAGTATTCCGCAGCTTCTTTCCGCCAAGCTTACGGCAAGCTGGGAGACCGGTCTTAACCTCGTTTCAAAAGGTGAGATCACCAATACCGAATACATGACAAAAATGGATGATTTTGTTTCCAAATATACAAATCATGTAAAAGAAGTCAATAAACTCTCGGATTTAAAAAGAGACTATGCCTACGTGGCTCAGTTTTATAAATGATCTTTCCGCATTGTCGGAAAAGAAAGGATGATTATGGCAGATATTAAGATCAAAGATCTCTACACACTTGATGAAACGATCGCCAAAGAATTTCTTGAAAGATTTGAATATCCCTGGGAAGCACTTCCTCACATCAAGGAATTCATAATTGAACTCGGGAATACTTTAAATCCCGATGAATACGAAAAAAGAGGAGATGACGTTTGGGTTGCCAAGTCGGCAAAAGTTTTTGATTCGGCTTATATAGGCGGTCCTTGCATTATCGGAAAAGATGCCGAAGTAAGACAATGTGCGTTCATACGCGGTTCGGCAATTGTCGGAGAAGGCGCTGTCGTAGGAAATTCGACGGAACTTAAAAATGTTATTCTGTTTAACAAAGTGCAGGTTCCTCATTACAATTATGTCGGTGATTCCATTTTGGGTTATAAGGCTCATATGGGCGCCGGTTCCATCACTTCAAACGTTAAATCCGATAAGCAGCTTGTAGTCGTTCACAATGAAGGACAAAACATTGAAACCGGTCTTAAAAAGTTCGGTGCAATGCTTGGTGATAATGTTGAAGTCGGATGTAACAGCGTTCTTAACCCCGGAACCGTTATATGCAAAGAATCCAACGTATATCCCACATCATGTGTAAGAGGAGTCATTCCCGCATCCTCTATTCACAAAAACAACGGTGAAATTATTAAAAAAATCTGACATTTTTTACTGGATTTTTAATGTCAATTATGTAAAAATAATGTTTGCTTAGTTGATTAATCGAAAGGAGATAAACAATACATGATTTATTCAAAAGAAGTTGAAGAAATGTGCCCCGTTAAGTTGGGTGTAAACCATGGCTGCGCTCCCATTCCCGAAGAAGCAAAATGGGTTAAAGCCAAGGAAGTTAAAGACATTTCCGGTTACACACACGGTATCGGCTGGTGCGCTCCTCAGCAGGGTGCCTGCAAGCTTTCTTTAAACGTAAAGGAAGGTATCATTCAGGAAGCACTTGTTGAGACTATCGGTTGCTCGGGTATGACCCATTCGGCAGCCATGGCAGCAGAGATCTTACCCGGACGTACAGTTATGGAAGCTCTTAACACAGACCTTGTTTGTGATGCTATCAACACCGCTATGAGAGAACTTTTCTTACAGATCGTATACGGACGTACACAGTCCGCATTCTCTGAAGACGGTCTTGCTATCGGTGCAGGTCTTGAAGACCTTGGTAAGGGAACCCGTTCTATGGTTGGTACAACCTACGGAACACTTAAGAAGGGTCCTCGTTATCTCGAACTTACAGACGGTTATATCACAGGTATCGCTCTTGACGAAGACGATGAGATCATCGGTTACAAGTATGTTAACTTCGGTAAGATGATGGACTTCATCAAGAAGGGTGACGATGCGGCAACCGCACTTGAAAAGGCATCCGGCCAGTACGGACGCGTTCAGGATGCCGTTAAGGTTATCGATCCCAGAACCGACAAAGAAGTGAAGTAAGGAGGAGATTAAGATGGCATTATTTGAATCATATGAAAGAAGAGAGCCCCAGATCCTTGCTGTATTAAAGCAGTACGGCATCTCTTCCATCGAAGAATGTAAGACAATCACAGATGCCGCAGGTATCGATGTTTATCATCTTATCGAAGGCATTCAGCCCATCTGTTTTGAAAACGCTAAATGGGCATATACCGTTGGCGCTGCAATAGCTATCAAGAAAAACTGCAGAAGAGCAGCAGATGCTGCAGCAGCTATCGGAGAAGGCCTTCAGGCTTTCTGTATTCCCGGTTCCGTTGCGGACACCCGTAAGGTTGGTCTCGGTCACGGTAACTTAGGAAAGATGCTTCTTGAAGAGGATACCGAATGTTTCGCATTCCTTGCAGGTCACGAGTCATTCGCAGCTGCAGAAGGTGCTATCGGTATTGCAGAGAAAGCAAACAGAGTTCGTCAGACTCCTTTAAGAGTTATTCTTAACGGTCTCGGAAAAGATGCTGCTCAGATCATTTCCCGTATCAACGGATTTACATTTGTTGAGACTGAATACGATCCTTATACAAACACTGTTAAGGAAGTTTCCAGAAAATGCTACTCAAAAGATGCTAACAGCCCTCGTGCAAAGGTTAACTGCTACGGTGCCAATGATGTAAGCGAAGGCGTTGCCATCATGTGGAAAGAAAACGTTGACGTTTCCATTACCGGTAACTCAACCAACCCTACAAGATTCCAGCATCCCGTTGCAGGTACCTACAAGAAGGAAAGACTTGAGAAGGGCAAAAAGTACTTCTCGGTTGCTTCCGGCGGCGGTACCGGACGTACACTTCATCCCGATAACATGGCTGCAGGTCCCGCTTCTTACGGTATGACCGATACAATGGGACGTATGCATTCCGACGCTCAGTTCGCAGGTTCTTCTTCAGTTCCCGCTCACGTTGAAATGATGGGTCTTATCGGTGCAGGTAACAACCCTATGGTTGGTATGACCGTTTCAACGGCCGTATCCATCGAAGAGGCTGCAAAGGCAGGAAAGTTCTAAGTATTTAGGCTTGAATAATAAAAGTCCGATGTCGAAAAACATCGGACTTTTTTACGTTAAATTAAGGGTATTTACATTGACACTAATATGGGCAAATCTTATAATTTATTGTATATGAGAATGGAGGAGCTTATGGAAGAAAAAATCATTTCACAAGCTGTTATCGCGAGACTTCCGCGATACTTAAGATACTTGGGAGAACTTAAAGATTCTAACGTTGAACGAATCTCTTCAATGGAACTTTCAGATCTGATGAATGTTACGGCATCACAGATAAGACAGGATTTCAATAATTTCGGAGGTTTCGGACAGCAGGGATACGGTTATAAGGTAAATTACCTTTACGATGAGATCGCCAAGATACTTGGTCTTAACAAGACTCATCATCTTATAATCGTAGGTGCCGGCAATTTGGGACAGGCACTTGCAAATTATATGAATTTTGAACGTCGGGGTTTTCATTTTAAGGGTATTTTCGATTCGGACGAGAGCCTTCACGGAAAAAAGATACGTGATATGTATGTTCAATCGATGGATGAAATGGAAAGTTTCGTCAAAGAAAACGATATCGATATTGCCGTTCTTACGATACCGAAAAACGGAGCGGTCAAAGTCGCCGAACAGCTGGTGAACTGCGGTGTAAAAGCATTCTGGAATTTTGCGCATACAGATCTTAATGTTCCTGCCGGCATTGTTGTGGAAAATGTTCATTTGTCCGATTCTTTAATGAAACTCTCTTACAAGATTACTCGTAACGAAAGTGAGATAATGCATTAAATGTCCAAGACTAACGATGATTTTGAGAAAGCTCTCGAGGGTAAAAAGATTCCGATCCTTACTCTTGATAACAACTGGCACAGATTGTTCACTCAAACCGATCCCAATCCAAAGATCAGAGAACTCGAGAATGAGCTAAATGAACTCTTAAAATCACAGGGCAAATTGAACACCGAACTCAAGGAACTTAAAGCGTTAAAGAAAAAGCTTATGGACGAGATCATGGAAGTAATGGATGAACTCGGAGACAATAAGCCTACCAAAAAGTCCGAGAAGAAACTTGAAGACAACAAACGACTTATCGAAGAATGTAACGAAAAGATTGAAAACGACAATGACAGTCTTATGGAATTGCCGGCAAAGATCAATTCCGTAAACTATTCTCTTATGCTTGAAACTATGGCTGTATGCTATGAGCAGATACAGGAAAACAATTCCGATATCGAAAGCATAGGTAAATGGATAGATGATATAAGGATAGAACTCAAAAAGAAGGTTGCGCTCAAACAGCACAAAATGATCCGTAATCAGAATTTCTATACTTATATGCACAATATCTTCGGTGCGGAAGTTATCAATATATTTGACATGAAATATCATGTTGAGCAAGTCAAAAAACCTCAGCTCAAAGAAGAAAAAACAACCGATAAATAATTGTTCCTTTGGGCCTCACAGACTTCGGTTTCATTTGACTGGAGTATGGTTTTAATGATAAAATATATTGCTTAAATATGCGTTTGCAATCAAATTTTTAACGATCGGGCAGTATGCGATCGTTACTATTTGTGTTTACAAATAGGTGAAAGAAAGGGATAAGTATGGACGACACTTCAGGTGCCGCGAAAGAAAAGCAGGGCTTTTTCGGACGAATATTCAAAAAGAACGACGAAGACAACGTTGAACAGGAAATTCTTTCCATGGTAAACGTCGGTCATGAAAACGGCGTACTTGAATCAAGTGAAGCAAAAATGATCAACAATATTTTTGAATTTGTTGATAAAGAGGCTTCCGATATTTGCACGAACAGAAACGATATCGATGCACTTGACAAGAATACTTTGCTTGTCGATGCATTAAATCATATGCTTAAAAGTTCGTATTCGAGATATCCGGTATACGACGAAAACATCGATCATATCATCGGTATTCTGTATCTTAAAGATACATGCAGGGTTCATGCCAAAAACGAAGACTTAAACGATCCGATATCGGAAGTTTCCGGTCTTATCAGGAGGGCGATGTTTATTCCCGAAACCATGAATATTAACGATCTTTTCAAAACCATGCAGTCCGACAAAACTCAGATGGCGGTGGTTTTGGATGAATACGGTCAAACGACAGGTATCGTCACGATGGAAGATATTCTTGAAGAGATAGTCGGAAATATCATGGATGAATATGATGTTGAAAAGAACAGCATCAGAAAACGACGGGGAAAAGAAGAAGAATATATCATTGACGGTAAGACTTCGATCGAAGAGATCGCCAAAAATCTGGGTATCAATATTGAAGAAGGCGAATATCAGACTCTTAACGGTTTTATGATATCCAGGATGGACAGGTTACCCGAAAAAAACGAACGTTTTAAAACCGAGTGTGACGGTTATGTTTTCGAAATACTGTCGGTCGAGAATCGTATGGTTAAAAAAGTTATCGTAAAAAAAGCAGACAACGAAACAAAAGCGAAAGAAGAGGAATCGAATTAATGTCAGGACATTCAAAATTTGCAAACATCAAACACAAGAAAGAAAAAAATGATGCCGCAAAAGGCAAGATTTTTACAATAATCGGTCGTGAGATTGCCGTGGCCGTAAAGGAAGGCGGACCCGATCCTTCAAACAATTTTAAGCTTGCAACCGTGATCGCAAAAGCCAAAGCAAATAACGTACCCAACGATACTATCGAACGCGGTATCAAAAAGGCAGCCGGTGAAGGAAGCGGAGTAAATTATGAGTATTGCTCGTATGAAGGTTACGGCCCCAACGGTATAGCGATCATAGTCGATTGTCTTACGGACAACAAAAACAGAACGGCCGCAAATGTAAGAAGTGCATTTACAAAAGGCGGCGGAAGCATCGGTACTCCCGGATGTGTATCGTTTATGTTTGACAAGAAAGGCGAGATCATCATCGATAAAGAAGAATGCGATCTGGATGCCGATACTTTGATGATGACGGCGCTCGATTGCGGAGCGGAAGATTTCTCCGAAGAGGAAGACTGCTTCGAGATATACACCGATCCCGATTTGTTCGATGAAATCTTAAATAATCTCAAAAAAGCCGGGATTGAAAATTTTGCAAGCGCGGAAGTTACCATGATTCCGCAGAATTACGTTACTTTGACCGACGAAACAGCCATAAAGAACGTAAACAGAATACTCGATCTTCTTGATGAAGACGATGATGTACAGAACGTATATCACAATTACGACGAATAAGGGACGGAGAAGAAAATGAACAAAGAAACAATTTGCGTACAGGGCGGATATAAGCCCGGAAACGGCGATCCGAGAATATTGCCGATCATTCAAAGCACAACATTCAAATACGATTCAAGCGAAGAAATGGGAAAACTTTTCGATCTTGAAAAATCAGGTTATTTCTATACAAGACTTGCCAATCCCACAAACGATCATGTGGCTGCAAAGATATGTGAACTCGAAGGCGGTGTTGCCGCCATGCTCACTTCTTCGGGACAGGCTGCAAATTTCTTTGCCGTATTTAATATTGCCGAAGCCGGAGATCACATAGTTGTCAGTTCAGCTATTTACGGAGGTACATTCAACCTTCTTGTAAACACTCTTACAAAGATGGACATTGAAGTCACCACTGTCGATCCTTATTGTTCGGAAGACGAACTGAATGCCGCATTTAAAGACAATACAAAGTGTGTGTTCGGTGAATCGGTTGCCAACCCCGCATTAACTGTTTTTGATTTCGAAAAATTTGCGAAAGCCGCTCATTCTCACGGCGTACCGCTCATAGTTGACAATACTTTCCCTACACCTATAATGTGTCAGCCTTTTAAATTCGGCGTTGATATCGTAACGCATGCTACAACAAAGTATATGGACGGACATGCAGCTACGGTAGGCGGATGTATAGTTGATTCAGGCAACTTTGACTGGATGGCGCATAAAGAAAAATTCCCCGGTCTTTGCACGCCCGATGAAAGCTATCACGGAATAGTATATGCGGAACGTTTCGGTAAGGCGGCATATATCACCAAGTGTACCGCTCATCTCATGAGAGATTTCGGTGCCATCCAGGCTCCTCAGAACGCTTTCTACATCAATCTCGGTCTTGAAACGCTTCATCTCAGAATGGAACGCCATTGTTCAAATGCTCAAAAGGTTGCGGAGTTCCTTGAAGCGAATGATAAGGTGGCATGGGTTAATTACCCGAGTCTTAAATCAAGCAGAGATTATGCCAATGCTCAGAAATATATGCCCAATGGAACGTGCGGTGTTATTTCCTTCGGCTTAAAGGGCGGAAGAAGTGCCGCAGAGAAGATGATGGATAAGCTTAAACTTGCCGCTATCGTTACTCATGTGGCCGATGCGCGTACCTGCGTTCTTCATCCCGCATCTCACACTCACAGACAGATGAACGATGAACAGCTTATAGCAGCAGGTGTATCACCCGATCTTATAAGACTTTCTGTCGGAATTGAGAATGTAGATGATATCATAAGCGATCTTGCACAAGCTATGGAATAATATCCGGGGGTCAATATGGATAAACTTGCTATCGTGGTTCCTTGTTACAACGAAGAACCGATGCTCAAACTTTCATCCGAAGCTTTAAGAGGAGTTTTGGACGATTTGATCAAAAAAAAGAAGATATCGGAAGACAGTTTCGTTTTGTTTGTAAATGACGGTTCAAAAGACAAAACGTGGGATCTTATCGAAGAAGAACACGCTTTATATCCGTCAATGATAAAAGGTGTTAAACTTGCCGGAAATGTAGGTCATCAATTTGCGCTTACCGCAGGACTTCTTACCGCCAAAGATATGAGCGACGTTACAATCTCGATAGACGCCGACCTTCAGGACGATGTTTCGGTCATTGAAGAGATGATAGACAAGTTCCATGAAGGAAAAGATATTGTATACGGAGTAAGAAAGAAAAGGAAAACGGATACTTTCTTTAAACGTACGACAGCTCAGGCATTTTATAAGTTCATGAAACTCATGGGCGCCAAGACGGTATATAATCATGCCGATTTCAGACTTATGAGCAAAAGAGCCGTTGATCAATATGCAAAATATGAGGAATCAAATCTGTTTATAAGAGGTATCGTTCCGCTTATAGGTTATGAAACTGACTGCGTGTATTACGACCGTAAAGAAAGAGTGGCGGGAGAGAGTAAATATCCTTTAAAGAAGATGATCGCTCTTGCATTTAACGGTATTTCATCATTAAGCGTAAAACCTATTACGATGATCACGGGATTGGGAATGATAATAATTCTTCTCAGCATCTGCGCCGCAATCTACGCGCTTGTTTCTTACATTAACGGAAATACCGCTCCCGGATGGACGAGTCTTATCCTTTCCATCTGGTTTATCGGCGGAGTTCAGTTATTATGTATCGGTCTTATAGGACAATACATAGGTAAGATATATCTGGAAGTTAAACATCGTCCCAGATATAACATCGAAAAAATACTTTCCGATTAAGGATTTGTACATCAATGAATTTTAAAAAGACCTGGTTCGGGTATTTAAATTTTGTTATTTCATCAATCATTACGGGGGCAGCTGTTATAGCTCTTGTATTCTTTTTGATGTTTAAAACAAATATAACAAATATGTCTCAAAACAATCCGTTATCGGTCACCAATCCTATGTTTTGGGCTTTTCTCGGAATCAGTATCGCACTTATCGGAATAGTGTTTTTGCTTGTTTTTATCATCAAAAAAATAAGAAAAAAAGCATTAAAGAATGATTATTATTTCGATCAGAAACCACGCAGGATAACAGGGTTCATTTTGGGACTTGCCATTTTTTCCTCGGGTCTGTTTTTAAAGATCAGATTTATATTGAACCATGAATTTGAACCTGCTTTCGATACGGATGCCGCAAGGGCTATGTTTAACGGAGAGATCAGATTTACGGGCTTTAACAGTTTCGAACTTCTCTATGCCAGACTTATTGCTTATATTTACAGATATGTGGGCATAAAGCCGGAATTGTTTGTGTGGTTTAATCTGTTTCTTTCATGCGCACTGTACATTGTAATTTTTATACTTTTAAAAAATATATTTGATGAATTTACCGCTTGTTTTCCGTTGGCTTTTTTAAGCTTTTCACCGGCCTCGTTTTCAAAAATTGCGATCGGTTCGATCGATTATCTTAAGTTTTTGATCGTATGTGTATTGTTGCTCCTGGCCGTTAAACTGCTGTCAATATCAAAAGAAGCCGCATCGTTTCCGATATTCGGACTTGTGTTGATACATTTGTTTATCATCACATTTTTGTTCGTGGTCCCTATCATGAGTTCAAAGTCGATGTCGGTTGCTTTTTCGTTTGACACGGGAAAAGAAAGAATGCTTTTTACACTCTTTGATAACATTTATGTTTTCGCGGGTGTTTTGATATGTTTATTGATCGCAGAGTTTAATTTCCTGTTTTCGGAAAACGACAGACTTTCACCGATCTCATTCATATGGCTTATTGCATTGTCGTTTTTTCTTTTTACCGACAATACATTTTTTCATACATCGTGGCCCGATGTACCGTTGATGAAAGCGCTGTTTGCAACATTTGGCGGGCTCGGACTCAGTGGACTTCTGTTCGGTGACAGATGTTCGTCCGAATTTGCCGAAGATTTTTATGATGAACTTGAATCCAGAGAGTTTGAAAAGCAGGCAGAAAATACAAGATGGATCTCCAGAAGTGAGTCGGCAAGATTGCTTACTGCCGAGACCACCAAGGTTAAGGAAACACTGGAAGAAAACATCCCGGCAGAAACCGCCAAAGACGAAAATGTGACTCAAACAGTTGTAAAAGAAGAGCCTTCAAGAGAAGAAGCGTCAAAAGAAGAACCTGCAAAAGATGCTGAAAATGCGGTTGACAGATTCAAAAACGTTGTTTTGTTTGAAAATCCGCTTCCGTTACCCAAGCCTCACGTAAGGAAAGAGATACAATACAATATCGAGCCGGATGCGGAACAAATGAAATTTGATATCGATATCAAAGAAAATGATGATTTCGATATTTGATAATAAGGACTAAATATGGCAGCAACCCGTAAACCTCAAAGAAAAAGTACCGCTAAAAAGAGTACTTCTTCAGCAAAAAGAACATCAAAAAGTTCGGTAAAAGACGTAAAGATCAAGTTTGAGATACTGTTTCTTTTGTCGTTTACTTTCTGTGTCCTTTTGTTCCTTTGCAATTTCGGACTTATAGGCGTTGCAGGGAATTTCATTTCAAAGTTCGACTTCGGCCTTTTCGGTGTGCTGGCTTATATTTTTCCAATCTATCTTTTTGTGATGATATTTATCGGGATGAAAAATCTCGGTGCCTACAATTTACGAAGAAAAGAGATCGCTCTTTTTATACTTTTCCTGTCGGTTTGCAACATAACCGAACTTATCGGAGGTATTGCCAAAACACTTGAAGAGCTATCCGTAAAGGATATATTTGAATATTCCTATTCTACGCATAAGGGAGGCGGTATCATTTCCGCAATATTCGTTTTCTTTATGCTTAAACTGATCGGTGTTTGGGGAACGGTGATTTTGAGCATCATCACCGCGATCATATGCACCGTCATTGTTTCGGAAAATTCGCTTGTTGGGAAGATTAAAGATTCAAAAGAAGCTTTATCGCAGCATATAAGCGAAAACAGAACCGTAAAAGAAGAGTTTTACAGACAGCAAAACGAATTAAGAGAAGTAAAAAGAAAAGAACGCGAAGAAGAACGCTTAAAGAAGATTGAATCGGACAAGGCCAAAGCAATCGAAAAGCAGACAAGGACCGATGAAAAATCCGATGAAAAGATACTTCGTATGAACAAAAAGGTTTCCGGTGTCACAACGGATACTTTGATAGTACCCAAGATCGAAGACAAAGGCGAGAACAACGATATTCATGAGATCGTTCTTAATAATTTCGATCCCGAATCGCAGTCTTTCGACGGATTTATCGATGACATAGACGATATTGTGATCGAAAAGGAAGATGCTTTTTACGAAGAACCGCAGAGTATTGCTAAAAATGAGCCTTTAAGCGCTTTTTCAACCAATGTTGATAAAGAAACAAAAAAGCTGTCCGATACGGGACTTTCGAAAGCTAAGCCCGATAACAGAAGCGTAAATCATAAATATGAATTTCCGAGCATCAACCTTCTTACGAAAAATACTTCCAAGAACGGTGCGGACAGTGAGGAATCCATTAAGTCTACCGCCAGAAAACTCATTTCCACGCTTGAACTTTTCGGAGTAAAAGCAAGTGTTGATACGATAAGTCAGGGACCTACGGTAACAAGATTTGAGCTCATTCCCGAACCCGGAACAAAAGTAAGCCGTATCAAGGGATTGTCGGATGACATTAAACTGAACCTTGCGACTTCAGACATAAGAATAGAGGCCCCAATACCGGGAAAAGCTGCTGTCGGAATAGAGATACCCAATAAAGAAGCACAATCCGTTCTGTTACGGGATCTTATTGATACTCCCGAATTCAAACAATCGGGATCGGATCTGACATTTGCGGTAGGTAAGGATATTTCGGGCAAAGTTATCGTTTATGATATCGATCAGTTCCCTCATCTGTTGATCGCGGGCGCTACCGGATCGGGTAAGTCTGTATGTATAAACACACTTATCATCAGTCTTATCTACAAGGCTCATCCCAATGACGTTAAGATGATCATGATCGATCCGAAGGTCGTTGAATTAAGTGTTTATAACGGAATACCGCATCTTATGATACCCGTTGTTACCGATCCGAAGAAGGCTGCTTCGGCACTTAACTGGGCAGTGACCGAAATGATGGAGCGATACAAGAAGTTCGCCGATCTTAACGTAAGAGATCTTAAAGGATACAATAAAGCCGTTGAAGAACGCGAAAAAGAAGAGGGACCGAGTGAGATACACAAAAAACTTCCTCAGATCGTAGTGATAGTAGATGAGTTGGCAGATCTTATAATGGTAGCCAAAAACGATGTGGAAGATGCGATCTGCCGTCTGGCACAGCTTGCAAGAGCATGCGGCATACATCTTATCATCGCAACTCAAAGACCGAGCGTTGATGTAATTACCGGTCTTATTAAAGCCAATATGCCAAGCCGACTTGCATTTGCCGTTTCTTCGAACATTGACTCAAGAACGATACTTGATATGGGCGGAGCAGAAGAACTTCTCGGAAAAGGTGATATGCTCTTTTATCCTAAGGGACTTAAAAAGCCCGTCAGACTTCAGGGAGCATTTGTGTCCGACTCAGATGTCAATAAGATCGTGGATTTCTTAAAACCTCAAGCCGGAGCGTTCTCCTTAGATTCCGATGAGATATCAAAGAAGATAGAAGCGTCATCGAACGCCTCCTCTTCATCGTCGGGTTCCGGACAAGGCTCATCCGATTCGGATTATGACGATCTGTTTATTGAAGCCGGTAAATATGTTATCACAAATAACAAAGCATCTATCGGTAATTTACAAAGAGTTTACAGGATCGGTTTTAACAGAGCCGCGAGGATTATGGATAAACTTGCCGAAGTCGGTGTTGTTTCCGCCGATGACGGAACAAAGGCAAGAACCGTGCTTATGAGCATGGAACAATTCGAAAACTTTATTGAAAACGAATTATGATCTTTTCGAAAGGAAATATGATTGATGAAATCTGATATCGAAATCGCTAAAGAAGCGAAAATGCTGCCTATCGCAGAAGTTGCGAAAAAGATCGGTGTATCCGAAGACGATCTTGAACTTTACGGAAAATATAAGGCTAAGATTGAAGATTCCTGGTGGGAGAAGAACAAAAACAACAAAGACGGCAGACTTATACTTGTCACTGCCATAAATCCGACTCCCGCAGGAGAAGGAAAGACAACGACGAGTGTCGGATTAGGTCAGGCATTTTGTAAACTCGGTAAAAAATGTGTCGTTGCATTAAGAGAGCCCTCGCTCGGTCCGTGTTTCGGCATAAAGGGAGGCGCTGCGGGCGGCGGATATGCTCAGGTTGTACCGATGGAAGACTTAAATCTTCATTTTACGGGTGATTTCCATGCCATAACGAGTGCCAACAATCTTCTTGCCGCAATACTGGACAATCATATCCAACAGGGAAACGAACTTGGTATCGATCCCAGAAACATTGTTTGGAAAAGATGTATGGATATGAACGACCGAGTTCTCAGAAACATAGTTGTCGGTCTTGGCGCAAAGACTGACGGAACAGTAAGAGAAGATCATTTTGTTATTACGGTTGCAAGCGAGATAATGGCTGTTCTTTGCCTTGCAAGCGATATGAAGGATCTTAAAGAAAGGCTTTCAAGAATAATAGTTGCTTACGATTATTCGGGAAATCCCGTTACTGCCGGTCAGCTTAAATGTGTCGGTTCAATGGCCGCACTTCTTAAAGATGCCATAAAGCCAAACATCATTCAGACGCTTGAGAACACTCCCGCTATCATACACGGTGGTCCTTTTGCAAATATCGCTCACGGCTGCAACTCCGTAAGAGCTACCAGATATGCGCTTAAAGCTGCCGATTATGTCATTACCGAAGCGGGTTTCGGTGCCGATCTCGGTGCGGAAAAATTTTTCGACATAAAGTGCCGTATGGCAGGTTTGAAACCCGATTGCGTTGTACTTGTGGCTACGATAAGAGCTTTAAAATATAACGGCGGAGTCGCAAAAGCCGATCTTTCAAACGAGAATCTTGAAGCTTTAAAGAAAGGTATCGTTAATCTTGAAAAGCATATAGAAAACCTTCAGCAATACAAAGTGCCCGTTGTAGTCACTCTCAATGCTTTTTCGTCCGATACCGCAGCCGAAACGGAATTTGTCAAAAAGTTCTGTGAAGACAGAAACTGTGAATTTGCTCTTTCCAAAGTCTGGGAATTCGGAGGAGAGGGCGGTATTGAACTTGCCGAAAAGGTCCTTAAAACATTGGAGGAAAAAGAAAGCAATTTCGAACCGCTTTACAAAGACGAACTTTCATTAAAAGAAAAGATATTTACCGTTGCCACCAAGATATACGGCGCAAAAGACGTTTCTTATTCCAAAGAAAGTGATAAAATGCTTAAAAAGCTTGAAGAGCTGGGATTTTCGAATCTTCCCGTCTGCATGGCGAAAACACAGTATTCACTTTCCGACGATCAGACTCTGCTCGGTCGTCCCGAGGGCTTTACGCTCAATGTCAGAGATGTCTACATAAGTGCAGGTGCGGGTTTTGTTGTGGTTCTGACCGGTCAGATCGTGACAATGCCGGGACTTTCCAAGACTCCTGCGGCTTATTCTATCGATGTGGATGAAAACGGAAAGATAACAGGTCTTTTCTAAGGATCGGTTTCTTTGTACATTAATACATTGGAGGAAAAATATGGAACTGATAGACGGAAAGAAAATATCCGCTGAAATCAAAGATGAATGTAAAGAGAAGGCCCTTCGGCTTATAAGATCCGGCAAGGAACCCTGTCTTGCTGTGATCCTTGTGGGAAACGATCCCGCTTCATCAATATATGTAAACAATAAAAAGAAAGCCTGTGAGTATTGTAACATCAAATCGCTTTCTTACGAACTTGACGAGAATACGACCGAAAAAGAGCTTTTGGATCTGATCGAAAAATTGAACAACGATCCTTCGGTTGACGGAATACTCGTACAGCTTCCTCTGCCCAAACATATTGATGAAGATAAAGTGTTCGCTGCCATAGATCCGTTAAAAGATGTAGACGGATTTCATATCAAAAATGTCGGCGCACTTTGTATTGGTAAGCCGGTACTTGTATCGTGTACACCCGCGGGCGTTATCGAACTTTTAAAAAGAAGCAATGTGGAAATATCGGGAAAACGCTGTGTTGTTATCGGAAGAAGCAATATTGTCGGTAAGCCTATGGCACTTCTTATGCTTTCCGAAAACGCTACCGTTACGATATGTCATTCCAGAACAAAAGATCTTGAAGCGGTTTGTAAAGAAGCCGATATTTTGATCGTTGCGATCGGTAAACCCAGATTTATTGATTCAAAATATGTTAAAGACGGTGCCGTTGTTATCGACGTGGGAATTCACAGAGATGAGAACAACAAGATCTGCGGTGATGTAAACTTTGATGATGTCAAAGAAAAAGTTTCAAAGATCACTCCCGTTCCCGGCGGAGTCGGCCCCATGACCATTGCCATGCTTATGTCAAATGTTATTACCGCTTGTGAAAGGAAATAATCCGAAATGACCTGCCCCAATTGCGGAAAGCCTTTAAAAGAAGGCGAATTGTATTGTGAATATTGCGGATGTGAAATAGAGATCGTTTCCGATATCGATATGGATCTTGAGATGGACAAAACGATAAAGAACATTGCCCAAAAGGAATTTGACTATTCCGATGATTTTGATGATGACGACGATCCTTCCATAATCGGTATGATCGTAAAATCGGGTCATAAGATCGGAAAACTGTTTTATGTTTTGCTGGGTCTTCTTGCTTTGATCGTTGTTTTTGTCGCAATACATCTCGGCAGAAAGATTTCTCACGAAAGTTCGCTCGAATATCAGATTGAAATGGCTGAAAAAGCTTATAAGAACAATGATTATTCAAAAGCCGTTTCTTATCTGAACAAAGCCATGAGACTCGATGCCAAAAACGGAGACTATGCTCTTACTATAGCAGATTATTATATGGCACTCGGCAGCGAAACGGATGCGACTCTTGTCCTTACGGAAGCCGCCGAAAACGCAGAATATGATGAAGTCAAACGAGTAAAAGCATACAGAAAGCTTTTTGAGATATATAAAAATGAAGCAAATTATTCCGCTATCGCGGAAAGACTGAACAGCTGCAACATTCCGTCCGTGCTATCGGACTTTTCGCAGTATATAGTCGATATTCCGGTATTCGGAAAAGAATCGGGAACTTACAACGAATCGATATTTCTTTCCATTACCAATAACTCCGAAAGCAAAATCCTATATACTTTAGACGGTTCCAATCCTGTTGATAACGGAACGGAATATACGACTCCTTTGCTGCTCGAATACGGAAGCTATACGATAAAAGCCGTTTGTATGAACGATTACGGTATTTGCTCCGAAACTGTTACGAATACTTACCTTATCGATGTGGCATTTTCTTTCTCCCCTAACGTAGAACCCGAAGAGGGAGAATATGAACACTCATTTATGATCGAAGTGGATGTTCCCGTCATGTATACGTGCTATTATACTCTTGACGGTTCCGATCCCACAAAAGAATCGTTCAAATATACCGATCCCATTCCGGCAATGCTCGGTACGAACACCTATAAATTTGTGGTTTTCTCCAATGACGGAACCGCAAGCGAGATTGTTACGAAAGTTTATACCGTTAATCTCGATACAGAGATCACACCCGCCGATGCGGTCACCATGCTTAATCAGGGACTTATCGACAGAGGATATCTTGATGAATCGGGATGTCACAGAGAAGGTATAGACGGAACATATATATTCATGTATTCGACAATATATCCCATTGAGGGTATGGGAGATTTCTATTTTGTTGTAGAATACATTCAGGATGCTTTCGGCAATAATACAATGACCGGAACATATTATGCCATCGATTGTTACAACGGAATGCTTTATTCCGTTGATGTAACGGGAGAAGAGGGTTATAAACTTTCTCCTCTATAAATACATATTGAAAGGAAATGTAAAAATGTACCAGATTTTAAAAGCCGAAGAAATCACGACCAATATTTACTTAATGGTTGTGAAGGCTCCGAGAGTGGCAAAATCATGTCTTCCCGGGCAGTTTGTTATCGTAAGGACCGATGAAGACAGTGAGAGAATTCCGCTCACCATCTGTGATTACGATAGAAACGAAGGCACTGTCACGATCGTATTTCAGATTGTTGGTGCCGGAACTTTATTCATGTCGGGTCTTAAGGCCGGCGATTCGTTCCATGATTTTGTGGGACCTCTCGGATGTGCCTCGGAACTCATTACCGACGATGTTGAAAACACGAAGAAAAAGAACATTCTGTTTGTTGCCGGAGGTGTAGGAACGGCTCCCGTTTATCCTCAGGTCAAGTGGCTTCATGAGAACGGTATCAATGCCGATGTTATCGTGGGTGCAAAGACAAAGGATCTTCTTATACTCGAAGATGAAATGAAAGCGGTCGCAGGCAATCTTTATATCACTACCGATGACGGTTCCTACGGAAGAAGCGGTATGGTTACTAAAACTATCGAAGATCTTGTTGCCGAAGGAAATAAATATGATGTTTGTGTAGCCATTGGTCCCATGATCATGATGAAGTTTGTTTGCAAACTTACAAAAGAGCTTAACATTCCAACGGTAGTTAGCCTTAATCCCATTATGGTAGACGGTACGGGTATGTGCGGAGCATGCCGTGTCACCATAGGCGACAAGGTTAAATTTGCATGTGTTGACGGTCCGGAATTCGACGGACATCTTGTAAATTTTGATGAAGCCATGAAACGTCAGACGCTTTATAAGACGGCAGAGGGCAGAGCTTTTCTTGCCGCTAAGGAAGGCGCTACACATCACGGCGGATGCGGAAACTGCTAAGGAGGAGATAACAATGGACGTATTAAAGAAAGTACCGGTACGCGAGCAGGATCCGAAAGTTCGTGCAACCAATTTTAACGAGGTGTGCCTCGGATATAATAAAGAAGAAGCTATGGAAGAAGCTTCAAGATGTATTAACTGTAAGAATGCGCAGTGCGTTAAAGGATGTCCCGTAGCCATCAATATTCCCGGTTTCATAGAACAGGTTAAACTCGGAGATTTTGATAAAGCATATGAGATATTAAGTGAGTCCAGCGCTCTTCCCGCTGTCTGCGGACGTGTATGTCCTCAGGAAAGTCAGTGCGAGGGTAAATGTATAAGAGGCATCAAAGGCGAACCCATTTCCATCGGTAAGCTTGAAAGATTTGTTGCCGATACCGCAAGAGAAAACGGAAAGAAACCTGCTGCAACAAAAGAGAAGAACGGTAAAAAAGTTGCCGTTATCGGTTCGGGCCCCGCAGGCCTTACCTGTGCCGGAGACCTCGCCAAGATGGGCTATGATGTTACCGTATTTGAAGCGCTTCATCAGCCCGGCGGTGTTCTTGTATACGGTATTCCCGAATTCCGTCTTCCCAAAGATGCCGTTGTTGCCAAAGAGATCGAAAACGTTAAATCTCTCGGCGTAAAGATAGAGACAAACGTTGTCATCGGTAAAAGTATCACCGTTGACGAACTTATTGAAGATGAAGGTTTTGATGCTATCTTTATAGGTTCTGGTGCGGGTCTTCCCAAGTTTATGGGTATTCCCGGAGAAAATGCAAACGGTGTATTCTCCGCAAACGAATATCTTACAAGAAGCAACCTTATGAAAGCTTTTAACGATGATTCGACCACTCCTATCATGAAGGCTAAAAAAGTTGCTGTTGTCGGTGGTGGTAATGTTGCCATGGATGCAGCGAGAACGGCACTCAGACTCGGAGCGGAAGTACATGTTATATATCGTCGTTCCGAAGAAGAACTTCCCGCAAGAGTGGAAGAAGTTCATCACGCCAAAGAAGAAGGCATTATTTTCGATCTTCTTACCAATCCTGTTGAGATCCTCACCGATGAAAACGGCTGGGTAAACAAGATAAGAGTCATTAAGATGGAACTTGGAGAGCCTGATGAATCGGGAAGAAGAAGTCCTGTTGAGATACCCGGATCGGAATTCGAGATCGATGTTGATGCCGTTATCATGTCTCTCGGAACAAGTCCCAATCCTTTGATCGCATCCACAACAAAGGGTCTTGAGACCAACAAGAGAAGATGTATCGTTGCAGAAGAAGAATTCGGTCAGACGTCCAAGGAAGGCGTTTTTGCCGGAGGCGACGCAGTTACCGGTGCGGCTACCGTTATACTTGCCATGGGCGCAGGTAAAGCAGCCGCCAAGGGAATCGACAATTATTTGAAAAACAAATGATCATTTGACATAAAGGAGTAATAACAATGCCGTGGTGTCCTAATTGCAGACTTGAATATGTTGAAGGCATTAAGATATGCCCCGATTGTAAGACCGCTTTGGTGGATTCGTTAAAAGATGCCGAGGAGATATCACATCTTGAAGATGAATTAAACGAAGTATCGGAATATGAAGCCGAATATGGCGAAAGTGATAGGGAATATTCTTCTGATGACAGAGAATTAAACGATATCGCTGCAGAAGATGCGGTCAGGCAGATCACGGTATTGCTCCGTCAAAAAGGCATACCCGAAGAAGAGATTGCGGGCATTATCGAAAATGCAAAAAGAAGAGCCATGAATACTATCCCCAAATACGAATCA
This sequence comes from Lachnospiraceae bacterium, assembly GCA_024687305.1. Classification (GTDB taxonomy): domain Bacteria; phylum Bacillota; class Clostridia; order Lachnospirales; family Lachnospiraceae; genus UBA1258. Next base: position 11,439 of record JAILEQ010000104.1, on the reverse strand, counting down.
TACGAGGACAGTTATAAAAATAATTCTTCTTCGGCAGTTACACTCCTTACCTTGGGAGTGATCGGTGTTGTTATCGCAGTCCTAAGTTTATGTAAAACTATAAAGCTTCCCATAAGCGGCATGCAGTTCTACCTGACTACAGGTGTTATGACTGTGTTCTTTGCGCTTTTTGTCTTAAGCGGTATAAGATCGTTCTTAAAAGCAAAAAAGCAAAAAGAAAAAGCCGTTGAAGAAAAAGAAAAGATTGAAAAGATCGTCACATTTTTGAAAGATGCTGCATCTAAAGGCGCTTTTAAGGTACAGGCCACCGATGTTTCAATGGAAGAAGAAAGTCTTATCATTTCCAATATGGCTGTTGCTGAAGTGGAGAAAAACTTTGATGATCTTGAACCGGGCTTTTCTTATTATGTAGTCGACAGATTTTATTCGGATATATTTGAATCGGATGAAGATTAAGATCGTATGTGTGGGGAAAATTAAAGAAAACTTTTACAAAGAAGCGATAGCGGAATATTCAAAGCGTCTTTCGAAATTTTCTTCTTTTTCCGTCATTGAAGTTTTGGATGAAAAAACAGATGAGAAAGCATCGCAAAAAGAAAATGATCTCGTCCTTTCCAAAGAGGGTAAGAGGATACTTGAGCAAATAGGAAATGACGATTACGTCATTTCTTTGTGCATTGAAGGAAAACAGTTTTCAAGCGTTGAACTTTCCCAAAAACTGTCAAAGATCATGTTAAACGGATACAGCAGCATCGCTTTTATCATAGGAGGTTCTTTGGGGCTTTCCGGAGAGGTAAAAGAAAGATCCGATATAAAGCTTTCATTTTCAAAGATGACATTTCCTCATCAGCTGATGCGTGTGATCTTATCCGAACAGATTTATCGTGCTTTTAAGATCATAAATAACGAACCTTATCACAAGTAAAGATCATATGGAAAAAATCGTTGAATTTTCCGCCGAACAGTTAAGAACACTCTTTGGCGAGAATGACCGCTATCTGGAAAAGATGGAGCGGGAACTGAATATTTTGCTGATAAACAGAGACGGTGTGTTAAAAGTCATCGGTAAAGAAGATGATGTTACGCATGCCGTATCTATGATGAACAGACTTCTTAACAGAAAAGATGATGACATCGAAGAACAACGAATGAACTACGCCATCGATCTTAGCAAAGAGAAGTGCGAAGAAAAGCTTTCCGAGCTCGATGAGAACATTATTTGTCATACTATGCTCGGAAAACCGGTCAAACCCAAGACCATAGGGCAGAAAGCTTATGTTGATGCCATGAAAAAGGATATGGTCGTTTTCGGTATCGGTCCCGCAGGTACGGGTAAAACGTATCTTGCCATGGCCATGGCGATAACGGCTTTTAAAAACAATGAAGTAAGTAAGATCATTTTGACAAGACCCGCTATAGAAGCAGGTGAAAAACTGGGATTCCTTCCCGGTGATCTTCAAAGCAAAGTCGATCCATATTTAAGACCGTTGTATGATGCTCTTTATCAGATAATGGGTGCTGACAATTTTCTTAAGAACATGGAAAAAGGGCTTATTGAAGTTGCGCCTCTTGCTTATATGCGAGGAAGAACGCTCGAAGATGCTTATATAATACTGGATGAAGCACAGAATACGACCCCTGCTCAGATGAAAATGTTCCTGACAAGAATAGGATTCGGCTCAAAAGTCGTTATTACGGGTGATTCAACGCAAAAAGACCTTCCCAAAGATCAGACAAGCGGTCTTGATGTTGCCATTAAGATACTAAAGAAACTTGATGGCATATCTATCTGTGAACTTACGGGCAAGGATGTTGTGAGACATCCTTTGGTTCAAAAGATAGTAAACGCCTATGAAGCGTATGAAAACAAGCACGCTTCCGGTTCTAATGCCCAAAGATATCGCAAAGGAAACGAACAGTAGTGACTTACAATAAAAAGCAATCGATCATTGTAGGTATTATCATATTTTTATCTACGATCATACTTACCGTCGGAGCAATGTTTCTGTATAAAAAGAATTACGGTGATATGCTCTGTATCGGTGTTTTATGTGGTTTTTTTTCCTTGTTTTTGACTTTTTCTTTTTACTATGAGTTAATGCACAAGGTTTTTGAATACGACAATGCCGAACACTTATACAGATTTTTGATCGTATATGAGATATCTCTGGTACTCAGCCTGCTTTATCCATTTTCCGAAAGATCCGGCTGGATGTTTGTGGCATTGTGTGTCTCATTGTCTTTGTTTTCAAATTCGACGGTTTCGGTATTTGCTTCGACCGGTCTTATAGGCTTAACGACATTGCTTTCGGGTCAGCCGGATGTAAAGACTTTTATTGTACATTTTCTTTCTGCAATGATAGCCATTACTTTATTTAGATCGATCGATGAATACTTTAAGGTTTCATTTTCGATATTCATGTCCGTGGTGGCGTTGTTCGTACTTGAGACCGCCGGATTTATTTTCCTTGAAAACAAGGAATTGTCGTTTGAACAGTTTATTATGCCGATCGTAAACGTAGCTATCAATACGATCGTACTGTTTTGGATATTAAAATATTTCAACGACACAATAGCTAACAGATATCGCAACAAATATCTCGAACTTAACGATCAGGAATATCATGCTTTGGCAAAGTTAAAAGAGGTTTCCAAAGAGGAATATTTAAGATCGATTCATACTGCATACCTTGCCGAAAGGATCGCGCTCGCATGCGGCTGCAACGTTGATATGGCCAAAAACCTGGCCTATTATCATCGCATAAAGAAAAGCTTTGACTTCGATCATGACGCAATGGTCAATTTTGTTAAAGAAAATAATTTTCCTCCGGAAGCAGCCGAAACTGTGGTTGAGTTTTCCGACAAAACAGCTCCTTTGATCAAAAAAGAAGCTTGTATCGTATATCTTTCGGATAAACTTATATCATCGATCATGCAGATATTTGCGGCCGATAATCAAAAGAAAGTTGATTACGGCGAACTGATAGACACACTTCTTGACAAGCATTATATAAAGAACGCATTGGGCGATTCCGATATGACGCAAAGAGACCTTAGAAATGTAAGAGAGATAATGAAGAGGGAGACGCTTTATTATGACTTTTTACGTTGAAAATGAGACAGAGGAACAATTATCTTTTGATGTGGATAAACTCATATCAACGCTTACAAATGAGCTTATCAGGACATTTGACATTCCGTATGAAGTAAGCTTAAATGTCTCTTTTACAGATGATGAAACGATACGCAATATAAACAAAGAATTCAGGGGAATAGACCGCGCTACAGATGTTCTTTCTTTCCCGGCCATAGAATTTGAAACGCCGGGAGATTTTTCGATAATTCAAAAGGATTCTTTTGAATATTTCGATCCCGATACGAAAGAACTTATCCTCGGAGATATTATGATATCTCTTGAGCATGCACATTCACAGGCTTTGGAATACGGTCATTCTTTTAAAAGGGAGATCGCTTTTCTGATCACTCACAGCCTTCTTCATCTGTCCGGATTTGATCATGAAACGGAAAATGAGCGGACGGTTATGGAAGATTACCAGAGAAAAATACTTGATACGGTTGGGATTACACGGGAGACGGATTAATGTCTTTAAATGACAAAAAAACCGGAAACAGCGGACTTAACAATTTCATAGTACAGGGCGGTATACTTGCCTTTGCGGGTGTATTGGTACGAATGCTGGGATTGATCAAGAGAATTCCCCAGTACTACATTATCGGTAATTACGGCAGCAGTTATTATTCGGCCGCTTATGAGATTTACAGCATTGTTCTGACTGTTTCTTCGTATGCCATTCCTTTGTCGGTATCAAAACTTGTTGCTGCAAGAGTAAACAAAGGACAATACAAAAACGCTTATAAGATATTCAGATGTACGCTTACTTTTGCTTTTATAGTAGGCTTGATATCATCTGTTTTAGTATTTATATCTGCCGGTTCTTTGTCTTCAATGATCAACGAACCCATGAGTTTTCTTGCTTTGAGAGTTTTGGCTCCCACACTTTTCGTAGTTGCGATAATGGGAGTTTTCAGAGGCTTTTTCCAGGGTCAGGGCACTATGGTGCCGACCGCGGTGTCTCAGCTCATCGAACAGATCGTTCTTATAGCAGTGAGTCTGAGTGCATCGTATCTTCTTGTTAAAAAAGGGGAAAAAGTCGGAAGAATACTGTTAAATGACAAGTATAAGAGCGCTTACGGTGCTGCCGGAGCCACTCTTGGCTGCAGTGTAGGCGCGCTTGTCGCTTTGCTTTTCCTGTTTTTTATCTATAAAAGATACAGCATATCATTTAAAAAGAAAGTGTTACGAGATCCGTCCGATAAGATTGAAAGCACATTTTATGTATATAAAGTTCTTATATTAACGATCGTACCGGTTGTTCTAAGTGCAACCGTAAACAATATATCAAACTTTTTGGACCAATATATTCATAACAGGATAATGGTCGAAAAAGGCCTTATAGATATCAAATCCATCAACTGGGGAATTTATTCGGGAAACTATCTTGTACTGATAGGTGTTCCGATTGCAATGTCCAATGCAATGGGAGCTTCAAGCGTTCCCACGCTTGCGGGTATAATGCGAAGAAAAGCTTATGACGAAGCAAGAGATAAGATAGGTCGTGTCATAAGGATCACAATGCTTATTTCGATCCCCTGCGCAATGGGTATATTTGTTTTGGCAAACGAAGTAATGTTTCTTTTGTTTTCAACGACAACCGAAACGGGCCCCATGCTTCTGAGGATCGGTGCGGCCGGCATTGTTTTATTCTCGTTCTCGACGCTCACCAACGGCATTCTGCAGGGAATGAGCAAATTGAGCAAGCCTATAATCCACGGTCTTATTGCATTGGCGGTACACGTTACATTGCTTACATGCCTGCTTAAGTTTACAAATTTAAACATTTATGCGGTAGCTTTATCGAATAACTTCTTTTCGCTCATCATATGTGTTTTGAATGTACTGTCGATAAAAAAAGCGATCGGCTACAGTCAGGAATATATGAAAACGTTCATCTATCCGCTTGCAAGTTCTGCGGTAATGGGCGCTATACTGTTTTTGATGAACAAGTTGTTGTTACACGGAACGTTTTCAAGGATTCTCATCTTGTTTGAGATAATAGTCGGGATCGTTGTGTATTTTATATCTATGGTTGTTATAAAAGGTATAACCAGAGAAGAGTTGTCGGCAATACCCGGCGGGAATAAACTGCTTTCGATTTTCAGATTCATAAAATAGACGAACGGAAGAATAATATGAGATATGATGTGGCTGTTATCGGCGCCGGAGCCAGCGGTATCACGGCTGCACTCTTTGCCGCCAAAAACGGTGCGAGAGTTACTGTTTTTGAAAAAAATGCAGAACCGTTAAAAAAGCTTCTTCGTACCGGCAACGGCAAATGCAACCTTACAAATTCATCGATCGATATTAATGAATATGTGTCATCCGACATTGATTTTGTTAAAGATAAAATGTTTTCTTTTTCCAACAATGACCTTATTCATTTTTTTAAGACGCTCGGATTGATGACCAAGGACAAAAATGGCTATGTGTATCCTTTAAGTGAACAGGCTACGAGCGTTTCCGCCGTTTTGCTTAAAGAGGCATCGATCTATGATATCAGGATAAAACTCGATTCTTTCGTGAATCTTATAGATAAAAAACAAGACAGATTTTTGATATCCGTCGAAGGCGATAAAAAGAGATATGAATTTGACAAAGTCATTCTGTCGACCGGTTCGAAAGCGGGACTGATAAAAGGGGAGAAAGAAAACGGATCGAAACTTTTAAATCCGTTTGGTTTAAGCTTTAAACCGTTTGTTCCCGGGCTTTGCAAACTTAAACTTGGCGGATATGATTTCGAAACCGTAAAAGGTGTCAGAAACGAAGCAAAAGTAAGTCTTTTAATAAACGAAAAGGTCGTAAAAGAAGAGTTCGGGGAGATACTTTTCTGGGAAATGGGTGTTTCCGGAATATGTATTTTTAATCTGAGCAATCATTGTGCCGGTAAATACAATAATAACGACAAAATGACTGTCAGAATCGATCTTTTGCCGGAATATGACGATGCGGGATTTGAAGAGTTCAAAGAATTCGCTTTGGTAAGTTTGCTTCTTAACAACGAGAAGAGTATACGCGAACTTTTAAACGGTTTTATGAAAGACAAGCTTTCGGATATGATCCTTGATCTTTGCAATATAAAACATGATACTCCCGTTTCGGATATCACAAAAGCTAAACTGTTTGAAATACTCGATCGTATTAAAAATGTCACATTCAATATTTTGGATGCGGCGGGGTTTGAATCTGCGCAGGCATGCGTTGGCGGGTTGAATACAAATGAACTTACAAACGATCTTGAGATAAAAGCGGTTCCCGGACTGTTTGTGACCGGTGAACTGATCGATGTATGTGGACCGTGCGGAGGATATAATCTTCAATGGGCCTTTACATCGGGAGTGATCGCAGGAGAAAAGGCATGCTGTTAGTTAACCAGATAAAGGTTTATCCAAACTACACATATGATGAATTAAGAAAAAAAGCTGCCGCTGTTTTAAAGGTTTTCGACTCCGACATTAATTTTGTAAAGATTGAAAAATTGTCGATCGACGCCAGAAAAAAGCCGGAGATCTTTTTTATACTGTCTTTGCTGGTGGATGTAAAAAACGAGAATTCGGTTTTGAAAAGATGTCCGGTTGACAGAGTGAGTCTTTATAAAGAGATAAAATATAGTCCGATCGTTAACGGCGCCGAAAGATTGAACAATCGTCCAGTTATCATAGGAGCGGGGCCGGCCGGACTGTTTTGCGCGTATTATCTTGCCAAATACGGTTACAGACCGATCGTATTTGAAAGAGGCTATGATATCGATATACGTACAAAAGATGTGGAAGAATTCTTCAGAACGGGAGTATTGAAAAGAAATTCAAACGTTCAATTCGGTGAAGGTGGTGCGGGAGCATTTTCCGACGGCAAATTGAACACTCTTGTAAAAGACCATTTTGGAAGAAACAAGGCCGTACTGGAACTTTTTGTCGAATGCGGGGCTGACGAAAATATACTTACCGACGCCAAACCTCATATCGGAACGGATGTGCTTGTTGACGTTATAAAGAATCTGAGAAACAAGATCAAATCCTTCGGAGGCGAATTCAGATTTAATGCCGAAGTAACGGATATAAATTTTAATGACGGTAAAGTAAGTGAGATCGTAATAAATAAAAATATAAAACATCCCGCCGAAGTATGTGTCCTTGCGATAGGTCACAGTGCAAGAAATACGTTTTCAATGCTTTATGACAAAGACATAAAGTTAAGCCAAAAAGAATTCGCTGTCGGCTTCAGAGTGGAACATGACAGAAAATTCATAGACGATGCCATGTACGGAGAAAACAACAAATTTACCAAATTTCTTCCTACGGCGACTTATAAACTCACTTATAAAGCTTCCAACGGACGCGGAGTTTATTCTTTTTGCATGTGTCCCGGCGGATATGTTGTAAATGCTTCATCCGAAATGTCGAGAACATGTGTGAACGGAATGAGTTATAAAGCAAGAGATTCACGTCACAGCAACAGTGCGATAATAGTTACCGTCGATACGAAAGATTTTGGATCGGACCATCCTCTGGCGGGAATGTATTTCCAGCAGAAAATAGAGGAAAATGCGTATAATCTGGCGGGAGGAGCAATTCCCGTTGAGTATTACAAAGATTTTAAAAACGAAGTCATATCCGGACTTACGGATCTGAATAACGTTGAACCCGACGATATGCTTTCGATCTCTCCGGAATGTAAGGGACGGTTTCTTTATTCCCGACTGTCTGATATACTTCCTTATGAGATAAACGAGACTTTTGTCGAGGGAATGGAGTATTTTGACAGGATAATACCGGGTTTTGCCGCAGATAACGTCATATTAAGCGGTATTGAAAGCAGAACATCATCACCTATAAGGATTGAACGTGATGAGTTGTTTGAAAGCGTATCTCATAAAGGTCTGTATCCCGCCGGTGAAGGCGCCGGATATGCGGGCGGGATCATGAGCGCTGCGATGGACGGAATGAAGGTTTTTGAAGCGATCGCAGCAAAATATAAATGTTTTGAGGAAATGATCAATGACGATTGATGAAGTAATAAAGCGGGTCAATGAGCTTTATCATTTATCCAAAGAAAGAGAATTGACACAAGAAGAAGCACAGGAACAAAAAGAAATGCGAAAACTCTATATCGATTCGGTCAAGAACAATCTTCAGGTTCAACTTGACAATGTCGATGTAGTCGAAAAAGACGGAAGCATACACAAACTGACAAAGGACAGTTTCAAAGGATGACGATGCTTTGCCTAAGGCAAGCGGCGTCAAAAAGGGAGATTTAAAATGACAAAAGAAAAAGAGGAGATCAGAAAGGAACTGTTGGCAAGACGCGAAGCTCTTTCCAAAGAGATATGGAATGAAGCATCAAAAGCGATCGAGAGAACGATACTGAGAAGCAATGTTTACAGGGAATGCGACAAATTGCTTCTTTATGCCGATTATCACGGCGAAGTCGGCACAATCACCGTTTTGGAAGAAGCATTGATGATCGGTAAGCAGGTTTACCTTCCCAAAGTTCTTGAGGGCTTTGACGAAGCAAGAATGGACTTTTACAGAATCGATTCTTCTTATGAACTCGTGAACGGTTATATGGGTATCATGGAGCCTATGGGCGATCCCATGAGAGTTTTTGATTATGAAAAATGCAAAAACGAAAAGATACTCATGCTCGTTCCCGGAGTAGCTTTTGATAAAGAGAACGGAAGACTCGGTTACGGCAAGGGCTATTATGATAATTATCTTGCCGACAAAGAAAATATACTTACTGTCGGAATATGTTTCGGTTATCAGCTTTTTGACAAGCTTCCCACAACCGATTCCGATGTTAAACTTGATTTCATAGTTACCGAAGATACTCCTTTGGAAGCATTGAATTCTCTAAAATACTAAGTAAAGCAGGATACAAATTGGACGGGTATTTGGAAACACTTAAAAAAATCATATCCGAAAAAGAGTCAATCATCGGCAGAAAACTCACCTGCCAGGTTACGACTTTCGGTTGCCAAATGAATGCAAGAGATTCCGAGAAACTTCTCGGGGTCTTATCAGAGGCCGGTTTTATCGAAACAAATAGCGATGATGCCGATTTCATCATCTACAATACATGTACGATCAGAGATAACGCCAATCAGCGTGTCTACGGCCGTCTCGGGGCATTAAAACCTTATAAAAAGAAAAATCCGTCAATGAAGATCGCACTTTGCGGATGTATGATGCAGGAAGAAACCGTTGTTGAGAAGATAAAAAATAGTTACGGTTTTGTGGATCTGATCTTCGGAACACACAATCTTTTTGATTTTCCGAGACTTCTTGTCGAAATGTATGAACGCGATAAATATACCGAAATTTGGGACGATACGGATATCATAAAAGAAGACCTTCCGGTAAAAAGAAAGTATCCTTTCAAATCCGGGATCAATATAATGTTCGGATGCAACAATTTCTGTACTTATTGCATAGTGCCTTACGTCAGAGGACGCGAAAGAAGCCGAAAGCCCGAAGAAATCATAGAAGAGATCGAATCACTTGTAAAAGACGGAGTAGTTGAGATAATGCTTCTCGGGCAAAATGTCAATTCGTACGGAAACAACCTGGAAAACCCGATATCTTTCGCAAAATTGCTTACTATGGTCGAAAAGATTGACGGTCTTAAGAGAATAAGATTCATGACTTCTCATCCGAAGGATCTTTCAGATGAGCTTATTGATGTTATGGCTTCGTCAAAAAAAATATGCTCACATATTCATTTGCCTTTACAGTCGGGTTCCACGAAGATATTGAAGGCTATGAACAGAAGATATAATAAAGAATCCTATCTTGAACTTGTACGCAAAATAAGAGAAAAAATGCCTGATATTTCCATAACAACGGACATTATCGTAGGATTTCCCGGTGAGACAAGAGAAGAGGTATTGGATACAATAGATGTAATAAAGAAAGCCGAATTTGACAACGCATTTACATTTATATACTCCATAAGGACCGGCACTCCGGCCGCAAAAATGGAACAGGTCGATCCCGAGATCGTAAAAGAACATTTCGATATGGTATTGAGCGTTGTTCAAGAAACGGCTAAAAAAAGGACCGAAAGATTTTTGGGTCGTACCGTAAAGGTTCTCTGTGAAGAAGCAAACGAATCCGACGATACGTTTATAGACGGCAGGATGAGTTCCAATACGGTCGTTCATCTTAAAGGTTCCAAAGATCTTATCGGTAAGATCGTTGATGTTAAACTCACTGAGTTTCACGGGTTTTATTATACCGGTGAACTTGTGTGATAAAAAGAAAGGATTATCAAATGGCCGAATATACGCCGATGATGATGCAATATCTTGAAACGAAAAACGAATACAAGGATTGCATACTTTTTTACAGACTCGGTGATTTTTATGAAATGTTTTTTGATGACGCGCTCATAGCCTCAAAAGAGCTCGAACTGACTCTGACAGGCAAGGCGTGCGGTAACGAAGAGAAGGCTCCCATGTGCGGAGTCCCTTTTCATGCAGTGGACAATTATCTGAACCGTCTTGTTAACAAAGGCTATAAGGTGGCTATCTGCGAACAGACGGAAGATCCGGCCACCGCAAAAGGACTTGTTAAAAGAGAAGTTGTAAGGATCGTTTCCAGGGGAACCAATCTTGATACAAATTCCATCGACGCATCGGAAAACAGTTTTCTTATGTGTGTGGTTTATTTAGAAAACGGAACCGGAATAAGTGTTGTTGATATAACTACCGGCGATTTCTTTGCCACCGAAGTTAACGATATCGCCGGAATACTCGATGAGATCAACAGATATTCACCGCGTGAGATCATCTGTAACGATGCATTTCTTATGTCGGATTTTCCTTTTGATGCTCTTAAGGCCAGAGGCAATATTTCTTTAAGTGCCGTTTCTTCGCACTATTTTAACGAAAAAGAAGCTCTTATTAAGTTAAAGGAACACTTTAAAGTCAATTCGATAGAAGGTCTGGGTCTTTCCGACTATAAAAACGCTACGATCGCAGCAGGTGCCGTTCTTGAGTTTTTATACGAAACTCAAAAGAATGCCTTACAGAATCTTGATAATATCAAACCTTATGAATCGGGAAGCTTTATGCATCTTGATTCATCGACCAGACGAAACCTTGAACTGATCGAGACGATGCGCGAAAAGCAGAAACGCGGATCGCTCCTTTGGGTACTTGATAAAACAAAGACCGCTATGGGCGGAAGACTTTTAAGAAGTTATATCGAACAACCTTTGCTTGATAAAGAAATCATGAACCATCGACTTGATCTTATCGAAGAATTATCGGGCAATATTGTTGCAAGAGACGAAATAAGAGA
>JAILEQ010000157.1 GCA_024687305.1 Lachnospiraceae bacterium | reverse complement strand
TGATCGATCGAGTGATAATCGAAATGCGTGGTAACGGTATCGGTAGTCTGATCGTTCGCGGGATGCTGTACCGGAGTGAAGGAGTTAATATCCTCTCCCACGGGAAGTACTATTATACCGCCGGGATGCTGACCGGTGCTTCTTCTGACACCGACGCAGCCCGATACTATACGGTCTATCTCGCAGACACGTTTCTTTATACCTGCTTCCTCAAAATATTTCTTTACATAACCGAACGCCGTCTTGTCGGCGAGGGTAGCTATGGTTCCTGCTCTGAACGTCTGCCCGGCGCCGAAGATAACTTCAGTATATCTGTGAGCCTTTGACTGATATTCACCCGAGAAATTAAGGTCGATATCGGGCTCTTTGTCACCTTTAAATCCAAGGAAGGTCTCAAAAGGAATGTCAAATCCATCTTTTTTAAGATTTGCGCCGCATACGGGACATGCTTTGTCGGGCATGTCCACTCCCGCCATTCCTCTGAATTTCTTTACGTCTTCGGAATCGAAATCGTTGTAATGACAGTTGCTGCAATAATAGTGCGGAACGAGCGGATTGACCTCCGTGATACCCGCCATGGTCGCAACAAAACTGGAACCGACGGAACCTCTGGAGCCTACCAGATATCCGTCTTCCACGGATTTCCAAACGAGCTTCTGCGCGATTATATACATAACGGCAAAGCCGTTCTTTATTATCGAGTTAAGTTCACGTTCGAGACGCTCCGATACTATCTCGGGAAGTTCGGGGCCGTACATCTCATGGGCCTTTGTGTAACATATATTCTTTAAGAGTTCATCACTGTTCTCGATGACCGGAGCACATTTATCGGGTCGAACGGGCGATATCGAATCGATGCTGTCTGCGATCATGTTGGGATTGGTGATGACGACTTCTTTTGCCTTATCAAGACCGAGATAACCGAACTCCTCAAGCATCTCATCAGTCGTATGTAGATACAAAGGTGCCTGATTGTCGGCATCTTCAAATCCCTGTCCTTTCATGATAATGCGTCTGTAAAGTTCATCCTCGGGATTGAGAAAATGCACGTCACACGTTGCCACAACAGGTTTATTGTACATTTCTCCGAGCCTTACGATCTCTCGGTTGATCTCGCGGAGATCTTCTATAGTATTGAAACGCTCATACTTTTCGTGAACCGTATCGCGGATCATGAACTCGTTGTTTCCGACCGGCTGTATCTCGAGATAGTCGTAAAAATTAACTATCTTGGCGATCGTGTCGTCGCCTCTTTCTTCCACGAGTGCCTGATAAAGTTCGCCGGCTTCGCAGGCACTTCCTATGATGAGTCCCTCTCGATATTTAAGTATCTCGCTTTTGGGAATCTTGGGCACCTTGTTACGGTTCGAACCGAAATATTCAAGGTGCGATTTTGAAACAAGTGTGTAAAGGTTTATTCTTCCCGTATTGTTCTTGGCCAGTATGATGACATGATGAGACATCATTGAGCGTATGCTGTCTTTTGAAAGCTTAGAATTTTCCTCAAGCTTATCAAGATCGGTAATGCCTTTCTCTTCTGCCATCTTCAAAAGCTTTATGAATATGCCCGCGGTACATTCCGCATCGTCTACGGCTCTGTGGTGATTTTTAAGCGAAACACCGAGTTCTTTGGCCACCGTATCGAGCTTGTAGTTGTGAAGTCCCTGTAAGAATGCTCTCGAAACGGTAAGAGTATCCACCGCCGTATAATCGTAGGGAAGTCCAAGTCTTTTACAGTTTTCCTTTATAAACGAAGTATCAAATCCGGCGTTATGCGCAACAAGCACCGAGCCCATGCAAAAGGCCGTAAACTCCGGCAGCACTTCTTCTATCGTAAGAGCATCCTTTACGTCCTCGTCCGTAATGGATGTAAGTTTGCTGATCCTGTAGGGTATGGGACACTCGGGATTTACAAATTCGGAAAATCTGTCAACGATCTCGCCATCCTTTATCTTTACCGCACCGATCTCGATGATCTTGTTCTTTATCGGTGAAAAGCCGGTCGTCTCTATATCGAATACAACAAAGGTACCGTCAAGTGACTGGCCCTTTGAGTCATATACGGCTTCGGTAAGATCGTCTACAAGATAACCTTCCACACCGTATATAACTTTAAAGAAATTCTGCCTGTCGGGCTTCTCTCCGGCTTCTTTGCATCGGTCCTTTTCTTTGCCCCAAAGCTTTTCCCATGCATGATTCGCATCGGTAAAAGCCTGTACTACACCGTGATCGGTAACGGCGATCGCCTTATGTCCCCACGAGTAAGCACAGTTGATGATATCCGTAACTTCGCTCACTCCGTCCATATCGCTCATTTTTGTATGGCAATGAAGCTCCACACGCTTTTCGGGACTTAAGTCCATACGCTTTGTACGGTTGCTCTTGCCCTTCATGATGCCCTGCGGAGATGTGATGTTTACTTCATGTTCAAAGGTGTCGAGCTGAGGAATACCTTTTACCTTGACCCAGGTACCCTTCTTGAATTTGCCGGCGTATGTATCGTAATCCTCGGATTTACAGAACAGTTTTACTTTAACGGTGTCTGTATAATCGGTTATATGCATACCGAAGATTGCCTTGTTGTTTCTTATGTCACGGCGGTCCTCAACCTTGATGATCTCACCTGTTACGACTACCGGAAGGAAATCTTCCACCAGATCGCAAAGATTGATCGGTTCTTCCTCGGGATCTATCTCCCGCCCGTACAAAACATCCGGATTGTCCGATTCTTCAGGCATTGAATTTCTGGGAGTAAAGCTTTTCTTTGAAGGATATGACTTTGAGAAGTTCTGTTTTGACACCGATCTTGGAACACTCGGAGCGGGCTTCGCGGTTTCTTTTTTCTCGCTTGCCTTATCTTCCGGGGCATTCTCATCTTTGCTTTCCGATTCGCTTTCTTCCATAGAAGCCACGAGATCGCTTCGTATAAGTTTTTGAACCTTGTATTCGGTGAGCGCTTCTCTTTCTTTTTCCCGCTCTTCCTCTCCTTCAGGCTTTTCGTACACGACTTTAAAGACCGCTTCCATATTGAAGCGATCCGTTGTAATGTGCTTTAAGTAGTCGACTATCTCGTTCTCGCGTTCCTTGAAAATGGACTTTTCGGGAACGATGACCGTGACCGTGTTTTTGTCGATCTCCTCAAAGCGGATCTTTATAAAACAGTTTTTAAGGATGGGTGAATTTTCCGTCAGATCGTAGAGCATGCTCTCTTTGTATTCGTTAAGGAGCGCCGTTACGGTATAAACGGACGGAAGTTCATAGGTCTCGACGATCTTTATATCGATATCTTCTCCCGAAAACAGATCCTTTTTGATGATCCGCTCCATATCGGCTTTCTCTTTACGGGGAATGATATGGTTGCTCTTTATAAAGATCTTCACAAGATTTTTCTTGGTCACCGAGACCATTTTAAGAATATATACGTCTTCAAATAAAGTCTTTAACGACTCTTTTAAAGACAATGTATTAAAAACGTCTAAAAACGCCTGTTCCATGCGTTATTTCCCCCAGTTGTCAAGTTCCTCCTTAAGTGCTGTAAAGAGTTCGCTCTCGGGTACCTTTTTGACTATCGTACCCTTTTTGAATATAAGTCCTTCTCCGTCTCCTCCGGCTATGCCGATCTCGGCTTCTCTTGCTTCTCCGGGTCCGTTTACCGCGCATCCCATGACGGCGAGCTTGATAGATAACGGATATTGCTCGGCGAGGCTTTCGGCCTTCTTGGCAAGCCCTATAAGATCGATCTTTGTGCGGCCGCATGTGGGACATGAGATAACTTCTATACCTTCGTTTCTTAAACCGAGAGTACGAAGGATGATCCTTGCTGCCTTGATCTCTTCGACAGGGTCCTCCGTAAGCGATACTCTTATCGTATCTCCTATTCCGTCGTATAATATGACTCCGAGTCCGACACCGGACTTAAGATTTCCCGAAAATGCGGTGCCCGATTCCGTGATCCCCACATGAAGCGGATAGGGCGTCTTTCCCGCGATCTTTTTGTGGGCGTCAATGCACATTAAAACATCTGTGGACTTAAGGCTTATGCAAAGATTGTCATAGCCCATGTCTTCTATTCTCTTTACGTTGTTTACAGCGCTTTCAACAAGTCCGTCGGATGTGACGTGTCCGTATTTATCGAGTATCTCTTTTTCCAGCGATCCGGAATTTACACCTACTCTTATCGGGATGTTTCTTTCCCTTGCAGCATCTACCACACATCTTAACTTATCGTCGCTTCCGATGTTTCCGGGATTGATCCTTATCTTGTCCGCCCCGTTTTCAATAGCGGCTACAGCCATCTTATAATCAAAATGAATGTCAGCGACAAGCGGGATCGATATTTCTTTCTTTATCTCTTTTATGGCTTTCGCGGCTTCGATCGTCGGTACGGTCGAGCGCACTATCTCGCAGCCTGCGGCCTCCAGTCTCTTTATCTGCGAAACCGTAGCTTTGACATCTTCTGTACGAGTATTGGTCATGGACTGGATAAGTATCGGATTGCCATGTCCGATCACCCTGTTGCCTATATGAATTTCTTTTGTGTTTTCTCTGTAAGTCATGGTCTTTTCCTAAAAGAATTTGGATATATCGTTAAATAGAACAAGCACCGTAATGGCAAGGAACATTATAAAGCCTATAACGTGCACTATCCCTTCGTATTTCGCGGGTACGGGCTTTCCCCTTACCACTTCTATGAGCAAAAATACGAGTCTTCCGCCGTCTATGGCCGGAAGCGGGAGCAGATTGATGACTCCCAGGTTCACCGATAACAGCATCGCGATGTTCATCATCGTAAGTATGACACTCTCGATACCGTATTCTTTTGCCACTCCGTAGTTTTCACCGACTACCTGAGCTATTCCGACAGGTCCTGAGATCGCATCTCTTGACAGTCTTCCGAGCACAAGCTGTTTTAAACTCTTTAATGTATTCCGGAAGTTAAAAACAAGTTCGTACCAGCTGTATTTGAAAAGATTTAATCCCTTGCACTCCATGAAATCGGTGCCGCCTTCTATGCCTATATAGAAACGGTTGTCTTCTTTCACATACTGAGGCGTCAGACTTGTTTTCTTAAGTTCTCCGTTATGTCTGTATTCGATATCAAGCTCTTCGCCGGAATTGAGAATGCTTATAAGAGTGATGTCACGCCATACGTGGATCTTTTCACCGTTAATACTGACTATCGTGTCTCCCACCGACAATCCCGAACTCTCTGCCGGACGTCCTTCGGTCAGTCCCTGCACCGTAGGCAGATCCGTACCTGCCCTCGATACGATGATCATCGCAAAGATCATCGCAAGGATAAAGTTAAATACCGGTCCGGCAAGTACGGTCGAGATACGCGCCCATACATTGGCATTTCGAAACGATCTCTCGTCGCCTCTCTTAATACCTTCCTTTTCGTCGTCTATCGCTTCAAGAGCGACCTTAGGATCGGAAAGATCTTCAAGGCCTTCAAATATACATGCTCCGCCAAGCGGCAACGCCTTTAACGCAAAAACGGTCTCTCCTTTTTTGAACTTAAAGATCGTCGGACCCATTCCCACATCGAATTCATTGACGCGGATACCGTTGGCTCTGGCGATTATGAAATGTCCGAATTCATGTGAGATAACGATAACGGACAATATGATGATAAACCATATGATTGTTCCTAACATTTATATAACCTGCACCTAAAATCTTTTTTCAAGGAATTCGTCACATTCCTTCTGTGTTGCCAGAATCTCCTCAAAGGAAGGATCTTTGATAAAGCCTACATCTGACAATGCGGCTTCTATTATATCGTATATACCCGTAAATCCGATCTTCTTGTCAAGAAATCTCTTTACGGCAAACTCGTTTGCGGCATTGAACACCGTAGGCGCGTTTCCGCCTTTGTTCACGGCTTCGTACGCAAATTTAAGCCCTTTGAACGTTTCCGTGTCAGGCTTGTAAAAAGAAAGCTTTTCGAGTTTGAAAAAGTCAACGCGATTATCGTACATCGGTCTTCTGTCCGGATAGAAAAGCGCATACTGTATGGGAAGCTTCATATCCGGAATTCCCATCTGCGCGATGACCGCTCCGTCCGTATATTGAACCATAGAATGGACTATGCTCTCAGGATGGATGAGCACCGTGATGTCCGAAGCGGATACGTCAAAGAGCCATTTGGCTTCGATAACCTCAAGTCCTTTGTTTACAAGCGATGCCGAATCGATGGTGACTTTTTTGCCCATGCTCCAATTGGGGTGTTTCAGTGCCTGCTCGACACTCATGCTCTTTAACTCTTCATAGGTCTTTCCTCGGAAAGGACCGCCTGAAGCGGTAAGAAGTATTTTATCGAGACGTTCTCTTCTCTCACCGTTAAGCGACTGGAATATAGCGCTGTGCTCCGAATCGACGGGAAGTATCGAAACTCCTTTTTCTTTGGCGAGCTTCATGATGATATGACCTGCGCAAACAAGTGTCTCCTTGTTGGCAAGCGCTATCGTCTTACCCGAATTAATGGCATCGATGGTAGGCTTTATTCCTATCATTCCCACCAAGGCGGTAACAACGATATCGGCTTCTTTTAATGAAACCGCTTCGGATAAGCCTTCCATACCCGAAAGCACTTTAATGTCTGTATCCTTTAAGCGTTCCTTTAATTCTGCCGCAGCTTTTTCTTCGTACATTACACACAAAGAAGGCTTAAATTCGCGGGCCTGTGCTTCCATAAGTGTGACATTGGTGGCGGCTGCAAGCGCGCATACGCTTAAACCTTCGTTGTTTTTAACTATTTCAAGAGTCTGGGTTCCTATCGATCCCGTGGAACCGAGTATTACAAGTTTCTTTTCCATAATCTGACCGTTATAAAAGCCCGAGCATCAAAGCCGCCAAAAAGAACGTCAGCGGTGCGGTTATTATCATACTGTCAAATCTGTCCATGATACCGCCGTGTCCGGGTATGAGATGTCCGTAATCTTTAATGTCTTTGTTTCTTTTTATCGCTGAAGCCGCAAGATCTCCGAGCATTGCGACAAAGCCGCCCACAGCACCGACTGCGGCAAGCTTAAGTTCAACTCCCGTAAAATCTGCGGGGAGAAATCTGACAAGCACAAAGTGTGCATAAAGCCAGGCAAGTAAAGCCGCACCGAGCACTCCGCCTATTGCGCCCTCTATCGACTTTTTGGGGCTTAACTTCGGAGTCATCTTATGATTTCCGATCGTTTTACCCGTAAGCATGCCCACACAATAAGCAAGCGTATCGCTTCCCCATGCGCTTATATATATTATCCATACGATATACTTTCCGTATTCCAGCTCTCTTGTATGATACATGAAAGAAAGCATGATCGGTGCATAAAGAAACGAGAAAACAGCTGCCGAGATCGTCTCAAAATCGTACTTTGGATATGAAAAAACGTAAATGAAAAGAAATCCGATGATCGTAAGGATCACGCTCATTATCGGAAGATATATGTTGTCCGACAAAGCGATCGTGGTATAGTAGGCGCTTATCGCAACATATCCGAATATCATCAGTACGTTTTGATTCTTGCCTTCAAACAGCTTAAGTGCTCTTCCCATCTCAAAGTAGGCCACGCATGAAATGAAGGTAAGAAGTCCGGCAAGATATTTTCCGCCAAGATATATGAACACAAAAGAAATTGCGACCAGCATGATGCCGCTCAAAAGTCTTTTAAAAAACATGATAAATCTATTCCTCTTTGATATTTCCGAATTTCCTGTTTCGCTTCGAATACTCCTCTATCGCTTTTTCAAGGGCCTTCTTGTCAAAGTCGGGCCACGCGATGTCGGTAACGTATATTTCGGAATAGGATATCTGCCACAGTAAGAAATTCGATATCCTCTTTTCGCTGCAGGTACGTATCAAAAGGTCCGGATCGGGAAGTCCCGCCGTATCGAGGTTTTCGGCGATCATATCTTCGGTGATGTCTGAAGGATCGATCTTTCCGTCTTTGACATTTTCCGCAATCTTTCTTACAGCTCTTGTGATCTCGTCTCTGGAACCGTAATTTATCGCTATCGTAAAGAAAAGCCCGGTATTGTTTTTGGTACCTTCCTCAAGCTTTTCTATGCTTTCTCTTATATCGTCATCGAGACGCGATTTCTCGCCGATGACTCTTACACACATATTGTTCTTGCTCGCTCTTTGAAGACAGTTCTTCATGTAGTTCCTAAG
The DNA here is from genome assembly GCA_024687305.1 of Lachnospiraceae bacterium. Classification (GTDB taxonomy): domain Bacteria; phylum Bacillota; class Clostridia; order Lachnospirales; family Lachnospiraceae; genus UBA1258. The sequence continues at coordinate 5,562 of JAILEQ010000157.1, read as the reverse complement.
GAGCTTCATGAGCGCATCAACTTCATCTTTCGGACGTGACCAGTTTTCTGTTGAAAAAGCATACACCGTAAGATATTTAACGCCCAGGTTATAAGCGTCCTCACAAATATCCTCGACAGCCTTTGCTCCCTGAATGTGTCCGTAATTTCTCGGCATTCCGTGAGCTTTTGCCCATCGTCCGTTTCCGTCAAGTATTATCGCTACGTGCTTTGGTACATTCATTTATCTTTAATCTCTCCATGATACACACAAAGGGCAGGATTGGGTACCTGCCCTTTAATCTTATACTTTTAAGATATCCTGTGCCTTTTCTTCAACGGCCTTGTCAATATCTTTTACAAACTTGTCGGTAGCCTTCTGAAGTTCATCCTCAAGATCTTTGATCTCATCTTCGCTGATCTCGGCCTTTGAAAGCTTCTTGAAAGCTTCGTTACCGTCGCGGCGGATGTTTCTGATCGCTATCTTGCAATCCTCGCCTTTCTTGCGAACCTCTTTAACAAGATCCTTACGTCTTTCCTCGGTAAGTTCGGGGAACACGAGTCTTATGACCGAACCGTCGTTTGAAGGTGTGATACCCACATCCGATGCAAGTATTGCCTTCTCGATATTCTTGATGAGTGATTTCTCCCAAGGAGCGATCTGGATGATCCTCGGTTCGGGAACCGTGATGTTACCTACCTGCTGAATGGGAGTGGGGGTTCCGTAGTAATCCACTCTCAATTTATCGAGTACATGGGGATTGGCACGTCCGGCACGGATGGACTGAAGTTCCGTCTCCATATATTCGAATGCTTTAACCATCTTATCGTTATATTGTGATACTCTGGCATCCATAAATTTTTAGATCCTCCCAATACTTTGTTTTACGCTGTTACGCGCGTACCGTTAAACTTGTCGCCAAGCGTGTTAACGATACTGTTTTCTTCGTTAAGGTCAAATACCATGAACGGCAATTTGTTCTCAAGCGCGAGTGCACTTGCCGCCGTATCCACCACCTTTAAGTTTCTGGCCACAACCTCTTCAAGAGAGATCTCGGAAAACTTCTTGGCGTTAGGATTTTTCGCGGGATCGTCATCATATACACCGTCAATTGATTTGGCCAAAAGAACGCTCTCAGCCTCAATCTGAAGTGCGAACAGAACGGTTCCCATGTCGGTCGAGAAATAAGGATGTCCCGTCCCGCCTGCAAGGAAAACAACCTTTCCTGCTTTCAGGCTCTTAACCGCCTCTTCTTTGGAGTAAAGTGATGTGAACGTTCCGCATGTGAACGGGGTGAACACTTCGGTATCGATCCCTTCGGTCTTAAACACCTCCGATACGAACATACAGTTCATAACGGTCGCGAGCATACCGATCTGATCGGCCTTTACCCTGTCCATGTCTCCGGAAGTACGGCCTCTCCAGAAGTTACCGCCTCCGATAACTATTGCGATCTCGTTGTCTTTAATGACCTGTTTGATCTGTGCGGCAACCTTTCTGACGGTAGGCTCATCAAAGCCCGTTTTCTTTTCTCCCGCCAGAGCTTCGCCGCTTAACTTAAGCAATATACGCATTGTGATCCGCCTTTATAATGATTATTTACTCTTTTTCTTGAATTCATCAAAGAATGTTGTAGGTGATACGTCTGCGTAGCACTGTGAGCAAACACCTTCGATAACCGCACCGTTGTTGATCTGAACGGATTTGGATTTGATGTTACCCATAACGATTGCCGTAGTATCGAGCACTACGGGTCCCTTTACGTCGATGTCACCCTTTACGGCGCCGGCGATAACTGCGCTCGTGGCAAAAATATTGCCTATAATAACCGAACTCTGTCCGATCTTAACCGAACCCTGACTGTTTACTTCGCCTGTGATCTTTGCGCCTTCGGCATAGATCTCGGAAGCTTTTGAGTCGCCTTCTACGGTCCCCACGATGTTGAGTTTTCCGTTGATCGCGATGTTGCCGGTGATCGATCCGAGTACTTCCAAAGATCCTGTGGATGAAAGATCACCCTTTATAACCATACCGGCGGTGATAACCGCGGTTTCATCCGTAGCCTTACCCGTGTTCTTGGGTGCTTCATAAAAGCTTGCCTTGGGTGCGGGAGCGGGAGCGGGTGCCGGTGCGGGAGCAGGTTCTGCTTTTTCTTCTTCCTGTTCCTTATCAAGGTTGTCAAGTAAAGCATCTAGATCGAGACTGTCTACCGTTTCCTCGGTAACCTCTTCAGCCTGCTCGGTAACCTCTTCTACAGCTTCTGCCGTATTTTCGGTTTCCTCCGGTACCATTTCGTTAACAGCCTGAGAAATGTCTTCTTTTAAATCGGTAAAAAAGCCCATGTCCTGTTTCTCCTTTGTATTAAAGTTATTTATCCACCGATATATGATGAATCGGATTGGTTTCGTCTGTTATGGGGAGCATGATCGTATCGTCCATGCTCTTTATCTTTTCGATGATCTCGGGAAGTGCTTCCACGGTGGAAACCTTTGAAGCGGTATCGTGAAACAAGATCATCGCTTCCGAAAAGTATTCAAGATTATCCGTAGCATTGCTTACTATTCTCGACTTTGAGAGTATTGGTGACGAAGCATCTCCGGAAGATACGTTCCAATCGAAATACTCGATCCCTTCGTTTTCAAGAAGTGATGCGAACTTTCTCATGTCTATCGTACTCACTCTGTTTGAGCTTCCTCCCGGAAATCTGTAAATGTTTGACTCGACTCCGGTAACGAGATAAAGAAAATCCCTTATTCTCTTTGTATCTTCCAAAAAGGAATCCTCATCTTTGTAAAGCTCGGAATAAACGTGCGTGCATGAATGCATCCCTAACGAATGTCCTTCACCGACTATACGTCTGTAAAGTTCTTCGTATTCACGTCCTTCACGTCTTATCACAAAGAAAGTGGCTTTAACGTCATACTCTTTTAATATGTCAAGAATCGCTTCCGTGTTGGAACTCGGTCCGTCGTCAAAAGTCAGGTAAACCTTTCTGTAACCGTCGTAGAGTTCCTCGTCGCTGAGTGAGAGCGCTTCGATCTCCTCTTTGGTCATCTCTTCGACATTGTACTTTGGTCCTTGCAAGACCGCTGCCTCGGGCTCTTTTGTCTTTTCCTCGGTCTCGTACGAAGTCGAGAGCATTTCCATCTGCTCCAGATACTGGTTTAACAGTTCCTCTTTCTGAGCGTTTTCTTTTGACAGCTTTTTATTATTTACGGCTGTGACCGTAACGATCACCCACGGAAAAATGATAAGGAAAAGGAGTATTATCTTTATCTCCTTCTTAAGACGCTTAATGCGCCTTTGACGCTTATCGTTATCCATTTTATCATATACTCCCAAAAATTTAAACGGTTATTCACTAACCTCTTTTGACCGCTTTCAAAACCACCACTCCGCCGGGGCTTATTGATGCTTCACGGTTTCCGTTTTCAAAAGAGAATCCGTCGGGGCAGACTATCCTCATCGTGTTTTTGCCCTGATTTTCAAGATGGGCGATTATATAATCACCGTTCTTTTCGAGTCTTATCACGTGCATGCATCCGCGTCCTCTTAAGCCTTCGACGCACATATGTGAAAACTTGTCGCACACTATCGGGAACAGGAACACTCTTTCTTTGTCCGAATACATGAAGGCTTCAAATACCGCTGCCGTGATGCCTGTATTGGCGTCCATCTGGAAAAGCGAATACTCGTTATGAGTCGTGAACAGGTTTTTAAGGGTAAATACTCTTATAAGTCTGTTAAGCGCGCTAAACCAAAGATCCGCATCGTTAAGACGGGCAGAAATATTGGCAAGATGAGCAAGCCCCCATCCCGAGATCGCATCTACGCCGTCTATGAGCCTAAGCTCTGCCGCTCTGTGACATGCGCTCTTAAGGTCTTCGTTGCCGGCATCCATTGCTTCATGACCGGGAAATACCGGATAAAGATGCGACGAATGTCTGTGATGGTAATCGTCTTTTAACTCTTCGGGAATCCATTCTTTAATGGCTCCGTCTTCATTTATCGCATAATCGGGGAAAACGGCAAGTTCTTCTTTCCACCTGTCAATATTATCTTCTTCCGTGCCGAGCGTTTCACATGCGTTTATAAGATTTGTGTATACTTCTTTTGCGATCGCCACATCCATCGTCGCATTGACCGCCGTCGGGCTGTTGTGTCCGAGCGGAGTATTCTCCGGTGAATAGGACGGGGCAAATACGAAACGCCCCTTCTTATCCTTTACAAGAAATCCCTCATAGAACTTAACGACTTCCTTCCAGTACTTTACTCCTCTTGAAAGAATGTTCTTATCACCCGTAAATTCGTAGAAATCCTCATAAACTGAGCTTAACCATCCCGAACCCGCCGTCCAGAATGCCATCGGGAAAGCGTGCGCGAAATGCCTGTGTATACCGTCGGTGGTCGAAACTCTCGATGCACACAAAAATCCGTCCACACCGTAAACGACCTTGGCGTTTTCCTTAAAGTCGTCATTGTACATTTCAAGCCAGTCGAAATATACACGCGCAAATTCAGGCAATGAACCGGGAAGCACCTGCCACATCATCATCTGTATATTCTCATCGAGCGTATAGTCAGAACTCCACGGCGGATTTGCATCTCCGTTAAATACGCCCTGAAGGTTCGGAGGCAGCTTGCCAAAGCTTACGATATCAAGATATCTTCCGTAATCACTCATCCTCTCGAGAAGTTCGCTCGTAAGCTCACCGTCGCGGCTTTGCTTTAAAAGGTCCTCATTTAAGAGTTCTTCACCGCATTCGCTTAAAGTAACCTTTACGCGCTCAAACAATTCTCTGTGGATCGTTGTATGTTCTTTAAACAAAACATCGTAAACGGGCGCAATGCTCTCAATCTCTCTTACCGCTTTTACCCTTGCGGCTTCAAAACTCTTTTTCCATGGTGAAAGAGTATAAAGAACAATGACCTCTTTCCCGTTCTTTACGCAAATGCCGTTATTGATCGTCTCGATCGATGTATCCGGAGCGTTTTCGCTAAGCACTTTAAGAACGGAAACATATCCGCTCTCTTCTTCACTGTGGACCGACTTGGTGGTGATGGTATTTGCGTCGACCGTGTGCGTCACTTCCGATACATCATGGATATTTTCGTTCGTACCCGTGCTTATGTTTAACGTGATCGGCTTATCCGCTTCAATCTTCATCACAAAAACGTTTCTCGTACGTGATGCGAAGCAGTTTCTTTGAACCTTATTGCCGTCTGCCAAAAAACTCGTTACAAGTTCGCCGCTTGTGAAATCAAGACGCGAAACATAATCTGAAACCTCTTTTACGTCGGGAATGTCTATATAGATTTCCGTCGCGGTCTCAAAGGGATTGGTCCAAATACAGGTATCGTAAGGATATCCGTCCTTTTCGGCCTCTCTTAGGAAACGTTCCGTAGCCTCATAATACTTGCCCGCAAACAAAAGCTCTCTTACTTCGTTTATACAGCCGGCTGTTTTAAAAGGACGCACGTCGTTATTGACCGGAAGCGGAAGAAAAAGATCCTCATGTGAAGTCACGATCTTCTCGTTTAACGGATTGCCGAAAACAAGGCATCCCATAGTACCGTTTCCGA
>JAILEQ010000161.1 GCA_024687305.1 Lachnospiraceae bacterium | reverse complement strand
AGATCCCAAAAAAGATAATAAATTATTAGATAAAGTTGTTTAATCGATAAACAGACGATAGCATGAGCTTAGAGCTCAGTAAATTGACATTATAACGAAAAAAGCGCGGCGAAAGCCGCGCTGAAAGTCTGCAGATAGCATGATTGACATGTTTTTACATGTCAAAAAAATTATTTGATCACTCGTTTTCTTCCTCTGTCTCTTTCCCGGGAAGTACAACATAAACCGAAACGATACGGTTTGATTTGATACCTTTTACGGTGAGGGTTGTGCCGTCTTCGAGGGTGACGGTCTCGCCGTTTTCAGGAATACGGTCGAGTGAATCGAGCACAAGGCCGCCGATGGTATCGTAATCTTCCGAATCGAATTCGGTACCGAGAACATCGTTTACGTCCTCAAGGCGCATACGTGCTTCGATAAGATAACCGTCTCCGTCTTTTACGATCTGGGTTTCTTCGTCCTGATCGTACTCATCGCGAAGTTCTCCTACGATCTCTTCGAGAAGGTCTTCCATGGTTACCATGCCGACCGTATTACCGAACTCATCGTTTACAAACGCCAGATTCTGCGATTTTGAACGCATCTCGATCATAAGATCGTTTGTCTTTTTGTATTCGTACGTATAGTATCCTTCGCGCAGGAATTTTGATACGGCGAAAGATCCCACATCCTTAAGTCTTATCAGGTCTTTTACATTGATAAAACCTATGATGTTGTCGTTATCGTCTTTGTATACCGGCAGACGCGTATACATCGTCTCACGGAATACCTTCATGACTTCTTTGTATGTAGCCTCCTCGGGGATGGACATAATGTCTATTCTCGGTATCATAATGTCTTTTGCGACAGAATCGGAAAAATCGAAGATGTTGTTTATGATCTTTCTCTCATCCGATTCGATAACGCCGTCCTCGTGGCTTACGTCAACATACGAACGAAGTTCCGACTCGGTGATGACTTCGTCTCTTTCACGTTTAAGACCGAAAATCTTAAGCACCGCACCCGCAAGAATATCTATCACGAACACGAGCGGGAATAAAACGGTCATTAAAAATCTTATAGGCACGCAAAAAGAAAGCGCCATCTTCTCGCTGTTGTGTCTCGCTGCTGTCTTGGGAACGATCTCACCGAACACGAGAACGATAAGAGTAAGAATACCCGTACCGATCGAAATGTAAACATTTCCCCATATCCTCATGGTAAACACGGTCGTAAGAGCCGAAGCGCTTAAGTTTACGATGTTGTTCCCGATAAGGATGGTGGTTATCATCCTGTCGTAATCTTCAAAAATCTTCGAAAGGGTCTTTGCATGTCTGACCCCGTCTTCTTCAAGCGCTCTCAATTTGGCACGCGTTATCCTTGAAAAAGCGGTCTCCGCCGAAGAAAAGAAAGCGGAAAACATTATAAGTAAAAGTAATACTATAAGCTGTATGACACCTGTGGTATCCAAAATAAAACTCCTTTAATCGTTGTAAAACTCTTTTATGTTTGTGTAGCCGTCGGCATTAAGCTGCTCCTTCTGGAACTTCTTGTTCTTGTTCATTCTAAGGACAAGTACCTGCTTTCCGGCCTCACGCTCTTTGGATGCTTCGCTTAATATATCGGCAAATCTGTCGGCGGGAATACTCTTTTCAACCAAAAATGCAAGTTTTTCTCTTGAACCGGGAATTACAAAGCCGCTTTCCATAAGGATAAGGACTATTCTTTCAAACCCGATTGAAAAACCGCACGCGGGAACGTTCTGACCGGTGAAGTTGCCGACCATCTTATCGTATCTTCCGCCGCCTCCGCAGGAAGCTCCGAGTTCGGGCATGGAAATCTCAAATATTGTTCCGGTATAGTATCCCATTCCTCTTACGAGAGTGGGATCGAATACCATCTTAAAATCTGCCTTTTTAACCTTTTCAACGCTTTCGATGATCTCGGTAAGGCTCTTTACGACTTCATCTTCAAGGAAATCACCGAGAAGTTCTTTCATCCTGTTAAGCGTCTTAAGAGTATTGTCATTATCTTCGAAGAGTTTTAAATACTTTGCAATGCTTTCATCCGAAAAGCCTTCTTTAGCAAGTTCTTCTTTTACTCCCTCAACACCGATCTTATCAAGTTTATCGAGTATGATACATACAACGTCAAACTTTTCTTCGGGGAAGCCTGCGTAGTTTGACATCGCACGTAACAGTCTTCTTTCGCTTATTCTTATCTCAAAGCCTTTGAATCCAAGCTTTCCGAGTGTCTCAGTAGTCGCCAGGATAAGTTCGATCTCTGCTGAGTTGGTTGCTTCACCGAGAATGTCTATATCGCACTGGGTAAACTGGCGATATCTTCCCCTCTGCGGACGGTCTGCGCGCCAAACGTTTCCGATCTGCAGTGCCTTGAAGGGCTGCGGAAGGTTTGCCTGATTATTGGAATAAAATCTTACGAGCGGTACGGTAAGGTCATATCTGAGGCCCATATCTACAAGATCGGCATCGCTCTTTGCAGTCTCGAGATTAAGCTTTTCGCCTCTTTTAAGTACCTTAAATATAAGTTTCTCGTTCTCGCCGCCCTGCTTTGAACAAAGATTGTTAATGTCCTCAAGACAAGGCGTCTCGATAGCGTTAAATCCGTAAGAACGGTATGTGTCTTTGATTATGCCCTGCAGATAATCGCGGATCTCCATCTCTCGGGGCATTATTTCTTTCATGCCGGTGACCGGCTTTTTTACAAGTGCCATTTATTTATCCTCCAATGTAAAAAGAACTCTTTTTCGCTCTATCATCTCATCGATCGAGTCCATGTAAAGACTTACGTCTTTTACATTATCGCATCTTTGAGGTTTGGTGTTTTTGTCTATTATCTTTGTGACGCTCCCCGCGCCGAGCGCTATTATCGGTTCGACCTCCTCCATGATGAGGATGTTGTATATTCCGTAAGCGCCTTCTTTGGCATAACCGGTATTCTCAAAATTTCCGGCCATGTTCTTTTGTCTGTACAGATAGTACGGTTTAAGATTCAAAGAATATGCCAGTTCTTCCGCGATCTGCATCGTCCTTGGCGTATTGACCGTCATATCTTTGTAATCCGAAAGTGTTTCGTTAAGTCTCGATCCCCGCTTTATCGCAAGTGAATGGACCGTAAGGCTTTCGGGAGACAGTTTCTTTATCTCTTCTGCCGTATGAAGGACTTCTTCTTCGCCTTCACCCGGAAGTCCGAGTATGATATCGGCGTTGATGTTGTCCATTCCGACTTTTCTTGCAAGCGTAAAAGCTTTGACAACATCTTCGACCGAATGTCGTCTTCCGATGATATCCAACGTCTTTTGATTCATCGTCTGCGGATTTATCGAAATACGCGATACGTGATGGGCTTTCAATACTCTAAGCTTATCAATATCAATCGAATCGGGTCGTCCGGCTTCCACTGTAAACTCTTTAAGTTTTCTCACATCGACATACCGTTCGATCATGCCAAGCAGCTTATCAAGCCTGCCTACGTCAAGCGATGTCGGCGTTCCGCCACCTATATATATCGTATCAAGGATTTTACCTTGTCTTGCCTTTATTGTAAAGGCAAGTTCCTTTTCGATACAGCCTATATACTCGTCAATGCGTTCTTGGTACTTAACGATCGGATTGGATGTGAACGAGCAGTACAGGCATGTCGTGGGGCAGAAAGGAATGCCGATGTAGATGCTGTAGCCTTTATCCTTGTCAATAAGATCGATAACGTGCGCTTCACGCTTTGCTATTTCGATAGAAAGAAGCGCCTTTTCATCACTGACAAGATAGGTTTTCTTCATATAGTCGAGTATCTCGCTGTCGCTCTTTTTCTCATTTAAAAGTTTGGTTGCGATCTTGGTGGGGCGTATTCCCGTAAGATCTCCCCACGGAAGCGTTACGTTAAGACTCTTTGAAAGACTTTGGTAGATGAGCCTTTTAAGGATATTCTTAACTTCCACCCTGTCGGTGCCTTCCCCTACTTCCGCTTCGTTGGCAAACAACCCCGCTTTGTCGGAAAAGCAAAATTTATTCCCGGAAAAGTTTATCGTGAAGTCGGCTTCGCTTTCCGAAATCTCTTCCGAAACCTTCACTTCTTCGCCGGGATAAAAAGCCTTTATAAGAGAATGAATGTCATATTCAAATGATGATTCATTGTTAGCTGCTAAAATCATTTCCACCCTTAGTAAATAAACAATCGCCTATATCAGAAAAACGGATTGTTTTCTTTTTCGAACCCTATCGTCGTCGATCCGCCGTGTCCGGGATACACTCTCGTATCGTCGGGGAGTATGAACAGTTTTTCTTTGACGGAATCGATAAGATCCCTGCTTTTTCCGGTCGGAAGATCCGTTCTTCCCACACTTCCTTCAAACAATGTGTCGCCGGCGATCAAAAATCCGGCCTCTTCAATGTAAAAGCAACCGCTTCCGGCAGTATGACCCGGAGTGAGTATCGCTTTAAAGGTTATTCCCGCAATATTTAGTTCATCGCCGTCTCTTAACCATTTATCGGCTTCCACGACAGCAGGACGTCCGACTGAATCGGAGCAGTTTATATGAGAGTTGCCAAGAAGCTCTTTCTCGGCTTCAAAAGCATAAACATCGCACTCTGCTGCTCGTCTTAACTTGTCGACTCCGTAAATATGATCGAAATGACCGTGGGTGAGCAGTATCGCTTTAACTTTAAATCCTTTGTCCGAAAGACCTTTGAATATATAATCTCCCGAATCTGCGGGATCGATGACAACTGCCTCATCGCTTCCGTCTTTGTAAACAAAATAGCAATTTGTGCCGTACATACCCAGTGTGATCTTTCCGATCTTAATATCGCTCATACTTAACCCTTTGTTCTTTCTATATCTACCACATTCGGAACGGCGCGGATCTTTTCGATAACGCGGCTTAACTCCTCTCTTGAGGAGATCTCGAAGGTGGTATTCATTGTTACGAGATTTTGTTTGTTAACCCTGGTATTTAATGTGATGATACCTATATTGTTTTCCGTAAGTATCCTTGAAATATCAGCCAAAAGTCCGGTACGGTTCGTGGCATAGATCATGATCTCTGCCGGATACTTTCCGGTTATCTCCTCTTCCTGCTGCCATTCGGCTTCTATTATACGGCCTCTGTCGTGCTCACAAAGAGAAGCCAGATTTGCACAGTCGCTTCGGTGAATGGAAATACCTCTTCCGCGTGTAACAAAGCCGACTATCTCATCACCGGGAACGGGCGAACAGCATTTTGAAAACCTTACTGCCAGATCGTCTGTACCTTTTACGAGTATTCCGGCCGACCCGGGACGTATCTTGGTGATCTTCTTAGCCGAAGCTCTGACGCTTTCAAGTATCTCTTCGTCGGTCATGTTCTTCTTGTGATCGGCATCGAAAAGTTCAAGCAGCTTGTTTACCACCTGACCTTCTTTGATGGCGCCGTGACCGACAGCGGCATAAACCGAATCCCAGTCATGGAATCCGTATTTTCTCATTATGGCATCTTTATATTCCTGCTTACTGATATCTGCGGGATTGACACCTCTTGATTTGCAGAAATCAAGGATAAGTTCCTTGCCTCTTGCAACGTTTTCTTCTTTTAACTCCTGCTTAAACCACTGAGAGATCTTGTTACGCGCCTGAGTGGACTTAACGATGTTAAGCCAGTCGCGGCTCGGTCCCTTGGAGTTCTGGCTTGTTATAATCTCGACTCTGTCGCCGTTATTGATGACATAATCGATATTTACCAGCTGACCGTTGACTCTGGCACCCACCATTCTGTTACCTACCGCGGAATGGATGGAATAAGCAAAGTCGATCGGGGTCGAACCTGCGGGAAGGTTTTTAACTTCACCCGTAGGTGTAAAACAATATACGCTGTCCGAGAACAGATCAAGGTCCGACTTTAACAGATTTAAAAACTCTGCGTTATCCGACAGATCTCTCTGCCACTCGAGTATCTGACGAAGCCATGCAAGTTTTTCTTCTTCCCCGGCCCCGGCTTTTCTGCCGTCGGAAGCCTCTTTGTATTTCCAATGGGCGGCGATACCGTATTCGGCAGCCCTGTGCATTTCGTACGTTCTGATCTGTATCTCGAAAGGCTGTCCCGAGGAACCGATCAGCGTCGTATGGAGAGACTGATACATATTGGGCTTTGGCATGGCGATATAATCCTTGAATCTGCCCGGGATAGGCTTATAGATCTCATGGATGATACCGAGTGCCGCATAACAGTCGCGGACCGAATCAACTATTATCCTGACCGCAAAGAGGTCGTATATCTGGTCGATGGTCTTATTCTGGTTAACCATCTTTTTGTATATGCTGAAGAAATGCTTTACTCTGCCGTCAATCTTTGCTTCGATGCCGGCATTTTTAATGTGAGCACTGACTTCGTTTACTATACTCTGAATATATTTTTCGCGTTCAACCTTTCTTACCGCGATCTGCCTTGTAAGATCGGCATAAACATCGGGATGAAGGTATTTGAGCGAAAGGTCATCGAGTTCGACCTTTATACGCGATATACCGAGCCTGTCGGCGATCGGCGAATAAATGTCGAGTGTCTCTCTTGCTATACGTTGCTGCTTTTCGGGCGGCATGTGCGACAGAGTTCTCATGTTGTGAAGTCTGTCGGCAAGTTTGATCATGATGACACGGATATCCTTTGCCATCGCAAGAAACATCTTTCGAAGGTTCTCTGCCTGGATCTCGATCTTTTCTTTGTCCACATTGGCATGTGAATCTTCCATATCGAAATGCTGCAGCTTTGTGACGCCGTCAACAAGCAGTGCCACTTCATCGCCGAAAAGCGAAGCGATCTCTTCTTTTGTGAGGATCGTATCCTCCACAACGTCGTGAAGAAGACCTGCAACTATTGTTTCTTTGTCAAGTTCAAGATCGGCTAAGATGATAGCCACATATAAAGGATGGACAATGTAGGGCTCTCCGGATTTTCTGACCTGCCCCTGATGTGCCTCGTTTGCCACTCTGTAGGCTCTTGCGATTATGGAAATATCGTCGGAAGGATGGTATTTTTTGACACGCGAAATCAAGTCCTCGTAGAGTTTCTCGGGACTTAGGTATTCTTCCAATGATTCAATTCTACCGTCATCAATTGTAAATTCGGTGTCTTGTATTGAAACCATCTTTGCCTCTGAAAGTTATTTTCCTTCGTAAGTTATTGCTGAATAAAGCGGAGCTTTATTGATCCTCTCTCTTCCTTTCAATCCTGCAAGCTCCATAAGAACAACAACGCCAACAACAACGCCGCCGAGTGATTCAACAAGTTTGATCATGGCTTCCGTTGTACCGCCGGTTGCGATAAGGTCGTCAACGATGAGAACCTTCTGTCCGGGAACGATAGCATCTTTGTGCATTTCTATCGTCGCGGTGCCGTACTCAAGATCGTACTGCTGAGAAACGGTCTCGCAGGGAAGTTTGCCTTTCTTACGTATAAGAACGAAAGGCTTATGATATAAATAAGCAAGCGGTGTGCCGAAAATGAATCCTCTTGACTCAGGACCTGCGACAACATCAAAATCAAGGTCTTTAACAAGATCCTTCATGGTATCGATGGCAAGACCGAGTCCGTCTGCATCCTGTAACACGCTCGTAATGTCTCTGAAGATGATCCCTTTCTCGGGAAAATCAGGTATGCTTCTTACATATTCTTCCAATTTCTTCATGATCTTCTCCGTTCCGCCTATTGGCAAAATAATAAATAATATCTTATTATATGGCTTTTTTCGCGCATAGTAAAGAACAAAGCGTCCCGCAAATACAATTTGCAAAACGCTTTGTTCAAAAAGAAAAAGATTAAGAAGATGAAACAGCATCATCAATTAAGTTTATAAACGAATTTCACACCGTCCTTGGCATTCTTATTGTCTGCAGAATAAGCTTCGTATCCCTTGGAAACCTCGCTTATTGCGGTAAGTCTGTCAAGAAGTCCTTCGGTATTGTCTTCTATGAATGCGGTGAGTTTGCCGATACCTTCTTCATCGTAAGTATTAAGACCGTCCTGTAATTTAACGCTGCCGTCTTTTAACTGCTTTGCTCCGTCAACAAGTTCGGGAAGTTGGGCACTTATCATTCCCGCACCGTCGGAAGCTTTCTTGACTGCGGAAGTGTATTCGATGATACCGTTGTAGAATTGATTGTATGCATCAAGCTGTCCTTTCAAAGCCGACAGTTTTGCCACACCTTCGTTAACCTGAGCATTCGAGGAATTGATGATATCCTGTACTTCTTTTGAATTCATCTTCTCCTGAGCTATGAGTGCTATCTGCTGTTCGGTGTTCTGATCGATCATCGCTTTAACTTCATTGCTTCCCATCTGCTTGTCGACTTCGACTTTGAGCATTGCATCGTACTGATCTTGTGTTAACATTCCCAGAGCTATAAGTTCTTCTGCACTGTGACCGTACTTCTGATTAATGCCCGCATCAAACAAAGGTTTAACCTTGGCGGTAACACCTTCTTCAACTTTTGCGGTAACACCGGCTCTTATGGTTGCTTCGTTTGCTTTGACCTTTTCGTCTACTCCGGCTTTAACCTTGCCGTAAACATCGGTACCGCCCAGTGTCGCGATGGCACCGTCTATAACATCACCGTAATTTGATATGGTAAGAGCAGGTACATCCAGTCCCGCTGCCGCGATCTCCTTATTGGCAGTAGCAAGTATGGCATTGAACGTATCATATGCCCCCTGCACAAGCGCTTCATTGTTATCCGTGATCTGACCAAGTCCGTCAGAAAGCTCTCCCATGGCGCTCTGAAGCTTAACGGTACCGTTATAAAGCTTGTCTATTCCGTCGGTAAGTTCTGCACTGCCGTTACAAAGTTCATCCATACCCTCGTTTAACTTATCGAGAGCTTCCTTTACAGAATCTTCGCCGGTAAAGGATGTGACATCGATAGCATTGAAGATGTCGTTGGATACGATCACATACATGCCGTTGTCTTCATAGTCGGTAACATCCGCTTCGATAGTAAAAGCATCCGAAAATGTGTCTTTTAACTTTTCAGAGGTTTCTTTATCCCCATTTTCCATACTGAAATCTTTTAATGAAAGATCGTCTTTAAGTCCTGCGAACGAAACACCCGCTACGGCATATCTTGCACCGTCATATACCGCCTTACCCTGTGATACGGTTACGTTCTTTGCATGCTCTTTGTCAAATAACGATATGCCCGCTACCATGAAAGGAACATATATCTTTGTTTCTTCGTTGTTTATTGTTCTCGTTTCGTACTTAAGGGACTTTGCTTCACACTTAATGACAAGATGTCCGCTCTTCCCGTTTAAGTCTTCAGGCTTAACCTGTTTACCGTCCAGTGTGTAAGTGAGCTTTAAAGATACGGGAAGGTCGGCCTCTTTTGCGGTGACTTCCTTTTCCTCTCCCTCCTCAATCCATACGCTGTCCATTACTTTGTTTACGTTACCGCTCTCATCGGCAAATACATATACGACTTCGTCGCTCATGACATCTTCCTTTTGGGGTGTCGCATTGGCAGGCAAAGTGGCCGTTGTAAGTATAAGCGCTGCCATAAGTGTTAAACCGGTTAATCTTCTTATTGTCTTTTTCATTTTCTTTATGCCTCTTTTCTTTTCATGTTAAGTGTGCTCACACACACGATCCTGTCACATAATCTCAGTAACGACGGAAGTATGAATATAACCATCAATACGCTTATCACCGCACCTCTTGCCATCAGCATGCACATGGAACTTATGATGTCGATCTGTGAGTAAAGGGCTACACCGAAGGTTGCCGCAAAAAGACCCGCGCCGCTTACCAGGATGGAAGGTATCGATGTTGAAAGCGCTTTTAATATTGCTTCTTTGACATTCTTTCCGGATGCTCTTTCGCTCTTATACCTTGTGGTCATAAGTATCGCGTAATCCACGGTCGCACCAAGCTGTATCGTACTTATGCATATAGGTGCTATGAATGGTAAACTCTGGCCCATGTAATGCGGAAGTCCGAGGTTAATGAATATGGCCAGTTCTATAACGCTTATTAAGATAAACGGGAGCGACAAGCTCTTCTCAACAAGCATGATGATCACAAATATCGCTGCTATTGATACCGTGTTTACGACCTTAAAGTCTTTGTCGGTGGTCTCGATCATGTCTTTCATGCAGGGTGCTTCACCGATAAGCATTCCGTTCTTATCGTATTTCTTTACGATGTCAATGATCGAACCTATCTGTGCGTTAACGTTATCGCTGGCAACCGGATATTCGGAATTGATGAGTATGAGCTTTCTGTTTTCGCTTGTTGTCATCTCTTTTACCGAATCCGGTATTATTTCTTCAGGCACCAGAGAACCTATAAACGCTTCTTCTCCCAATACATTTGAGACACCGGGAACGTTTTCGATCTCTTTTATCATTTCCCTTACGTTATCCGAAGGGGTTTCTTTATCGATCAATATCATATGAGTGGACGCTACTTCAAAAGTATCGGAAAGCTTTTTGTCCGCTATGGCTGCCTCCATGTTTTCGGGGATGCATTTACCCATATCGTAGTAAACTTCTGCGTTGGTGTTTTTGTATCCCATATAAGAAGGAACGATAAGTGCCGTGAAAATGATGAGATATATAACAAAATGCTTTACGATCCTTTCGGCGGGTTTATCCATCTTTGGAATAAGTGATTTATGTCTTGTCTTCTGTAACGGCCTATCGAGTATGAGTATCATTGAAGGAAGTATCGTTACGCATCCGATGACACCGAACAAAACTCCCTTTGCCATTACGATGCCCAGGTCTTTACCGAGGGTAAATGACATAAAGCAAAGTGCTATGAATCCCGCTATCGTGGTAATGGAACTTCCCACTACCGATGTAAGCGTATCTTTGATCGCATACTCCATGGCCTCTTTGTTGTCTTCATACTCAAGACGCTTTTCGTTATATGAGTTCCAAAGGAATATCGAGTAATCCATGGTGACTGCCAACTGAAGTACCGCTGACAATGCTTTCGTAATGTAGCTTATCTCTCCCATGAACACGTTGGTACCAAGGTTGTACATGATAGCCATTCCTATACTAGCAAGGAATACGAAGGGTACCAGGAAACCGTCGAGAAAAAGCACCATTGCAACACATGCCAGCACAACGGCTATGGCAACATATATGGGTTCTTCCTGTTCGCAGAGCGCTTTAAGATCCGTTACCAATGCGCTCATGCCCGACACGAAAGCACTCTTACCTGTGATGCTTCTTATATCTTTAATTGCCTGCATCGTAACGTCGGAGGACGTTGAGGAATCAAAGAATACTGCCAGCATCGTGGCGTCATCTTTGTTAAAAAGATCAAGCACCTTATCGGGGAGCATCTCTTTCGGGATATCGGTGTTAACAAATGAGTCGTACCAAAGTACCGTATCCACATGATCCACCGCTCTTATCTTATCGGCCAAGATCTTGACGTCTTTATCGTTCATCCCTTCGACGACGATAAATGAAAAGGCTCCTTTTCCGAACTCATCCATCAAGATGTCCTGACCCTTTACGGTCTCGAAATCTTTCGGAAGATAAGTGAGCATATCATAGTTGATCCTCGTCTTGATCATTCCAAGAAGTGCCGGAACTATCAAAGCGATGGATAGGATCAATATGATCACTCTTGACTTGACCACTTCTTTTGCAAATTTCATTTCTTTCACCTTCCTTATGGGTTTTCTTTTCTTTTCATCGATAAGATAATGCACAAAGAAAACGAAATAAACGGACAAAAAATAAGCGGCTGCCCAAAATTTGGGCAAACCGCCTTAAGTGTCTAAAACTACTTTGTATTTCTTTCTATTATGGTCTGGGAGATACCTTTACAAAGCTCGCAGGCTCTTACCCAGTATTTTGGCATCTCTTCGTCCATTGATGAGTTCATCCAGTCGATTATCATGCCAAAACACGAGCATTTGATAAGTCTTAACGCAATCTCTTTCTCTTCCGCGTCCACTTCAACATCTTTAAATGCTGTCTCAAGATATGCTTTTACCACATGTCCCGTGACGTTCATAAGATACATTTCAAAAAGATCTCGGTTTGCAGAGTTGTAAAGGTGAAGCATCGCCGATTTGTTCTCAAGAGCAAATGCCGTTGCCACCTTAAGTCCGTTTTCAAGCGTATCGATGGTTGGATATTTTTCTATGAGTTTTTCGGCCTCTTCTGTCACAATTTCTTCTATGAGCGAAGGAATGTCGGCAAAATGGTAATAAAATGAATTCCTGTTTATGCCGCACGCATCGGAAATATCCTTTACGCTTATCTTATTTATCGATCTTTCGCTAAGTAATTGCAAAAATGTTTCTTTTATTGCTTTCTTTGTAAAATTTGCCATTACGATATCCTAACGTTTATGAATTGAGTAACTGCCAATAGAAGCCCTTCTTTTCAAGAAGCGCATCGTGGCTTCCCTGCTCTATTATATTTCCGTCCTTCATTACAAGTATTAGATCCGCATTTCTGATCGTTGAAAGTCTGTGGGCAACTATAAAGCTTGTGCGGCCTTTCATAAGAGTTTCAAACGCATCGGTGATCTTTAGCTCGGTACGGGTATCGATAGAGGATGTTGCCTCATCAAGTATAAGTATCGGCGGAAGGTTGAGCATAAGCCTTGCTATACAAAGAAGCTGCTTCTGACCTGCCGATAAGTTTCCTCCGTCCTGCGAAAGCACCGTGTCATATCCGTTTTCAAGACGGCTTATGAAGCTGTGGGCATGGGCTTTCTTTGCGGCTTCAACTATCTCCTCCATGGTTGCTTCGGGATGGCCGTAAGCGATGTTTTTGGCTACGGTGTCGGATTTAAGCCATGTATCCTGAAGCACCATTCCTATCTGTTTTCTTAAATCCTTTTTCCTTATGCTTCCCGAAGGGATACCGTCATAGAATATCTCGCCTTCGTCGGGTTCAAAGAATCGCATGAGAAGATTTATAAACGTCGTCTTTCCGCAGCCGGTGGGACCGACTATCGCTATGTGAGAACCTTTATCAACTTTAAATGAGATATCATACAAAAGCTTCTTTGACTTATCGTACGAAAAAGCAAGGTCTTTTATCTCGATATTGCCTTCAAGTACGGGAGATTTCGCTTCATTAAGACCTTCTTTTATGTCGATGGTGTTTTCTTTGTCCAGGAATTCAAAAATACGTCCTGCGCAAGCGACAGCGTTCTGGAACTCGGTCACTACGCCGGATATCTCGTTAAAAGGCTTTGTGTACTGATTGGCGTAGCTTAAAAAGCATGTGAGTGTTCCGATCGTAAGACGTCCGCCTATACCGAGGAGTGCTCCGAATATACCTACGCCCGCATAAACAAGTCCGTTTACGAATCGGGTCACGGGATTGGTGGTCGAAGAATAAAACAGGGCTTTCAGGTTAACTCTGGCGAACTCTTCGTTCATCTCGTTAAAGGCCGATTCCTTATCTTCTTCTGCCGAAAAGGCTTTGATAAGACGAACTGCATTTATCGATTCGTTTATAAATCCCGTCATCTTTCCCTGCAAAGAAGCCTGCTTCTTAAAGTGCTTGTA
>JAILEQ010000143.1 GCA_024687305.1 Lachnospiraceae bacterium | reverse complement strand
GCACAGATATAGCTCTGTGCCTTGAATCTTATCGGTAGAAATCAGCTTTCTGTCCAAGCCAGCCCATATACTGTTCGCCTGTGGGAATGATCTTGACGACGATATGGGAATCGCTAATCTTTTCGACTTGCATTTCATACCCTACCGGGGATATGTGATTGCCGTTCCACCTATACTGAAGGTTATACTTGCCGTGATGTTTACTATACTTCCCGTACGTGTCTGCTTTCATGGGGTACGTTCCGCCGCTTGTGGTGAAGGTTCCGTCGGTTTTGAAGCTTACCCAGCTGATAGGGAAGAACTCATCCGTATAATATGTTCCGGTCATGTCGTGGCCACTGTGAGAGAGTACCATAACCATGAATATGAGAGAAACTATCGCCATGGTCGCTGCACCTATGACACAGCCGATAAGCACCGGCTGCGAGATGCCGAGGCTCGCCGCGAGCGCATCGGTCTTAGCCTTCGGCGCGTTCACGGACACCGTATTTATCTTTTCTCCGCAAGAAATGCAAAACTTCGCGTTTCCCGGTATTTCTTTTCCGCATTTGGGGCAAAACATGATTATTCTCCTATGATGATTTATTTCCATTCAAGAATGTAGCAGTTTTTTGAATCCTCCGTGTCGACTACGTAAAGGTCGCCGCTTTGGTAGACTCTGGTTGCAGGGCCGAGTTCTTCGAGGACGTTGAAATCTTCGTCGATGAACTTTGCGATGCCGGAATCGATGATCACGGCGTGGCCGTTTCTGAAGCATGCAGCATCATCGTACATCTTTACGATCTCGCCTTCGTGATCGGCGTAGCCCCACTTATCGTCCTTGGAAGCCAGCCAATACTTTTCTTTGCAGGGAACGATGTAATCGTAGGTCTTGATTGTGGGCTTGTCGCCTGTGATCTTCATGTCCATAAGGGCGTATACGTCGCCCGATTTAAAGACTGCTTTCGTGCCGTAGTTGTATATTCTTGCGCCATCTTCGTAGAAAGAAACAATTTCCCCCTCAGAACCGGAGTTCATGCTGTAGATCTTGTATTCTCTGTCGCCGATGCGGGCGTCTCTTACATCCCAGGAAGCCGAATCGGGAGAACTGAAGTTAAGGCCGTAAAGGTCGATGGCCGACAATATGTTGCCCGATGCATCCTGCATCGAAACCTGACCGTCAAAATAGCTGTAAGTTACAAAGAAACCTTCACACAAAGGGCTTATGGGGAACGCAGTCCTGTCACCTACGCTTCCGGCTGCGCCGTTAAAGCCGCTGTTCTTGGCTGAGTCGGTTCTTTGCTGCATTTTTTCTTCGTACGTGATTACCTTAGTGGGATCGTTCTCGTCAAGGCCGTCTCCGTCGATCCAGTCGATCTTGCCGTCGGAGGAAACGGTGCCAATCTCGTAAGGGAAATAGTGGTTTTGAGTTTCATCCTTTAAGGGGAAGAAGCTGTCGTCGCCCACGTTTCTCATTACCAGCGCTTTTCCGTCGTTCATGCCGCTAAAATACATGTACTCCATGTAGTCGGCGTTGGTGTCCACCGATGTAAGAAGTTTTCCCGAAAAATCGTAGTATTCCAATGTGACCATGCCGTCTTCGCTGTAGCGGGTCACTGTGTACATGTCTCCCGAGGCGATGACGCAGTCGGTTCCGCTGTATACCACATTTCCTTTATTGTCGAATAAATAGTAGGTGCCTGCCTTGCCGAGAACGATGTATCCCGCCTCGTTGGGAGCCTGAAAACTGTCGTATTCACAGGGAATGACCTCCGCGCCGGTGTAGTCCACGGCACCGTACTTTTCGCCACTCTTAACGGGCACCAGGCCACCGTAGGCATAACCGACATAATCATCGAGTCCTTTTGTGAATGCGAGTTTAAATGTTGCAACGGGCTTCGGCTCCTCAACGGGTTCCTCTGCCACTTCCGGCTCTGCCGTTTCTTTAACTTCCGGCGCAACCTCCGCAGGTTGCTCAACCGTTTCTTCAATTGTGCTTGTCTCAACGCTCGCCTGCACATCGGTCTCCCCACAGCCTGCAAGTGTTGCGAATGTAAGAGCTCCGATCAATATGATCATAAAACTTTTTCTTTGCACCGTTTCTCCTCCTTAAACTGCTTTTATGATCAGACTATAGCAGAGACGACGCTTTAAAAAATCACATGATGATGTAATCAGTAAAAAATCCCCCTAAAGGAGACTTTGGATATTTCCATTGTCTACTTTAGGGGAATCATATCATTCACACACACCGGACTTTTCATTATTATATCTTGTTATTTTGTTACTATTTCTTTTTGATCAAACAGAAACCGCCTATTCCCAGAACAAAGATCACACCTGCGATCAGAATGATCCACCAGGGTTTTTTGGTATCCTTTTCACCGGTCTGCTCTTTTATGGTGCCGGTAACTGCTTTGCTCTTAATATCCGATTCCGTTACCGAATCATCGGCATCTGTATCATCGGAAAGAGTCTCTGTCTGTTTAAGACTGCCGTCCATGGGTTCGGTATCTACGACGATCGTGTAATCGGATGCATGAGTGAAGGTTAAGTCAGCCATTCCGTCTTCGGATATCTCATCCGCACAGATAAACTCCAGTTTTCCGGTATTCGGATTGTAATAGAAAAGATTTGCAAAAAGCCCTGCATTTCTCTTATCCATATCTATGGAAAGTGTAGCGGAAAAGCCAAAGTCTCCGTTATGTGAAAGACTTATCTGTATGCTGTATCTCTCACCCGTGACATTATTTACCACTTCCACAGGGATCACTTTCATACCTACCTGTACGCCAAAATCAATATCTCCTATTTGATCTCCGGTGATATCCATACCGTTTATCGTCCAACTGATACCGTCTCCCAGATCAAATACCACTGCCACATCACGGCCCTTGATATACTCAAGTACATCTCCGGGCACCACACTTATACCATTCATATTGACGGTTACCGAGCCCTCGGTTTCGGGATGAGAAAGCTTATCCGATATTGCATCTTTAAGTTCATCCTTTACCGCATCCCAATCAACAACAGGAACTCGATCCTCTGCCAAAGGGCTGTTTTCATCTGTATCAGCCACATTGTTGTTGTTTTCGTTATTGGTCTCGCTATTGGCTTGGTTGTTACTTTGGTTGTCCCGAGTGTTATTGCCCGTACCATTCGAATTGCCCGAATTGCCTGCGTTATCGGGTCTGGTCGGATTGTCACTGTCACCCGAACCTTCGGATCTGTTTTCGTTCGACTCATCCTGAGCGGGCTTCTCACCGATGGTAAAGGTTGTACTTGCTGTTACAGCCTCGAAAAGATCTGTCTCTCCATAGCTTATTGTGGCAGTATAGGACCCCGGCTCTGAGGGAACCGATGTCGAAGAACCGCCTCCGGCCTTTGCGTATGTGACAGCATTTGCTACGGCATCTGTATAACAGCTTATTATAGGTGTAATAGCCTCTCCATAATTTACATTTGCAACAGATATGGAGGCACTACCCTTTGCTTTTGCCACAGTCAGAACTGCGGTAGCTTCATTTAACGTGTCTTCGGTTACAGCTTTGATCTTGATTGTACCGGCTTTTGTGATCGTGAGCTGATTTCCCGAGAGAATACCTGCTCCCGTGCCTGCGTCATTACCCGTCACAATACTGAAAGAAGGAGTCCCTGTCCCTTTTTTGAAATGGAACATCTCAGACACATCATAGGTTTTATCTTTAATATATGTATAACTATCGTCATATCCCATAACCTTTTCTTCCCGGAAATGGGCATGAGCATAAACATCAGCAGCAGGCATCTTGAAAGATACTGTTTCAGAAGTCAATTCGCCGCTTACCAATTCCACATCGACTCCTGACATTTGAGGTCTAAGTGACCATCCAAGGAACCGTTTTCCCCGTTCGGGAGGATCTGCTGTGACCGTCACTACCGTGCCTTCGGTGAATTCACCACTGCCTGTTCCTTGAGAGACACTAAGTATATAAGGCATTGGTACGGGCGGGTTAGTTATCTCCAATGTCAAAGGAATAGAACCACTTATAGGGTTGGGATCATCGTTTCCATAATTTCTCCATTGCATAGTATAATTCAACGAACCGGTATATACACCCTGCTCAGCTGTGATAAATGCCCGGCGATCGAGCTTTAGTAACATATCATACGACAATTCGTCTAAGACACTCCAACCCACTACGTCACCCCTGCCGTAATCAATATCTGAATAATATATTTCATAATGCAATTTCTTGTCACTGTTTTGCAGATTAAGGTATCCCGAATAAAAGCGGAATTCTATACCTTTAAAGACATCTCCAAGGTCCATTTCTGCGAGTTCGAATGTGATGGGTATCTTATATTCTTCGTCAGGAGTAAGCGTAAGAGCCTGAGTAGCAATATCGATGCTGTTTGGCCTTGGCGGAATGGTAATCTCCATCGGATTGCTTATATAATCTGTCTCCTTCTCATAATTCTCCTGTTCTGCGATGATGTATGTTTTCCAGTTTTTATCATAATCATCCGGAAGCGTAAATCGGCCTAAACTATCCAGTTTTGCATAGTATTTTATTGTTTTACCGTATGCATTCCAATCTCTGTTCAGCATCATGACAGATACTCGGTTGTATGTACCTGTGACTGAAGTAGGCACCGTTATGGTGTCTTTACTTCTTGTAATGGTCCCGTTTGTTTGGATATTCAGATTTTCGTCTCTCAGCGTCAGTTTGAACGATCCCGGCTCGGATGCAAGTTCAGTCGAAAGCACTATAGCTGAGGTTTCAAGATTAAATGCGGGACTCACGCCGACATTATTCTCACGCACAAAATGTTCGGAGTATATCAGGCCATCGGGATATGCTGTGTAGATATTTGATGCACCATAAGGTCTGCTTGACGAACGCAGCCACCAAGGATATCCCCAATTACCCTTTTGTCTGGATTGGATTGCAGTAGCTACATTGGCATAGCCGTATGCGGGACTCATTGCCTCCGAGGGATCCAGCAGAAAGATCTTTTCATTGGATAATTTGGCAAAAGTACCAAAACCTTCTCCATCATAAGCACTATTCCTGCCTTCCTTTGTGCTCAATGCAATTGCATCTTTTTCGGCTTGTGTGAAGACGCCTGGTTTTGAATAAAACTCTGCTCCATTTAATCCGGATTTCAATGAAGATTTCTTCCATTCGGCCTGATTATCCACATCATATGGACTTAAAAACAGTATACTGTCACAGTCCAACAACATAGTTTCCCTACGGCTGGGGATACTTGAAACGGGATTAAATGCCCGGCTGTCCTTGTCCAGGACACGATACTTAACAGGAGTATTATCGTATTTCCCATAATATACGTAGTTCCACTGTCCTTCACCTGAAGGTTCAGCAATATTCCTTATTTCGAAAACTGTATTACTTGCATTTTTCTCGTTTACAGCCATATTTTCATATGTTGCCGTTATTTCTACCGAGTTATCCGGCATAAGGAAGGTTGCGGTAGATGACGAAGCACCGCCGTGAGTAAACACGAGGCCTTCTGTTCCCGTCCATTCCTTAAAGAGTTTTCCGTCTTCAGGAGGATCTGCTTTAATCGTCACACTATTATCTTCATCGTACGTACCACTTCCCGTTCCGTTAATAACTGTAACTTGATTGGTCGAATACCCTACTCCACTTACTGTCAGCGTGATCTCCACCGGAGTGGAAGCATAATGTGCTCTCCGATTGCTCCGTGACTCGCTGAATACCTTTAATTTATAAGTTGCTCCTTCAATCAATCTACGAGGCAAAGTTAAACTCCATGTATCTGCACCGTCACTGTCGGATTCTGTGGTTGCATATCCGATGGCAGTTCCTTCGGAATTGAGAAGCATTGCGGAAACGTATTCATATTCTCCGGTCTTGGCTCCACTGTAATCTATTTCTATAGTTTCGCCGACTTTTACGCTTGCACTGTCTGAACCTTCAATATTAGCTGTAAATCCATTGCGACTGCTATCAAAGAGTGTCACCGCTTTAATTCCATCAGTGCATGAATAGGTAGTAAAACTGCTATATTTTTCAGGCGGATCAATTTTATTGCCGTAGTCGGTTATGAAAAAAATGTTCGGAGATGACTTATCTAATACGAAGGCAGGGCGAGCTCCACACCAATCACTATTCTCAGCGTTCATATAATCTAAAGAACCTTCGCTTGTCACCGCTCCCGCCGACCATATCTGTGTATATTCATAGAACGTTGATCGCAGCCACCACCAATTTTCAGTGCCGTATCCTGTCGACTGCCTGGTAAAATTATATGTAAAATAAGCGGCCGCCTCTGAAGCTGACAAATAAAACAAATCTGCCCTATCCAGATTTGAAGCTGCGTAATATTTCCCAACCATATTATTCGGAATTCGATAATTCTCCAGATCATCTGTCTTGGTTGTCTTAAGGACAACTGACTTTTCCAACGGAGAAAAAGTATCAAACATCGTAAAAAGAAAAGCATCGGCGTCAGACATATTCATGCTTCCGCCCAATATATCATGTGATATCAAGAGCATTTTATCATCGCTCTCACCAATTATATCCCACAAAATACCGGCGTAATTCAGTTTTTCGCCCCAGGAGTCTACCCAGGTGGGTTCTATGTCGTCAATAGTTACAGGGCTCCAGACAGCATAAACGGTCATGCTATCCGGAAAGTGAATATTAGGGTTATTGGAATGAAAATCAACAGGATCATCAATCGGGAATGCGACCGGTCCGTCTTTCGTTCTCGCATATCCCCTTAAAACATATTTAGGGCGATACATAGCCGGAAAGGTCACTGTTTCTACATTATGGGAAAGGACCAGATTCTTATTTGGTACTTCGTCACAGTTAGAATCCACTCTAACAATTCTAATCACATTATCATGGCCTTTTACTTCGATCTCATATACCGTGCCATCTATGGTGACCTTCATCCACTCGGTTGAAGAAAATGACTTATGTGCAGTAACGATCCATTCTCCGGATTCCATAGATGCAGAAAAACAACTATCATCACTGCTCTCTACAGCCGTTACTTCTCCTGACAGATCAAGTGTTTTAAGAATCTCATTTAAAGATATTGAGGTATCGCCATGCATAAAGCATCGCAAAGGTGAATAAGTGAAATCTACGTAATAAATTGAAAAGCCGCTTGATTCCACGGAAACCGTATCCGTATTTTGCTCTGAGACATCAAGTTTCTCCACAGTCCCTTCATCATCGATATGATAAACACTGGTCGTAAGGTTTTCTTTGGCTACCTCTGCCGTTGTAAATAACACTCTGACCATCTGACCGTCCTGAGGTTGATACTCTTCTCCTGTTACAGGATCGATAACCTTAATGTCAAATGTATATGAAGCCGCTACCGAAACTTCCTCTCCTCTCAATTCACTGATGGCAGTATCCACCTGTGATTCCGTATAAGCCTCCACTGTACTGACAAAAAGCACAGCATCACCAGGAAAAATGCCTTCTTCGGCTTGTACCGTGATCGTAACATCTCCGATTGTTTTGCTCTGATCAAACGAAGGATATATTTTATCGGTCGTGACGTCAGGTTCTTCGGTTTCCGATTCGGTTCCGCTCACATCACTTATGATCTCACCCGATAACATTTCTTCCTGCTCGTCTTCTCCGATCGCACTTACATTGATGGGCAACATATTACACATCAACAAAATACATAACAACATGGCGAGAATTCTTTTCATTTTCACTTTTTTACATCCTCCGGTATCAGTATTGCATCATCGCTTTTTCCTGAGATTATTCTTCGATTACTCTCTGTGAAAAATAACCCCTACACTTATTAGTACCGATTAACGGAAAATTACTCACCTATTTTTGAAAATTTTTAATTTTTTTTGTAACTTCAAGTTTAAAGTCGACGAAAATAGGTGGAATTAAAGAGAAATGATGATGAAAACGCAAAAATAAAGAAGAGTCGTATGACTCTTCTTTACAGTGATCATGTGCTATTGCGTTACGACAGCCGCAACCTTTTTCACTTCCATCTGTGAAAGTGTTCTGTTGGCTTCGTAAAGCTTCTTTACTTTGCTGCCTTCAAGCCGCTCGATCAGGATAACGTTTCTGATATCCGCAAGGTCCGAAAGACCTCCGGGATTTTCCACGAAATCTTCAATAATGGACGATTCGATGTTTTCC
>JAILEQ010000115.1 GCA_024687305.1 Lachnospiraceae bacterium | reverse complement strand
CAATGTACCCTTCGGATATCTATCCATGGTCCAAATATATTACGGGTACGCAGGGCGAAGATCCCGGGTTCGATCCGTTTCTATGTATGGTGAATGCCGCTCACGATCACGGCATACGTATACACGCCTGGATAAATCCTTACAGAGTCACTCACAAAGACTGTGCGTGGGAAGACGTTTGTGCCGACAACCCCGCAAGGATATGGTACTTCAGCGGTGAACCCGGAAATGACAGGCTTGTTCTTTTGCACGACGGGCAGTACTATTACAATCCTGCAAAAGAAGAAACAAGAAAACTCATCGAAGACGGTGTAAGAGAGATACTTGGGCACTATAATGTTGACGGCATACATCTTGACGATTACTTTTATCCTACGCTAAACGACGGCGACAAATCACTCAGCTTTGACTATCCCGACTACTTATCTTCCGGCTCCGAGTTAAGTGTGACCGAATACCGTCGCGAAAACGTGAACATCCTTGTAAGAGAGCTTTATTCCATCGTTAAAGAATACGATGAGAACATCGAATTCGGCATAAGCCCCGCAGGCAATCTCGATAATCTCTACAGCGACAGGCAGTATTTCACCGATGTCGAAAAATGGATGAGTGAAGAAGGATATGTTGATTACATCATCCCGCAGCTCTTCTGGGGATTTGAGATAAAGACAAAAGACAAGAAATCTGCTCCCTGGGCCTACAAAGCTAACCTAAGCCGCTGGAACAAACTAAGCAGACGTGAAGATGTAGCGCTTTATATCGGGCTTCCGATGTACCTTGCGGGAACCGATACGTTCGATAACAACAATACTTCCGAGTGGTTACGCCACGACGACATCATCTCAAGAATGGTAACCACCGCAAGAAAACAAAGCAAAGCAACCGGATTTGTGTTCTACGCTTACAGCTCCTTCTTTAAAGAAACAAGCGAAAAAGAAGTCGAGAACCTCCTCAAAGTTTTAAAATGACCATAGGGGACGGTGGTGTTGGTTCAAAATTTAAAAGGGCACGGCCAAGAGGCCATGCCCTTTAATTATGCTTAGATTACAAAGTGTACTTTGAAAGATCCGATTCGATGTCTTCGGAGTACTTGTTCAAGTTCTCGGATATGTTGGTCACGTTGCCGGTCTCGGTAAGAAGCTTGTCGCTTTCTGCAACGATCGAGTCGGAAAGCTGAAGGATCTCTGCGATGGTGGACGCCTGCTCCTGAGTGGTAGCAGCATTGTTGGTGGCAACATCGTTGATGACTTCGATATCGCTTGCGATCTCAAGAATGCCTTCGGTAGCCTTTGCAACATCGCCGTAGATCGAATCAAACGAACTGTTGGCGCGTTCAACACCCGAAAGACAAGCTTCCATATCGCTTACACAAATCTCGGCTTTCTTGCTGATGTCCTCAATGTTCTTGGTGATGCCGTTAACAAGATCTCTGATAGTATCGGTAGCTTCGGATGACTGTCCCGCAAGGCTTCCGACTTCGCTTGCAACAACCGCAAATCCACGACCCATTTCTCCTGCTCTTGCCGCCTCGATGGAAGCGTTCAAAGAAAGAAGGTTTGTCTGCTCGGAAATAGCGTTGATGGTATCGGTAATGCCGGAGATCTGTTCAACGCTCGCTGCGGTTTCACGGATAAGTTCGGTAAGATCTTTGATCGTATTGTTAAGTGTGGAAACGTTTGCGGTCATTTCTTCCATTTCAGCCTTACCGGTCTTGGAAGAATCCATCGTCTGGTTGCAAAGCTCCTTAACATTTTCTGCACTTACGGAAAGTTTTCCCGAAGTCTGAGCAAGGCTCGTAGCTGCATTTGCAATGTCATCGATCGAATTGTTCATCTGATTGAGAACGCTGTTAAGTCTTTCGATCGACTCGCCCTGAGTCTGGTTGGCATCGGAAAGTGTATGTGATATTTCGAAGCATTCGCCTGCATTCTCGCTCATGTTCTTTGTGATACCCGAAAGATTAACGAGCATGCCTCTCATGTTATCGATATAATCTTTTAAGCTTTCGCTCAATGTGGTTATCTCATCGTTTCCGACGGGTTCGATGGTTACCGTGAAATCGCCGCGGCTGATGTCACCGATCTTCTCGGTTACGACCGATACGGGTTTTAAGTATTTGGCAAGTATGAAATAAAGAAGTGCTGCCAAAGCCAACAGTAATACCGCACCGATCAAAAGAATGGTAATCGCATTTTGAATGATCATGGATGTAATGAACGACCGAGGGATCGCACTTACGACTACCCAGGGAGTTCCGCTTATCTCGGTTGACACATACATCATCTTGCCGATAGGAGTCGAAGCGGTCTTAACTTTCTTTGCTTCAAGATTCAAAGAAGTATCAAGAGAAGCAAATACCGTTGAAAGTCCCTTGATGTAAGGATCGGAACTGTCGCTTAACGTAGATCCCGCAACACCTTCTATATTGCTTAACAAAATATCCGAAGTTTCTTTGTTGATGATAAAGTACTTTGTGTCGGGCGAACAGGATTTGAATCCGTTCATCTTTTCCTGTACTTTGTCGAATGTGATATCACAGCTTAAAACCGTATCGTCTTTGACAAGTACCGAACATGCAAGACATGTCTTTCCGGTAGATGCATCAAGATAAGGGTCGGATGTATAGATCTCACCGTTATTTTGCAGGGCGCCTACAAACCATGCTCTTCCGGAAAAATCAAACGTATCGTCGGGAACCCAGCCCGATCCGTCAAGAAAACGACCCGATTTGCCGTATGCCATGTAGATATCCTGCGCATCGGGATCGGAAGCCGTGATCTTAAGAAGCATATCAAGAGTGTCGTCGTACTGCATGCTTCTGATGTTTTTGTAAACATCCGCAGTCTGCACAACTCTGGTCTGAACACCGTTCCACCAGTTAAATATCTCATTTGAGTAAGAGATGGATTCCTTGGATATGACCGATTCGGTAAGATCCGTGATCCTGTCGCTTTGGAGCTTGATATTACCGCCTGTGATCACCACGATGATGATCGCCACAAACAGGATGATCTCAACGGACAAGATCGATTTTAAAGACTTTCTTTTCTTTGTACCCTTCATTTTTATACCTTCCTTTTATTTATTTCGAAACAGACCCTAGGTCATATTTCGACTCAATATCCGCAGAATATGTTAGCATAGGACAATTAACAGAAATAAAACTGTCACTGCTCAGCGGGGATGAACGCATCATAATTGTCATACATTCCCTTTATGTCATAAACCTCTATCGTGGCACTCTTTTTGCCGGAGCTTACGTCGATACAGTACTTTGCGGGAAAAGACTCAGGCAGGTCAAACAGATACGATACCTGGTCGCCTCTGTCGATGATCTTCTCGGTTATAAGGTCTCCTCTTATTATCTTATAAGTGTTGTCGGGCTGAAGCTCGTAATCTATTGCGTATACCTTTATGTCGGTATTGTCGTAAAGAGCGACCACGGCATATGTATCGGTCGCGGTAATGCTCTCATCTATCGGCATGGGGGCATACCACATACCGAAAGCGTCTTTTGAAGGAGGATTTTCAAGTACATATACAAGCGAGTTCTTAGGCGTCATATCCTTAAAACGCTGCCATGTTACGCGGTCCTGCTTTCTTCGGTAATCAAAATACGCGTACATGTTCTTGTCGATATAGGGCTGTATCTCAACCTCTCCTTCGACATTCTCACCGTTTGGCGTTATGCCTGTGATCTTAACGGTATCGTACTCGTCATACTCACCCGCAAATTCCATCGTAAGCACATCGCATTTAAGCTGCGCAAGCCGCCTTCCCGAATAATCGTAAATATCGTTATAGTATGCGTAAACCGCGGAAGTGATATCGTCTCCGCGCCAAATGAGGTTCGATCCGATCAGGTTCTTTTCGATCTCGGACGAAACCGTGTTGTAGATAATGTAATCCGATACATTGGGATTTACATGGCAATCGATAACTACCCTGTCGCCCACCACGGTATAACCCATAACGGCATTTATGGGCGCCTCCGCGTAATCAAAAAGTTCGTACGTAAGACTGTTATATTTAAACTCCATCCCGTCGATCGATATCTCCGGCTTAATATCCCCGTCATAGTAAGCGCCGTAGATGACGGTAAGAATGCTTTCGATCGACTTCACATTTCCGTCCTTATCGACATTTATCGTATACATCGCAGCGGGACGTTCTTTCTTAAACATCCTGTCATCAAGATCGGGGATGCGGACTTTTTCTTTGTCCATCTTTAACTCATAAACTCCCATGTCGGGCTCTGAGTCGTAGAATTTGGCATTTATGTGGCGTTCGGTGTAATCCTCGTAGGTCTCGTATTTATGTGCCACCATGTTTTCGCAAGTAAGCGTGCTTCCTTCGTAAGCCCATACGAAAACATCGTAAGTTCCGGCGCCGGGCTTTTCATGCTCTTTGGTGAGCGTGTTGTCCCTTGTCAGATACCACTCAACCTCGCCGTAAGTGTTCTCATCCGGGAACTCCGCAAACATCGCATCCGTAACATAAGGAACGCCGTTGCCGAGGAGTCTTAGATAAAGATAGTCCTTGCCCGCTCCTCTTCCCACGTAGTAATCCCCGTGAAATCCGTCGGAGTCCTCGTTCATGATCGTGTAGTAATCACCGAAAGGAAGGCTCGAAAGACCGCTAAAATTCATGTTGTATTCAAGAAATCTGCCTTCCGTGTCGCCGGGCTTGTCGGCTGTCAGCTCAAGCGTACCGGAAGCTTCATATATATCGTCATTACGGGAAAAAGAAAGCGTGCCGTCCTTTGAGATCTTAAGCTTTGCGTATTCTTTGCCCGAATAAGGGCCCACAAACGACCACTCGCCTTCAAGAAAACTCATGACCGAGGCTTTGTCTTTATAATCTATGGAAAACCCGGTGTCTGCCACAACAGGCTCTTCATCGGGCTTGTCGGTGACAACACTGACCGGCGCGAGATCACCGGACGAAGTACTGTCCGTCGATTCCACGGTAACATTTTCCTGCCCCCCTTGGAACTTACACCCCGCCAAACATATGCCAAGTACCGTTATAAAACTGACTGTCCTAAGAAAACGTCTCATGGCTCCTCCTATAATGAGTGGTGGTTATATCATTATAGTATTTTGAACGGTTTTCTTCAACCAAGAGGCACCTTATTCGGGCAAAGAAAAAACAGGCAAGCTTTCGCTTACCTGCTTTCTCTTTTTATGATGCAATTAACATTATTTGCTGATATTCTTCTTGTTTTTGATCACTCTTCTGGCGGTCTCTCCTGCCGTTGCGATAACTGCAAGACCTGCAAGGATCAATAACCAAAGCAAATTGCTTGCTTCCTCTGAGGGTGCTGCTGCTGTAGCTGTTGCCTCGTCTGTTACTGTAAAGGTAGGCTTAGCTGCCGTAGCACTTGCTTCATCGGGAATATCTGCTTCTGTGTTTGCTGTAGTGGGCTCTGCTGCCGTAGCGCTTGCCTCATCGGGAATATCAAGTTCGTCCGATGTTGTAACAACAGGTGTACCTGCGGGTGTAACTCTGCCGGTGCTTACTACTGCCGGTGCAGCGGGAACATTTTCTTCAGCCGGTGCTTCGTCGTTACC
>JAILEQ010000086.1 GCA_024687305.1 Lachnospiraceae bacterium | reverse complement strand
ATATTGATCGCTTTGGGATTTTTCGGAGGAAAGATAAAGCTTATCACCAGAGACGGGGTTAAATGCATAAATGATATTATGCTTTACTTTGTGACTCCGTGTGTTATCATCAATGCTTTTCAAAGAGATTACGATCCTTCGATGCTTAAAAATCTGCTGCTGTCCATACTCGGAAGCATCATTTCTCATGCGCTTTGCTATCTGGTGGGATTTATACTGATACACGACAAAGATAAAGCAGTAAGAAGTGTTCACAGATTTGCTGTTTGCTTTTCGAACTGCGGATTTATGGCGCTCCCGCTTTTGGAAGCATTGCTTGGAAGCGAAGGTGTTTTCTACGGAGCGGGTTATCTTGCCGTATTCAATATCACCGTATGGTCGCTCGGTCAATATTCAATGGCTGGCGGCGATGCTTCTTTTGACGGTAAAAAGATCATACTCAATCCCGGAGTTTTATCTTCGATAATCGGACTTATCTTTTTCTTTACATCATTAAGACTCCCTACTCTCATCGCTTCACCGATATCATTTATGGCTGCGCTCAATACGCCCGTCCCCATGCTGATAATCGGTTATACGATCGCGGGGCTTAAACTTAAAGATATCATTAATATAAAAAGTGAAGCGCTCACTATCGCTACACGTCTTGTAATAGTACCTATGCTGTTACTGGGAATACTTTATCTCATGGGATATCGCGGAACACTCCTCACCGCAACGATCGTTTCCGCATCTGCTCCGGTTGCCGCGATAACGACCATGTTTTCCATAAAATATAAAAAAGACGAAAGCATTGCTTCCAAACTGGTCGCTGTTTCGTCTCTTTTCTCAATCGTTACTATGACCGTGATAGTTTCTTTGGCCAGAACTATCTCTTAAAGATAATTGATCGTAAAATGAATCTCTCCCTGCCTGTCGATATCTGCAAGAATAAAGCTGGGTTTTCTGTTTGCCTGTCTGGGAAAAGTCAAGCTTCCGGGGTTGATCAGCCAGATGCCGCTATGATCGTCAAATTTGACGATAGGTTCGTGAGTGTGACCGAACACGACAATGTTTGCTTCGTACTGCATTGCCTTATAAAGAAGTCTGTCGGTTCCGTAATATACACCTTCACGATGACCGTGTGTCAATAAAAAACGGTATCCTTCCACATCAAAAACCTGTTCCTGTTTAAGGGACAAAGAAAAATCGTTGTTTCCCGAAACCATTTGAATATCGCACTTCACTAAACGGGGAAGTTCCTTTTCCAATCCCTGCAGATCGCCTGCATGGATAAGTAGATCGGGTTCACCTGTTTTTTTGAGCACTTCGTAAAAATCTTCATTGTAACCGTGGGTATCGCTGACTATGAGTATCCTCATTTTATTGGATTCCGATCTTTTCTATTATTTTGTCAAACAAAGGCTCAAAATTCTTGGGAGCTTCAAATTCGGAAGATTCAAGTTCATTCAGATCCGCAAGAGTATCTCTTTTATAGATCATCTTTTCAAAATATGGAATGATCTTCTTAATATCTTCTTCTATTACCGCATGGCCTTCTTTGTGCATGTTACAAACGATATGATCGCCAAGCCCGAATTTTTCGTACATTCTTTTGGCGATCTTATAGCAAAGCCACATTGAGGGAGCATTTACCCAGTCTTCACCCATATAAGAAGCGACTATGAAATAATATCTGTCTTCATCCATTGCGAGTAAAGGGAGATCGTACTGATCTACAGGAAGAGAATCCTCCTCCAAAAATTCCAGGAATGCATCGTTAAACCATCCGCGTTCGTCGGTAGACTGAAGACAGCTTAACGGCTCGTTTGCCGTATACTTATAATCGGACGGTCCTCCGACTTTCGAAAAATCATAAGTGAATCCTTCCGATTTATATCTGAAAAGAGCAAGTCCGCCTGCTCCCGAACAAACGGGAACGGTCATCTTAAATCGTTTGTCAAAAGCACCCGCAACCGCTGCGGCTTTTCCCCATCTTGATACGCCCGTAATGATAGAATTGTCGGGATTGATACCAAATTCATTTGCCGCTCCGAGATACAGGGCATCCAATATCTTTGAAGCATTCCAGCCCCATGCCATAAGTTCGCCGGTCTGTTCGCTTTCTTCTTTAATATTGTATGGATAAAGCTCGTAGAAAAGGCCCTTTCGCAAGGAATTGTCTTCGGCTATGTGAGTGGGGTTCATGATAATAAGCGCATATCCCATTGAAAGCACATAGTCTTTTACGGCTATGGGATGCATGCTTATTATAACGGGAAAACCGCCCGGGTGACTTGAAACTTCGGGAAGATAAACGGGAACCGAGAAATTGATCTCTTTACCGTTACGCTCGACATAAACCGTCAGTTTTTTCGCACCGACGGCATTTTCTATACCAAAAAACGATTCGGTTATTGCGCCGCCTTCTTCTGTCTTGTAGCGAACATTCTCACCGTATCTGTAATATCCGTATAATTTACTTTGATAATCGCCTGAAAGTTTGCTCGTTAATTTTTCAAGCGATTCTTTTGAATAGTCTGTGACTCTTTCAAAAGGATTGGGGTAGTTTGAAGTATTCATTCTTTTATCCGATCGTCAATCTAAATGTTCGCAAAGTTTAACTACATTGAGAGGTGTATATGAAACCCAGTTATAGTTAAGGTCATCTATGGAAGAAACCTCATATTTGGGAGTGTGTGCTTCCTCGGGCGTAAGATAGCTTTCCGTTCCGTCAGCATTTTTAAGAACATATAATACTTCTTCCGAATTGGGAATTTCATGATAGCCGTCATATACTACGCTTTCGGATAAAGATATCTCGTTTTTGTCCAATTTGTAATATCTCATCTGAAATTCATCATGAGAATCAAAGATTAGACCCGTTTCGGGATTGAGAAATCTGACACCTCCGAGTAAATCGGCGTCGATCCAATTATCTTTGTTAACGATTATTTCAGCGTTTTCATATGCTTTTACCAATCCTTCTGGATAATGGTCTTTTCCGATATCCGTAACAGCCACTTCCATAGTAGGAAAATAAGGTGTCGGCATTATAAAATCAGCTCCTTTTGTGGTAGCTCCCGGCAAAGTCATAAACTGAAACAAAGCACTTTCGAGTGTCGATTCAATATATAAGTAATCCTGTCCGGTCAGCTGATATATGGCATCGTTAATGTTGATCTCCTCGTAACCTCTTTCCACATATCCCTTCCTTAATGAAAGATAGTTATCGTAGATCTTGTCCATATCGTATAAGTCAACCAGAAAATCGGCTGCACTTAAAAATGTTTCTTTATCATAGGCTTCTTGTATAGTCTTTTTAACGACAACTTCACTTCCGTCATCCTTTACTTCGGTGATCACAAAAGCAGGAAATCGCTCTATGGAATCATTTTCGAAATCGATAATGTCGCTGTACATTTTATCGAAGTTGATATTGTACAGTCTGTATTTACCTTTGATAGAAGCATATTCGAGTCCTTCAAGCAATAAAAGATCCGGATCGGAAACCTCGTTTGTTTCCTTGACAGATTCAGTACTTTCAACCGATTCGCTGACCCGGCTTACGCTTTCAACAACCGAAGAGTCTGTGGACGCAACGGAATTTACAGGCTCCTTATTTGTGCAGGCACAAAGAGCCAAAGACGAAAGTATAATGATCGAAATGACTTTGATCCTTTTATTTATCATGGAAACTCTCCTTTTTATTTCACAAAACATGATACTATATTTTTATGTACGCTTCAATTTATTATAAATGAAGAAAGATGCTTACATTCTTAAGATATGTTAAAATTATAGAATAATCCAATAAAGGAATTTCGATATGAAAACAATACGTGAAAGAATTTTTAATATCATACAGATAGGAAAACGTACAGATTTTTTGAGCACTTCATTTGATATCTTTATAGTGATCATGATCTTTTTAAATCTGTTCGCGACACTCTTTTCGACATTTGATGAATCCGCCTCCTACGAAGGGATCATCGGTGTGATCGAATGGGTAACGATCATCATATTTACGATCGAATATGTTTTACGACTTTGGACCGCAGATTTTCTTTATCCCGCCGATAAAAGAGTAACATCCGCATTTAAGTTTGCTTTTTCTTTTTACGGCATTATAGATCTTTTGACGATCCTGCCATTTTACCTCCCCTTCTTTTTCCCTTCGGGAATCGTTGCATTCAGGATGTTACGTGTGATAAGGATCTTCAGACTCTTTAAGATCAACTCCACTTACGACGCGTTCAACGTAATAACCGACGTACTAAAAGACAAGAAAAATCAGCTTCTCTCTTCCATGTCCTTAATACTGATAATGATGGTCGCTTCATCGTTATTTATGTACAGCTTGGAACACGAAGCCCAGCCCGATCAGTTTTCCAATGCGTTTTCCGGAATATGGTGGGCAACGTCGACACTGCTTACCGTAGGATACGGTGATATCTATCCGGTAACGATCGGTGGCAGGATAATGGCCATAGTGATATCGTTTTTGGGCGTCGGAATGGTGGCCATACCTACAGGTATTATTTCCGCCGGCTTCGTGGAACAATATACAAAACTTAAGCGCCTTGAAAGTCTGGGAGAAGAAAACGAACTTAGATATGTAACGAGCACCTTAAAACACGGCCACTCTTATATAGGTAAGAAAATTTCCGATGTGGTTCTTCCTCCCGATCTTTTGCTTGCGGCGATCATTCGAGGAAATGAAGTCATTGTTCCCGAGAAAGATGTGGAATATCACGAAAAAGATGTCCTTATCCTTGGTTCAAAACGCTATAAGAACAGTAAAGACATTGAAATAAAGGAGCTTCTTATCAAAGGCGAACACCCCTGGATAGGCAAGAAAATATCCAATCTTGATATTTCAAGACTGGATATAATAGTAATGATCTACAGAAACGGTAAATCTGTCATTCCTACCGGTTCGACAGTGATTAACGCGGATGATACAGTCATCGTTTATTCAAAGAGACCGGGTTGAAGGACGTGAAAAAAGGGGAGCGATGATCGCTCCCTTTTGCTATTCCTTAACAACGCCTTTTTGAAGCATTATGTTTGCATACAGTGCCGATTCGCCGGTCGTGATGATCGCATAGGCTTTCTTTGCTTCTTCATAGAAAGCAAATCTTTCGATCTCGCCGACACATTCGTTTTTGTAACCGTGATCGTTAAGGATCTTTTTGTATGTATCCCAGATGGGTGTTTCAACCGGATCTCCCGGCATTACCTGCATCAGATTTACCGGATGATCAACGTAACTGTCGAGCGGGAAAAGCTTAAGTATCGCGTCCAGCACTTCCGGCACTCCGTGTCCGTCAAGCCTTACTACGATTGCATTCTTGCCGACCGATTCTGCGGGGAAATTACCGTCCGCTATAACAAGTCTGTCTGCATGTCCCATTTCGCACAGAACTTTCAAAAGCTCGGGCGATAAGATCTTAGGTATTCCGATTAACATTTTCTCCCTCCAAATAGATTATTTAAATGACCACTCAAGCACTTCGTATCCTTCTCCGGAAAACGTAAAGAAAACGTTCTGTAATCCGGTTATCGTGGTGTCGAGGTTGGCTTCGATGGTAACGCATCCGTCGCCTTTAACGGGAATGTATCCCACAACTTCTTTGTTGATATATCCGACCGTTACTCTAATGGCGCCTTCCGAACCGTTGGTATTAACCTTTGCTGTTACTTTCGTGGCCCCCTTGTCGCCAAAATCGACTCC
The DNA here is from genome assembly GCA_024687305.1 of Lachnospiraceae bacterium. Lineage (GTDB taxonomy): Bacteria > Bacillota > Clostridia > Lachnospirales > Lachnospiraceae > UBA1258. Next base: position 4,725 of record JAILEQ010000086.1, on the reverse strand, counting down.
TGCAAGTTCCACAAAGTCGCCCGTGTTTATTGAGGTAAGAAGCATAGTGCCGCTGCCGCAAGCTTTGCTTACTTCATCTGCGGGTGCGGTATCCACTCCACCCATCGATGAAAATGTTGCTGCGTTTATAGTCTCATACGGATTTAACGCTCCTACCTGCGCTCTGGCATTGTCTTTCATCAATATGTTTCCGATAGTTCCGTCTTCGCCCATCTCAAACTCTTCGATGGAAGTCGAGCGGTATCCGTGAAGAACTCCGATCGCCTTTTCAAGCATTCTTGTATGATATGTGATGTACCACTTGTCTTTAAACTTGAATATTGCGTGGTGATTGTTTCCGCCAAGTCCGTAATAGAAACCGGGGTTTTTCAATATTCTTTCTTTGTACGTGAATGGACCGAGCGGATCTTTGCTTGTCATAACACATATCTCGCCGTTCTCGAATCCGTATTCATCGGTTCCTGCCTGATCGACATTAAAGTTACTGCAGTAGGTGTAGTAATAAGTATCACCGTATTTATGTATGCCCGAATCTTCGAAAAGATAAGGAGCATCGATCGTTTCGGGAACATCTTTAAGACTCATCATATCTTCGCCAAGTTCCGCGCATCTTGCTGTCATGGGGTGAGCCGCTTTTCCCTGAGGAACACCGCCGCCGAAATATATGTAAGCTCTTCCGTCATCATCTACCAAAACCGCCGGGTCGAAAAGCCACTCAACGTTTCCGCAATTTTCCATGTCTCTTCTTATGAGTCCGTGTCCGAGCTCATCTCTGAAAGGACCTACGGGAGAATCTGCGCAGACAACACCGATCCCGCCGCCGTTATCCGCAAAATAAAGGAAGAACTTCGGTTTTCCGTCGATCATTTTCCATGCGGCTGCGGGTGCCCAAGAGTTGTGTGCCCACTTTGCTGCACCGTCGGGACCTGCGATCATGATCTCACCGTGATCGGTAAAGTTGATCATGTCTTTGGTTGAAACTACATATATGCTCTTTATCTTGGAATAGGAGTTTTCCTTGATCTCACCCTTCTCGTCATATTCATAAGCATCCGCCGTCATATAGATATAGACCGTGTCGTCATAAACCATGGCAAACGGATCCGCGCCGTAATGCTGCTCAATAATGGGATTGCAGTTCATAACTCCCTTGTAGCTTTTTGTAACTTCAATATTCTTAAACAAACTCGCGTAATCCATTTCTTTTTCCTCCGATACATTATTATCGATCGTTCTTTCTTCAATACCAAGATCCATTGTTTGTTCTACCGTCGTTTTATTAGTGCAACCGTACAAAAGCGACAATAATGAACAAAGAACAAACATCTTTATTCTTTTCATACTCAAATCCACCCGAAAACTACCGATTTGATAACTTTACCATATAGTAATTAACCGTATTAAACAAACGACATATTGCGAAATACTGTTCAAATAATGTGATTGTTGACATTTGCTTTTTTTTCGATATGATAGTCTTTATGAAAAAATTAACTGAAACAATAAAAAAAGAACCGATGCTCCTCGTTTCATTGATAGCGGCTTTGGTCTCTTTGATAATAACTCCCCCCGACAAGGGATTACTTAAAAACATAGACTGGCATACTCTCGGCACTCTGTTCATGATGCTGACGATTTTGGAAGGTTTTAAACAGGAAAGTCTTTTTAATCCCCTTATCAAGTTAAGTTCAAACTTCAAGACGATGGCGACACTTTCTTTGTTCTTCATTTTCGGAGTGTTCTTCACTTCGATGTTTGTAACAAACGACGTGTCTCTTATCATCTTTGTTCCTCTCACTATCCTTGTCTTCAGAGAGCTTAAAAGAGAAGAATGCATACTTCCCGTTATCTCAATGGAAAACATTGCCGCCATCAGAGGATCGCTGTTAATGCCGTTCGGAAGTCCACAAAATCTGTTTTTGTATCAGCAATCGGGAGTGAACGCGTTAAGATTCATGCTTCACATGTCACCTCTTTGCGTCGGTTCCGGAATTCTTCTTATCGTTTTTGTACTTATTATGTATAGGAAGGAACTCAAAAAGAAAACTGCCTCTTTCTCGGGCAATCTCATTAAGGAATGGAGAGACGAAGATAAGGCAAAAAGAACAATGTACGCGATCTTGTTTGTTTTAATCCTTACCACGATCGTAACAAGGACAAAGTTCTGGCCGATCGCAGTCTTACTGGTGATCGCAGGCGTTTTTGCCGTAAACAGGAAACTGTTTAAATCGGTCGATTACGTTTTGCTGGTAACCTTTTTGTGTTTCTTCATATTCTCGTCATCGGTTTCTTCGAACCCTGTAGTAAGTACGCTTCTTAAAAAAGCGGTTGCCGGAAACGAGTATTGGTGGGCGATCGGTCTAAGCCAGATCATCTCCAACGTCCCCGCGTCCATCGTTTTGTATCCCTTCACCGAAAACTTTGCGGGACTTATCTACGGTGCCGATACCGCCGGACTTTGTTCTTTGATAGGTTCACTCGCATCTGTCATAAATTACCGGATCTACGTAAGAGAATATCCCGGTAAAGGAAAGGATTTTATAAAGGTATTTACGCTCATCAGCTGGGCTTTCTTTGTGATAGTAGTCATTCCCGGATTCCTGCTTTCCAAGTGGCCTTTCATGTAAATTTTTCAAAAAATGCGTTTTTGATAAAAGCAATCGCAAATAGTAAGAAGTTTTTCCCTCCTTTTTTTGTTACTGTCTAGAAAAAGGAGGGTTATTTTATGGCAGTAATGGAAAAGCCTTTGGTAAAGGCACTTTCAAACGGCGGAAAATGCTGGCAGCAAGCATATGACAGATTCCGTGTAAAAGTATATGTTCCCGCAACAAATATCGACGGCCGGGTTCACAACTACGGATTCCGTGCTCCTCTTCTTCTCATCTTTGAAGAAAAAGAGATGACAATGGACGAAGCGGTTGCATTTGCCGAAGAAAAAGGATTCGCAAAGATCGCCTCAGCGGTTGACTCAAGTGTTCTGTTTGTTTATCCCACATGCGAAGGCGGCTGGAACAATGCAGACGTTGATCTTTACAAAGATCTCATCTCTGAGATCAAAATGAATACCGATTACGAAGACGGTATCGCAAAGATCACAGATTTCTTTAAACAAGAGTTCAAAGGATATTTCATAAGAGGAGCGATATTCAGAGCCGATATATACAGCTACGGTAAATCTGCAGACTACTGCGCTAAAAATCTTTTAAACAAGATCGACGGCGAATATCTCTGGGGTCCGGGCGAGATCACTCCCGCCATGATCTCAATGGAAAACTTAAGTGTTGTCCCTGATGTCCAAAGAAAAGACATCGCAGTTTTAAGCGTTGCCAACAAAGATGAAATAAACAAAGCTTTTGACGGATGCGAAAATCTTCTTATCAAAGATAAGGCAGAATACGAAAAAGACTTTAAGACTTTCGTACGCAAGTTTAAGATGTGGTGCGGCAAAATTGAGATAGAACCCGATTTTGAAGCACTTGATATGACCGAAGAGCCCGGAATGTGTGTTGTTAACACTTCCGAAAAGAATTTCCGATACAAAGATCCCACACACAAAGTCGGATACTTTGCTTACTACAACAATGATACGTTCAAGAACGGTCCTGCTCCTTTGGTAGTAGGTTTCCACGGCGGCGGAGATTCATCTATGTATCTTACTTTCGTTGCCGGATGGTGGGAGGTTTGCCATAAATACGGTTTCCTCTTCGTTTCGATCGAAAATCATCAGGATGTTCCCGCTTCGGAAGCCATTCAGGTGATCGAAGATATCAAAAAGAAATATAACGTCGACGAAAAAAGGATCTATGCGACCGGATTTTCAATGGGGAGCGGTAAAACATGGGATATGTTCCATGAATACCCCGAAGTGTTTGCAGGCCTCATGCCCGCAAGTGCTTTATTCCCCGTAAAGAACAATCCTTTCGGTCTTTCGATCGACGATCCGAAGATCAACAAGACCGTCAGTGTTCCTATGTTTTACTCGGGCGGCGAGGAGTCACATCTTGTCGAGTTACCCAAACAGGGAGAAAGCGGACTTGAGCGAATTCAATATCTTGCATCCGTAAACAAACTCGTAAAGAAGTTCGACGTTAAATACGAAGACAAAGAGTCCTGGGAAAATCCGATCTACGGAATATTCGGTGATGAAGTGGAGAAGATTCCCGATGAATCGAGAGGAAGTACTCTTACCGTCAACTACTTTAAGAGTGAAGACGGTGTAGTCAGAACAGCTCTTGCAAGCATAAGCGGACAGATTCACGAATGCAGACAGCATACCTGTGAAAATGCATGGAAGTTCATTTCCAAATTCTCACTTGATAATAAGTAATTTATGCAAAAAGAAAGGAAGAACGATTTGTTCTTCCTTTCTTTTTATATGAGGGGGAGGATTAAGATGCTTTATTATCTGTTCTCGGATGCTTCCTCTTCTTCTTCTTCTTTCTTTGTGTAGTATGCGTAAATGAGACTTGCTGCTACTGTTGTTGCGATAAGAAAGAGTATCCAGAGATAATTCTTGATATTAAATCTTTTCTCTGTCTTTCCTGAAGCAAGAGCAGTCTTTTCATCGGTGATTGTCCTGCCTTCTGTTCCGTACCTCATTATTTATATCGGAAACCCGAGTTGTTACTTTAGGTTTTTTATGTTAATTATCTTTTAATAGTTTTTCGGATACTTTCGTATTTTCTACCATATCTTTATTAAAAAATAAGCAACATATTTAAGTTT
>JAILEQ010000019.1 GCA_024687305.1 Lachnospiraceae bacterium | reverse complement strand
AGTAATGTGATAAACTGAAGTAGCTGACGAAAAAAGTACATCAGACTTAAAGATACAGGAACGGATAAAACAATGACGAAAGTATTTATTGACGGAAGCGAAGGAACGACAGGACTTCGTATTTTTGAGCGTTTTGAAAAGCGTGATGACATCGAACTATTAAAGATCCCTTCGGAGCTCAGAAAAGATCCGACAGAGATATCCAAATACATTAACGCATCGGACATAACATTTTTGTGTCTTCCGGATGATGCGGCGAGAGAGGCGGTTTCTTTGTGCAATAATGCAGATACCGTGATCATCGACACATCGACAGCCCACAGGACAAACCCCGATTGGGCGTACGGATTCCCGGAGTTATCGAAGGCTCACAGGGACAAGATAAAGACAAGCAAGAGGATCGCGGTCCCCGGCTGCTATGCAACAGGGTTTATAAGCCTGGTTTATCCGCTCGTACAGGCGGGAATTCTTCCCAAGGACTATCCGATCGCATGCTTTGCGGCTTCGGGCTACTCAGGCGGTGGAAAAAAGCTCATAGCACAATATGAAGACGAAGCGCGCGATAAGAAATTTTCCTCAGCCAGAATGTACGGCTGGACGCAGAATCACAAGCACTTAAAGGAGATGAAGGCGATCACCGGCATTGACGCCGAGCCTTTGTTCTCGCCCTTCACGGCAGATTATTACAGCGGAATGATCGTGCAGGTGCCGCTTCAGGTAAGCCATCTTGCAAAGAAAGTGACTCCCGCCGAAGTAAGAGATTGCTTCGCAAAGCACTACGAGGGCGAAAAGTTCATCCATGTACTTCCCTTGGGAGTTGAGGCCGACTGCGGCAACACTTTCTTCTCAAGCGAAATGTCCGGTCGCGACGATTTCAACATTTTCGTTACAGGTAACGACGACCGTATTGTTGTGGCAAGCTCGTTTGACAACCTCGGAAAAGGCGCATCCGGTGCAGCCATCCAGTGCATGAACATTTCCATCGGCGCCGACGAAGCAAAGGGACTTAATATCTGAATCGGAGAACATATGAATATCATTCTTTTGTCCGGAGGTTCCGGAAAACGACTCTGGCCGCTTTCAAACGATGTCAGGTCGAAACAGTTCATAAGATTTTTCAAGAATAAAGAAGCGGGTGACAGGTACGAGTCCATGGTCGAGCGTGTTTATCGCGGGATCGTGAAAAACGTTCCCGGCGCGAAAGTAACGGTCGCCACAGGCAAATCCCAGGTTTCATCGCTTTTAAATCAGCTCGGCGACGATGTTGACATCTGTGTCGAACCCGCAAGACGCGATACATTTCCTGCGATCGCTCTTGCAGCAAGCTACTTGAAAGATGTGCTTAAGGTTGACGGAAACGAGCCGGTTGTTGTCTGCCCCGTCGATCCTTTTGTGGAAGACGAGTACTTTGTCACGCTTAAAAAGATCGGTGACGAGGTTGCAAAGGGCGGCGCGAACATCTGCCTCATGGGCATCGAACCCACTTACCCCAGCGAAAAGTACGGATACATACTCACAAACACCGACATGACCGTTAAAGGTTTCACCGAGAAGCCCGATCTTGAGACCGCCAAGAAGTATCTTGCAGACGGTGCTTTCTGGAACGGTGGTGTTTTCGGTTTCAAACTCGACTATGTGCTCTCCAAAGCGCACGAACTCATAGATTTTACAGATTTTAACGATCTTCGCGACAAATACCCCGAAGTTACAAAGATAAGCTTCGATTATGCAGTGGTGGAGAAAGAAAACAGCATCAGCCTCGTTCGCTACTGCGGCGAGTGGAAGGATCTCGGAACGTGGAATACACTTACCGAGTCCATGGATGAAAAGATAATGGGTAATGCAGTCTTAAGCGACGATTGCGAGAACACCCATGTGATCAACGAACTTGACATACCGATTCTCGGCATGGGTCTTAAAAACGTAGTGATTGCGGCAAGTTCCGACGGTATACTCGTTTCCGACAAGCATCAGTCAAGCTACATGAAGCCTTACGTCGACAAAATGACTTCACCTGTCATGTACGCCGAGAAGTCCTGGGGCAGCTACAAAGTAATGGATATCGAAGATGAGAGCCTTACCGTAAAGGTAACGCTCATGCCCGGTCACAAGATGAACTACCACTCACACGAGCGTCGTGATGAAGTCTGGACCGTCCTCGAAGGCACCGGATACGCCATCGTCGATGACGTCAAGCGTCCCGTCAAGCCCGGCGACGTCATCAACCTTCCCTGCGGCTGCAAGCACACCGTCATCGCAGACACACTCCTTAAACTCATCGAGGTCCAGATAGGCACGGACATAAGTGTGAAAGATAAGATAAAGTATGAATAATATATTCAAAAAGCGAACGATTATTCAGATATGTTTTTTGAGGAGATATGATATGAGTGAGAAAAGAAAAAGATTGTGGCTCAGATTTGCCGCCGCGTGTGTGTTGGCTTTTAATATCGCACTTTGCCTTTCCCTGCCGCTTTATGCGGATATGGGACCGAAGCCCAGCGTGACTCTTAAGATAAAGAATGCACCCGAAGGCAGGTATGCTGTAGGTTTGCTTGAGAAAAACAGCAATGGCTACAGAGATGATGACCAGACCTACAGTAACGTGGAAGATATGAATCGGGCCATGTTCGATAAGATGATGGCGTATGAAGAAGACGGATGGAGCATTGCTTTTGCTCCCGGTCGGACTCCTTTTATAGGTTTTCCCAATGAATACGGTAACACAAGGAGCGAGTTTAAATATACCTATTATGCACCGAGCCATTTTAAGATAATACTGGTCACAGGGGAAGACGGAGCCGAATATGTAAGTAACGAGATTGAGACGACAAGATATGAAGCGGCCTGTTATTATGATTTTAAAACGGGAGTTTTGGCTGAAGACCTCGAGAAATACGAGCAGGATGACAAAAGCTATTTTCGTCGTTCGGTATCATTTTGTGTCGGTACTTTGATCATGGAGGGATTGCTTCTTTTTGCATTTGGCTTAGGTCAGTTGCGTAACATTCCCGTTTTTCTTATCGCCAACGTGCTGACGCAGTTTTATCTTCATGCTACGTTATGGGGCAATTATAAAGCGTACGGCCCGGGAGGATGGGGCAATCTGGTAATCTTTCTGGGAAATGAATTGCTGATCCTGATCGTGGAAACTGTTCTTTATGCGATATTTATGAAGCAGGAAAACGGAAAACACGGCCGGATCGTAGCTTACGGTATACTTGCCAATATATTGAGTCTGTTCGGCGGCCTGTTTGCGCAGACGATCGTCCGATAAAAGAATTATCATGGCACGAAGAAAACAAATTCATTTCGTTGTAATTATTCGTTGCCCCCTTCCATATATGATAATTTCACGAAACCGCTGACGGGACAGTGAGTTTTTGTGATAGAATAAAGATGCACCGGTGTCCAGGATTTTAACGAAAGAAAGAGAAGACGATTTATGACGATAAGCGACAGAATATTTGAAAAACTTGAACAGAAAAAAATGTCTCAGAAAGAGTTTTCCGAAGCAACCGGAATAGCTCAGAGCACCATCAGCGAATGGAAGAAAAAGAAGATCAATCCTTCCGCAGACAAGATAATGATCATATGTAACGTACTCAGTGTTACTCCCGAATGGCTTTTGTCGGGAATCGAGAATACCGGAAGACGCGGCAAAAAATCTTCCTGGTATGTTATAGAAAAGAATTCGGAACTCGGAAAGCTGATCGCTAACTACAATTTGTTACGTGAAAAATACCGTTACCAGATCAAAGGTTATATGGATGCATTAAAGAAAGTGGCTGATTAAGCCACTTTTTTTATTTAAACCAACA
>JAILEQ010000123.1 GCA_024687305.1 Lachnospiraceae bacterium | reverse complement strand
TCTGGGGAATGACCAGTTGAGGATCGTAACAGGGCCGGTGAGCATTCCTTTTACAGGTTTGTCGGTGCAGCTCTTTGCAAACACGGACCACTCTACGGTGATGGGATTCTTGCGTGATACATCTCCCCAGATGATGGGAGGCTTAACGCATCTTGTTCCGTACGACTGAACCCATGCCTTTTCGGTAAATACATATCCCTCGAGATTTTCACCGAAATACTCGACCATATCGTTTCTTTCGTACTCACCGTGAACAAGAACATCAAGTCCAATCTCTTCCTGAAGCTTGATGCAGTCGGCGATCTTGCTCTTTACAAAGTTCTTGTATTCATCCTCGGAAATATTGCCTTTTCTGAAGTCTTTTCTGTACTCCTTTACATCTGCGGTCTGAGGGAACGATCCGATGGTCGTTGTGGGGAATACGGGAAGTCCGAGAAGCTTTTTCTGGATCTTCTCTCTTTCTTCAAATGCGGGAAGTCTTGTATAATCGGAATCCTTGATCGAAGCAACCCTGTTTCTGACAGCTTCGTCATAACTTCCCTTTCTCTCGCCGAAAAGTCTTCTGTTCATACGGTAGCATTCCGCAGACTGAATATTGTATTCGCCCTCTATTCCGGTAAGCTCCGCAAGATCGGTGAGTTCGGTGAGTTTTTCCTCAGCGTAAGCGAAATGATAAAGGGTATCCTTATCTATCTTCGTCTCACTCTTCGTTGTATAGGGAACATGGAGAAGAGAACAGGATGTTGATATAACGATATTCTTTACTCCTGCTCTTTCCAGCGAATTGATCTTGGCAAGAGTCTTGGCATAATCGTTTATCCAGATATTCTTGCCGTTTACAAGTCCGGCAAAGAGAATCTTGTTGTCGGGGAAGCCGTTTCTCTCGATAAGTCCGTATGTCATCTTACCTTCGACCAGGTCAAGACCGATACCATCAAAATCGAGAGCCACAAGATCGTTATAGATATCCCTTACGTCTCCGAAATATGTCTGAACAAGAACCTTGATGGTATTCTTGGTTCCGAGTATCTTCTCATACAATGACTTGAACAGTTCGATATCCTCTGCAGTAAGATCTTTAACAAGATAGGGTTCATCGAACTGGATCCACTCGGCACCCTTGTTTTCAAATTCCGCAACAAGCGTTGAATACTCATTTGCGAGATCATCAGCAAAATCACCTGCAGTCTTCTTACCCGTGAACCTGGCAAGCTTAAGGAAGGTGAAAGGACCTGCGATAACGGGCTTGGTCTTTATTCCTATTGAAAGAGCCTCATCATACTCATCGAAGATCTTCGTATTGTTAAGAGAAACGAATGCATTGTCTTCGATCTCGGGAACGATGTAATGATAGTTGGTGTTGAACCACTTCTTCATTGCAAGTGCCTTAACGTTTCCCTTCTCTCCCTGATAGCCTCTGGCCATTGCAAAATATGTATCGGTGGGATTAAGTCCGAGTTCCCTGTATCTCATGGGGATAACATTGAACAGAACCGCAGTATCGAGCAGTCCGTCATAGAAAGAGAAATCGTTGGAGGATATAAAATCTATGCCTGCATTTTTCTGTACGGTGAGACCGTATTCTCTCTGGGCCTTGCCCTCCGCAAAAAGTGCATCCTGAGATGACTCTCCCTTGAAATATTTCTCTGCCGCAAATTTAAGTTCTCTGTTCTTTCCGATCCTGGGAAATCCGATAACCGCCGTCTTCATTTTTTCTTCCTTTCCGTGTGCGATGAATTGTTGAACGAACCTTGTGAAAAGAGTATAGCGATGCAGCTTTTTCGGGTAAAATACAAATAATCTGTACTTATCCATAGATTTTATCTATAATAGATATATAGTTATCAATAATACCTATTACACGTTATAAGTATAACCTATAGAAAGCAAGAATAATACCATGACTTTAAAACAACTCAGATATATCGTAACCGTAGCCGAGACGGGCAATATCACGGAAGCAGCGGGTAAACTTTTCATCGCCCAGCCCAGCCTGACAGCATCCATACAGGAGCTTGAAAAGGAATTCGGGATAAGGATCTTCGAAAGAGGAAAAAAAGGAATAAGTCTTACCAAGGAAGGTGAAGAATTCCTCGGTTATGCAAGGCAGGTCATTGATCAGACCAATCTTATAGAAGAAAGATACACCGGCACCTCTGCCGGAAAAAACAAATTCAGCGTTTCGTCGCAGCATTATTCCTTTGCCGTAGAGGCTTTTGTCGAACTGCTCAAGGAATACGGCGGAGACAAATACGAGTTCCACATGAGGGAAACACAGACATATGAGATCATAGAAGACGTTGCACGCATGAAGAGCGAAGTCGGTATTCTATATCTTAACAGCTTTAACGAGACAGTCATCCTCAAAACGCTGCGCGACAACAATCTTATCTTCGAGCCGCTGTTTACCGCAAAGCCCCATGTATTCATCGGCAAGTCATCGCCTCTGGCGAAAAAGAAAAAGCTCACCACGGAAGATTTAAAGCCATATCCGCGCCTGTCTTATGAGCAGGGAAGCCATAATTCGTTTTAC
>JAILEQ010000102.1 GCA_024687305.1 Lachnospiraceae bacterium | reverse complement strand
AATTCTATTACCCCAATCGTCTCGGGGCTTTCAAGTTTCAAATACAAACCGTTTTTGTTTTGATTAAACCAGTAGGCCGTCATATTATCCGGATATTCATATCGCGATATCTTGTTTCCGCCCTGTACATCATATAAGCAGTCGGTCTCACCCCTAACATTCATATATATATGACCCGAATAAGGCGAAAACGAGAAAATATTCTCCTTTTCAGAGTAAACAAGATTGCTTATTTTTCGGGTCTTCAAATTCCGACAATAATATTTCTTTTTTCCTGAGTCCGTATACCAAATACAGAAATCAACATCAGAAATGCACCCCGCAATCCGTTCGGACTGTTCTGCCACCTCGATGGGGTCCACCTCTTTTTCTCCGGTTCTAAACTTGTATCGCTCACAACACAAATCTCCGCTTTCATTTTCAACAGTGAAAGAAACCATATTATCCGTTATGAACATTCTGCTGTACGGCGAACAAAGGGTTATTTTTTCATCATCCACATTGCAGATCTCTTTGCTTTCTATATCGTAATAGCAGAGCGTAGTTTTCTCGTTTGAATCGACGAACCAGGCCATAATTCCGCCTCCAACGCACAAGGACATCTCATAAACTTCTGTTGATCTATATTCCGCCAAACATTCCGCTATTAACAATTCAGGATCAAACATCATGATTCGATAATGCGTACAATCTGAATCATTAGTGAATTCGATCCAAAAAAGCTTATCCATATAAGCTGTAAACTCATTAAGCCACTTTATGTCATTGGGCGAATATAAAAACACAGGCTTTGGATCATCAAGCTTATAAATTTCATATTTGTAGGCGTATTGCGCACCGTCGTGAGCATACTCCAAAACGCCATACAGATCATCTTCGTATGAAAACTGTGAAAAACTGCATTCACCGCCCAACATATCCCCCAAATTTTTAAGAGAATAACTGTCGGTCATTGAAATAACTCCTGCATCGTTGCACAAAGAAAAAACTATCTCATCATTCTCATTATTTTGAACCGTTCCGTCGCCGGTCTCCGACCCTTTACATCCACTCACAAAACTGAAGATCGAAACAAAAATGATAAACAAAAATGTACGTTTCATTGATGAACTCCTAATCGTTTAAGTGTATCAGATATCGTGAACCCACTAACAAATCATATATAACTATCGATTTTTTCATTTTCCTCTTCAATCCGACTTGTCGTCAAAATTCATTTTTCTAAATTATATATGTCATATATTCTCTTGTCAACTTGTTTTTGTCTCCGTAATATTGACTTAACAAAGTAATTATAGTATTAAATTTATATGGTCAAAGAAATAATGGATTTCATTGCCATAAATAGCATATATGCAATAAACCATGTGGAAATAATATGACTGTCAAAAATACTTTTATCGGTGGTATGACCGATTTAATCGTGTTGAATTTTTTAGAACAAAAAGATTGCTACGTTTATGAAATTACTAAGGCTGTCACTGACCTATCGGAAGGGTTGCTCACCATCTCGCAAAACACGATTTATACTGCAACTTACAAATTGGAAAAAGAAAATATGATAACCGAATATTCGGTAACTGTCGGAAGAAAGCGTCAAAGGATATACTATAAGATTGAGCCCGCAGGAAGAGAATATTTGACAAAATTAAGGGAGTTTTATCATATGACTTTTTCCGGAATGGAAAAAATACTGAGTAAAAAGATTGATGATATTTAGGGCAATGAAAAAAGCAAGACAGATGTCTTGCTTAATTTGATTCGAGTCACAGGTGGTGAGTAAGGAGAATACTATCTGTCCTTAATCTCTATATATTCCCTGATCTTTTCGGTGTAGAGTTTTTCTTTTTTCCTGAATACAAAAATGTCAATGAACAGAGCGGCAAGGTATGCGGCGATTACGATGGCGCCGAAGATGATCCACTGGATGAGGCTTCCGGAAGATTTGAACATTCCGAGAAGATAAAACAGCAGCACTTCAACGGGAATGAACAGGATGTAAAACAAAGTGAGCGAAAAGATAAATCCTCTTTTGGCCACTTTCTCAAATTTAAAGCATACGATGAAGCTGAACACGCCCCATACGCAAAGTGCAAATATCTTGACTATGTACGAGACCGCTATAGTGTCGACTCCGAGGATGAACGAAGCGATGACTACGATAAACATAAGCCATGTAAACGTGAGTGCGATGCCGTCTCTTAACAATATGAGTAAATCCTTTATTCTTCTCATGTGTTTTCTTCCTAACTGATTCCGATGAGCTTTTTAAGCTCCGTTGCGTAACGACGCGAGACCACGATGACTTCACCGTTTGATAGCGTTGCCAGAATGTTTCTTGTGATCTCGGGCTTCAGCTTTTCGATCTTACCTATATTTACGATAACGGACTTCGAACAGCGGAAAAAATCACGCTTGTCGAGCATTTCTTCAAGCTCGTACAGTCTCTTGTCAGTCTCGTAAACTTTACTCTCGGTATAGACAAAAGTTTTTTTGTCGACGGATTCGGCATAAAGGATCGCACTGAGTTTGAGCATTACCGTCTCGCCGTCTTTCGATGCCTTTATGCCTGTTCCGTAATTTTCAATATGCCTTTTAAGCCTCGACACATTATCTGTCACATCGTTGCAATGTATCTCGACAAAAAGTTCCGCTTCATTCCGGTCTGTATTGATCTCGACTCTCACTTATTTCATTGACCTTTCTTACATCGGTAAAAAGAACAATGCTCAAAATGATCTGCATTACGATCATAAATGCTGCCATCGCCACTGCGCCGAACACAAGGTTTATCACCATTGCTGCGATCGTTTCGACTATCGAAACCACTGTATACGATTTGGTGTCGTACAGCCAGCCGAACGGTAAAAGATGAGCTCCGAATACCATCGCATATATCATGAGCATTGCCTGCGGGCAATCAGAATAAGCCCACATCACAATAACAATATACAACATTTGATTCAAAGTAGCCAGAAATCCGAGCTTTGCGATCGGATTTTCCATCTTTTTAAAGATATCAGCTTTTAAAACCTTTGAAAACACAAACGCAAGCGGTAACAATAGGACCGAGCAGCAGAAAGTGGCGAGGTTCATCGCTCCTATGTTAATGTCGAGAAGTCTTATGATGAGAATGATCGTCCATAAAAGGACCGCCGCCATCATAAAGGGAAGACCTTTCTTCTGTGAGGTTGCATTTTCTTCTTTGAGCTTATTAAGATGCTCCATACTTTCTTTCAAATTAAATGTGTTCATAACATTTCCTCTCTTTCATTTTGTACGGGTTTGCTTGTTATGAACACATTGTATAAAGGACAATATAAGGCAACAATACTTGCACTACCAAGCGGTACATGACCGGTTACCAAGCGGTCATTTTTGCCTGTTTTTACATCATTTGAACTCGACAGCATGCTTTCTTTTCCATATCGGGAAGAGATTTCGCTGCAGTTTTGGATTGAATCGTTCGCTTATCGCGATCGAATCAAAAAAGACTTTCCAAAGATCGGTATATCCGTCGTTTTCCTCTTCGGTAAAAAGAAGCCGTGTAAACTCATCATCACTCAGCTTTTTGAAATAGAAATCTTCATCCTTGGGCTGAACGATCGATTCTTTATGAACATCGTCTATTATCATCCAGTTTTCGGAAGGCATGCGGTCGTTAAAGTGCGCACCCAGGGCACCGACTATGTGATTCTTAGGCTCTATATGCGCCACGTACAAAGTTTTTCGTATCTCGTGAAAACGCACGAACTCGATGAAATGATGTGCTTCATTGCCTACACTCCGCCTTATCTCAAAAAACCTCGCCACATCTTTGTATGAGACCATCTTAAGGACATTCGGACCGTAAGCAAATCCGAGTATCAAAACTCTGTAAATCGTATCAAGCGCGTCTTCTTCACAAGACATGGCTGCATAAGCGATCTCGGAATAGACCTGCGGAGAGATCTTCAGGTTCACCGCATCCATCACGCTTTCCGCCTTGCCTCTGTCAAAGCTTACCGTAACATACTCATCAAGAAGCGAGTATTGCTCGGGTTCTTGCGTGGTGAGGCGTATGTTTTGATGTCCCAGTTTACTGCTCCAGGCATCGTATATGCAGGAAAGCATTGCTTCCCAGTTGTGTTCACATATAAAAACAGTCATTAAACGCTCCGATCATCGCTTATAAATGCCCGTCCAAAATACACGGACCGATCGACCTCATTTTATAAAGCCACCTGTGAAGTAAGTCCGAAATCATTAAAAAGATTTAACTGCACCGAATTGTCGGGATTTTGTATATCGTAAGAGGTCTTCCTGTCGACATCCGTCAGGCGGTTTAAAATGAACTTTTCTTCGATCGGGATATTGCCCATCATGCGTCCGTCGCAGGTAATGAAAAACTGCGCTCTTTTAAGCACAACGCCCATCTTTTTTAGCATCGCGAAATTTACATGACCGTAGCGTCTTGCGCTCATTATGCGCTTAACCGATGTCGGTCCTATCCCCGGAACACGGATAAGCGTATCGTAGGATGCTTTGTTTACCTCAACCGGGAAGTCTTCCAGATGTCTTAATGCCCAGTCGCATTTCGGATCGACTCCGACCTCGAAATTGGGCTTTTCTTCGGATAAAAGCTCTCCCACCTTGAAACCGTAATATCTTAACAAGAAATCTGCCTGATAAAGTCTGTGCTCCCTTAAGAGCGGTATTGGAGTCTCCAAAGAAGGCAGTGCCGAATCGTCGTTAATGGGAATATAGGCGGAATAGAAAACTCTCTTTAGATCAAGTCCCTTGTACAAAGTCTGCGCAGTGCTCATTATATCAAGATCCGACTCGCCGGAAGCTCCTATTATCATCTGGGTACTCTGCCCCGCGGGAGCGAATGGACGCTTAATAGAAGTATCTTTTGGATCTGCAGGAAGCAATACTCCGCCGGTCTTTACGCTGTTTGAAAGGATCGCAGAATTGATAGATTCTATAATCTTCCCGTCTTTGATACCTTCCTTACGGTTGTCGGCACCTATCCGGCCGCTTTGTCTTCTGCCGTCCGAAAAAATCGTATCGGAAAGGCGATCGTTTATAACGGCACGTTCCATACGTGCATCTTTTCCGATCGCAAGTCTGTGCGACGCTATTCCTTCGGTAATGGCGCTCATCGGCGTAACAATGCTCTTGACTGATTTGTTGGGAGCAAGAACGGAGAGGCTTTCCTCGGTAGGAAGCTCCATATTGATGCTTATACGGTCAGCCAGAAGGCCTGCCGAATTGATGAGTTCCGAGGAAGCGCCCGGAATGGCTTTAACATGAATATAACCGTTAAATCTGTACTCGGTCCGAAGAAGCCTTAACGTCTCACACATCTTCTCCATAGTGTAATCGGGACTGTTAATGACGCCGGAACTTAAGAAAAGACCTTCTATATAATTTCTTTTGTAAAATTCCGTTGTAAGGGTACATATCTCTCTTGGAGTGAAAGTTGCCCTCTCAATATCGTTGGACCTGCGGTTTTTGCAATATTTGCAATCGAATACGCAGTGGTTGGTCATGAGTATCTTAAGGAGTGATATACATCTTCCGTCCGCAGCGAAACTGTGACAGATGCCTGCCGCACAGGAATTGCCGAGCATCCCTTTTTGGCCTCTCCTGTCGGAACCGCTCGAAGTGCAGGCCACATCGTACTTGGCCGCGTCCGATAAAATCTCAAGTTTTTTGTCCAATGAAAGATCCTGTCTGATTTCGTACATTTGTTCGCCCTCTGGTCTAATTATACGAACATATGTACTGACTGTCAATCAGAAACAGTTTTTTCTTTGTACAAAAATACCTGCTTCATCTTTCGAATCGGCAGGTATTCCTTCGTATTAATTTCTGTTACAGGGCAAGCAGTTTGTTTCTTATATCGGTGACCTGTCTGAGGGCATCGTCGCACTGTTTCTTTGCGGTGCTTATCTTTGACTGAACCCAGACATCGACAATCAAGCCGTCAAAAATGAAATCTGCAAACGTTAAGAAATCATCAATATGAATGTTCGTGTATCCCTGAACATCTCTCAATTCTTTGCTGAATCTTTCGAGTGCAAACTTTGCCTGTTCGATCTCACGCTCGGCGTTTGACATCTTTCCGTGCTTTACAAGGCCGGTCAAAAGGTTTCCTCCGAACAGATCGAGCAATCCCCAATTTCCCGCGCTGTTAAGACACGATCTTGCGTTGTTTAAGTGAAAGAGTGCATTGTCGGCCGCATCTATGGCTTCGTTTACCTCTCGCCTTTGAATATCGTCCATTTTTATCTCCTTACGAATGATCTTCGATACCTATATCATACGCCGTGATTGAAATATATAAACGCTTCATTTTGCGACTTAGAGCGCTCTTTTCGCAATGAGGTTAAAACGGCTCCAGGAAGTAAACCGTATAGCCGGGGATATCAAGGCCGCCGCCAAAGTCGATCTCTTTACCCGTGATAAGGTCATGCGCGCGGCCTGCCCTTGCGTCAAAATGAGCGGTGTACGGATTTTCGTCGGCATTTATTGCAACCATCACGCGACTGTCGTCACAGTTGCGTTCGAAAACACACTGACGGTTTGTAAGTACGAGCGATCTGAAATCACCATAATTTAGTGCCTTGGAGTTTTGTCTGGCCCTTATCATCATTGCGACTGTGTCGGTCAATTCGTTCCATTCGGGACTCTCGATCGCGGGTCGAAGCGCCGGATCGCCGTCCGATTTGTTTCCTTTCATACCCCACTCACTTCCGTAATAGACAGTGGGGATGCCCGGCATACCGAACAGCATGCCGTAAACAAGGCTGATATGCGCAGGATTGTTAAGTATGGAAGCTATCCTGGTGACATCGTGGTTGTCAACGAAGCTCAAAAGGTGTTTTCCTTTATAAAGCGTCCATTGTTCGGGGCCGAACTGCCGAAGGAGCGAATGAACTATCTCAAAAAGGTTCATCGAATTGAACGCCGAATACATGCCCTTATAGCACTCATAGTTGGTCGCAGAGTGACACATTTCGTCGTTTACGAGCCTGTTATAATCGCCGTGGATCATCTCACCCATCAAAAAGAAATCTTCCTTCATCTGAGACGTTTCCCACCTTAGGCGCTTTAAGAAATCGGGATTGATGCAGTACGCGACATCGAGTCTCAATCCGTCTATCCCAAACTCGTTCACCCACATGCGAACGCTGTCGATCAGATAATCGGCCACCCGGTAATTGGCCAGATTAAACTTCACCAGATCGTAATTGCCTTCCCAGCCTTCATACCAAAGGCCGTCGTTCCAGACATCGTTACCGTCAAAGTTTATGTAAAACCAGTCTTTGTACTCTGACTCCCACTTCTTTTCGCAAACGTCTTTAAATCCGAAGAATCCGCGTCCGCAGTGATTAAACACTCCGTCGAGCACTATCTTTATGCCCTCGGCGTGAAGCGCATCGCAGACACGCTTGAAATCCTCGTTCGTTCCAAGCCTTGTATCAAGCCGCCTGTAATCTCTTGTGTTGTAACCGTGAGTGTCCGATTCAAACACCGGGTTAAAAAGAACACACTTCACTCCAAGCCTCTTTAAATGAGGGATGTAGTCGATCACTTTTAGTATGCGATGCTCCAAGACACTGTCGTTTTCAAACGGTGCGTTGCAGAATCCGAGTGTATATATCTGATAAAAAACATCTTCAAAAGCCCACATTATTCAAGCTCCGACTTTCCTGTATATAATTCGTAGTATCTTCCCTTCATATCGAGAAGTTCCTGATGATCGCCTCTTTCAATGATCTCGCCGTGTTCGAGCACGATGATCGCATTGGCGTTACGTACCGTTGAAAGCCTGTGAGCTATAACGATCGTAGTGCGTTCTTTCATCAGTCTGTCCATACCGTGCTCGATATGACGCTCCGTACGCGTATCGACGGAACTTGTCGCCTCATCGAGAATAAGGATGGGTGCCTTGGAGATGGCGGCACGTGCGATATTAAGGAGCTGTCTCTGGCCCTGACTTAAGTTTGCTCCGTCGCCTTCGAGCACGGTATCATAACCGTTCTCGAGTCTCATGATAAACGAGTGGGCGCTTGCAAGTTTGGCTGCTTCGATGACTTCTTCATCAGTTGCGTCAAGACGGCCGTAACGAATGTTCTCTTTGACCGTTCCGCTGAAAAGATGCGTATCCTGCAAAACCATCGCTATGTTCTTACGCAGGTAATCTCTCTTGTAATCTCTTATATCCACGCCGTCGATCGTGATCGAACCCGAATCTATATCGTAAAATCTTGTGATAAGATTCGTGATCGTGGTCTTGCCGGCTCCGGTGGAACCCACCAAAGCGATCTTCTGTCCGGGTTTGGCGTAGAAAGAAACATTTTTAAGTATCGTCTGTCCTTCGACGTAGCCAAACGTCACATCCTTTAACACGATCTCGCCCTTTAAAGGTGCGGGTGAAACGGCATTTTCTTTATCGGGAAGTTCGGGAGGAGTATCCATTATGTCAAATACCCTTTCCGCTCCGGCAAGCGCCGAGAATATTTCGGTAACCTGCATTGAAAGCTCGTTTATGGGACGCGAGAACTGACGTGAGTAGTTTACAAAGGTCGTAAGACCGCCGACGTCAAAACCTCGAAGCACACACAGTATGCCGCCTACCGTTGCGGTAATGGCATACGATACCTGACTTAAGTTACCCATAACAGGCCACATTATACCGCCGAAGAACTGTGCGGAAAGCTGCTTGTTACGAAGATCGGTGTTAAGGTACTCAAACTCGTCGATCGATGCTTCTTCGTGATTGAACACTTTGACGATCTTCTGCCCGCTTATTGTCTCTTCGATGTAGCCGTTAAGCGATCCGAGTGCCGCCTGCTGCTGCTTGTAATATTTTCTCGATCTTGTGGCAACAGCCTTGGCCGCAAGTATGATCACGGGTGAAAAAACAAGTGTCACGATCGTAAGCCAGATGTTTGTATAGATCATCAGGCAAAGCGTTCCTACCAAAGAGATCACACCCGAAATGATAGATGCGATCGTGTTGTTTAGCATGTTTCCGATCGAATCCACATCGTTCGTAAAGCGGCTCATGATATCGCCGGTGTCGTTTGTATCGTAAAATTTCAAAGGAAGTCTGCTGATCTTCTCAAACAGTTCGTTCCTTAACTTAAGAAGTGCCCTTTGCGATACGCCCAGCATAATGCGCTGGTAGATGTACTGTGCGAACACGCTTGAAAGGAAGATCACCGCCATAAGTGCTATACCCGTAGGTAAAGCTAACGTCTGCACTTCGTTTTCTTCGTACATGCCCACGGCTACCATAAGGCCGTTGATAACGGGCCTTAATACATAAGAACCTGCCAGATTCGCAAATGAACTGATAAGCACCAGTATTCCGACTACCACTATGAGCGGTGCGTCTTTCTTCATGTATCCGAATAGGCGTTTTATGCTCTTCCCGGCATCCTTGGGTTTGCCCATTCCGACCATCGAGCCCGGACCGCGGCGTCTCCCTCCGCCCATCTGAGCGGCTTTTGCGGGATCGCTTAAAGATTTTATATATGCCTCACTTTTCTTTCTGTATTTTTCTTCGAGGCGGAGTCTGGTTTCTTCTTTCACCTTAGCCCACCTCCTTATCCATCTGCGAATAATATATTTCCTGATAAGCTTCGGTCGACTTCATAAGCTCGTCATGAGTACCGATGCCCACCACTTTTCCGTCATCGAGAACAACGATCTTGTCGGCTTCGATGACCGATGAGATACGCTGAGCGATTATTATCTTTGTGGTATCGGGGCAATAAGACTTAAGGCTTTCCCTTATACGCGCCTCTGTCGCGGTATCTACCGCACTTGTGGAATCGTCGAGTATCAATATCTTCGGCTTTTTGAGCATGGCTCTTGCGATACACAGTCTCTGCTTCTGGCCACCCGATACGTTAACTCCGCCCTGTCCGAGTTCGGTCTCGTATTTTTCGGCGAATTCGGATACAAATCCGTCGGCCTGAGCCATGTCTGCGACACTTCTTATCTCTTCAAGCGTTGCGTCTTCTTTGCCCCACTTTAAGTTTTCTTCGATGGAACCCGAGAAAAGAACATTTTTCTGAAGCACCATCGAAACACCGTCTCTTAAATGCTTAAGCGAATAATCCTTAACGTTAATGCCTCCGACAAGAACTTCACCTTCGTCGGTGTCGTAAAGACGTGGAATGAACGAAACAAGCGTAGTCTTGCCCGATCCGGTAGAACCGATGATACCTACCGTTTCGCCGCTTTCTATCTTAAACGAAACATGGTCTAGAACCGGCTCCGAACTTTCTTTATAGTATCTGAAAGTAACGTTCTTAAACTCTACCGATCCGCTTTTCACAAGCTTATCGGGATATGCCGCGTTCTCATCGTTTATGTCGCTTTCACAGTCCAGAACTTCGTTGATACGTCTTGCGGAAGCGATCGCACGTGAACTTTGAAGTATAACGAACGAAGACATTACAAGCGAAATGAGTATCTGTGCAACATAGCTTGTAAATGCGGTAAGATCTCCGACCGGCATATCTCCGACAAGTATCTGCTTGCCGCCGTACCATACGACTGCCAGTGTAGTGATGTTCATCATAAGACCCATCAGAGGGCTGGTGGTTATCATTACCTTAAAGGCTCTCATGGAACTGTCTTTTAATCCCGAGTTTGCCTCTTCAAACTTAGCCTTTTCAAAATCGTCTCTTACAAACGACTTGATGACTCTTACATTTGTAAGAGCTTCTCTGATCGCGGAATTGAGTTTGTCCACTCTGTCCTGCAAAGCCTGAAAACGGGGAAATGCGAGCCTTATTATTATCGCTATCAAAGTAATGATGATCGGAACGACTATCAAAACTATGACCGCAAGTCTTGCGTTCATGACAAATGCCATGATGATCGCACCGATAAGCATTCCCGGTGCGCGAAGCATCATTCGAAGACACATGTTAACAAGATTTTGAATCTGTGTGATATCGTTGGTAAGACGCGTTACCAAAGAACCTGTGCTGAAATTGTCGATATTTGAAAAACTGAACTTCTGAACGTTTTTGAAAGTATCGGTCCTGAGATCGGCAGCAAAATTGATACTTGCCTTTGCGCCGAAATAAGCTCCTCCGATACCGCCGATCATCATAAGAAAAGCTATCCCTATCATTGAACCGCCCATAGCGGCGATATAGCCCGTATCTTTGTTGGCGATACCGTTATTGATAAGAAGTGCCATGAGCTTGGGCATGATCACTTCTCCGAGTATCTCGACTATCATGAGAAGCGGCCCCAAGATAAAGGCGGTTTTGTACGGTTTAACGTACTTCATGTATCTTTTCATTGATTTTTTCTTTGTCTCCCATGTCCTTTATTGTTTTACTGTTCTTTTGAGAGCTTTTTTTACGTACTTTTTCTTGTACATCTCTCTGTCGGCTTCTTCTATGATGGAATTAAGCTTTTCTTTGTCATCGAGGGTCGTTATGAAATATCCTATCGAAGCCTCGAGACTGAAAGGATGCGCACCCGATTCATTGACTTCCACCATCGCATTTTCGATGGAGTTAATGCATTCGTCGGCCATCTTGTCGTCGTAGCCTATTCCCATGAGCACGAACTCATCGCCGCCGTAGCGCATTACGATCTCGCCGTGCTTTTTAACGTTCTTCATTATGCCTGCGACTTCCTTTATAAGTTTGTCGCCTTCATCGTGTCCGTAAGTGTCGTTGACGCTCTTAAGACCGTCAACATCAAGGAATATGATGCAGACCGGAATGCCCTTTTCAACACTTTCCGTGACCATGGACTCGGAAAGTTTGAAAAATCCCGCTCTGTTGTAGATACCTGTAAGTGTGTCATATATCCACATCTTATCGAGCGTCTTTATCATCTCATCCATGAGGTGTGTCTTCCTGATGTTCTCGAAAGCATTGCTGCACTGAGTCGTCCAGTCGGGGAAGAAATCGTTTCTTACAAGATCGCCCGATTCTCCGATGATCGCATAACCGAAATTTCGGTTTAGGTAATGTATCGGGAAGAAATAGTACGTAACTCCCGCGCGTCCGCCTCTTGCAGTCGGCGGGAACAGATCTTTCCTTGCAAAAGAATCGCAGGTCGGTGCGGCTTTACCGTCAATACAGCTTATCACGTTATTGACGCCGGCCGTATAATCCGTATCTTCATCGGAAGAAAGAAGTTTCTGTGAAAAATCCGAATAAGAAAACTTTGTCTCCGGTCTTATATTAAGGCAAAGATAGAGCTCCGTGGGGTTCATTTGATAAGCGTATCTTCGCATGTTTTCGATAAGATCTTCATACGATCCGGCAGAAAGAAAATCCGCCGACATCGCCTTGATCCTTTGATTGAGCTCAGTCTGTTCGTAACGGTCGACGGCAAGTGCCTCGTCAACCTCGATATGGCTTTCTTCTTTATTGTTACATCCGCAGCTTTGACCGTAGCTTATGAGCACGGGAAGCTGTAACAGTTCACCCGGTTTATGATCTTCATAATTATGAAGGATCTCTACGGCTTTTAAGCCTTTGTGGTATTGCTGTCTTTTGACCGTGGTAAGGCTGGGGGTCCATACTCTCGATACAAAATCGTAATCAACACCGGTCACCTTTACGTCTCTTGGAACCTTTAACCCAAGCTTCTTTAATTGAGCGCATACACCGACAGCCATCTGATCGTTTCCGCAGATGATACAGTCTGCCATCTCCTCGTCGAGACCCGAAAAATACTTTACGGCTTCTATACCGCTTCGATATTCGTAATTTCCGTAATATTTGTAATGATCGTGAAACTCAAGACCGTTCTCTCTGATGGCACGCATGGCACCGGCTTCCCTTAAAATGCTGTCATTGGCCGTACTGTGCCCCATTGCAAGATATATCTTCCTGCAGCCGTGTTCTTTGATCATATGAGTAGTAAGCTCGTAAAGCGATCCTTCCTCATCCGAGGAGATGTTCACGAACCTGTCATCCATTCTGTCGATACAAACACAGGGTATATTGTGTGATACGATCTGTCTGACAAGACGCTCTTCCGCGATCTTGTTATAAAACGTATTTTTGACGAAGATCACTCCGTCAAAATCCGACAGATCGGGAAGCTGAAATATCATATGCTCCCCAGCGGTATGAGGATTATCCGCCGCAACATTGCCATGACAGCAAAATACACAGCAAACATCCTTAGAATCTCTTATTTTTCTCTCCACACCCTTCATGAAGGCTTTCTGGGAATCGAAAATAAGACTGCAAATGATAACTGCGATTCTCATAATATTCTCACCTTTTACTTCATAATAACGAGCCTAGCCCGATTAATACGATTGAATGTTGCCATATACGCAACACTAGTATTTTAGCAGAAATGCAGAAATAAAAAAATAAAATAGATATTAATTTATTGCTAATAAGAAATTACGCGCGTATCTTCGGCCATGATCAAATTATCTGAAAAAAGAAACACACGTGGGCAATAATGGTTACATAACCGATTGACTGAGATTACATAACAACATTGACCATATCGGTATCAACCACTTTTTTGATTAGGCAATTATGCAAGTCCGCAATTCACGGACGAGGTCTGAGTGAATAAAATGGGAATAAATCCACACTTTCCACAAAGTTATCCACAGGTGTCACCGTCAGTTTTGAAGGTATGTATGTCATTTTTTTCAAAATGCATGTCATAAACTTCAGAATTCAGAATAGTTTAAATCTTATTCTATGTTACATAATCACTTAACAGTAATTTCTTTACTGTAAACTTGATATGAAACGCGATCTTCCGTTATAATCGATATGTGTGAAAAGCGTCAATTTATGGAATTTGAAAAATTGCCATAAAAAAGGGCCTGAAAAAGCCCTCAAAAAACCCGGGGAAAGATATAAAAACACACTGGGAGACGGTTTACATAATTTAATTAGAATATGGGAGAAAAAATGATTTATTTAGGATCTCATGTCGCCATGAGCGGCAAAGAAATGTTTTTAGGTTCCGTTAAAGAAGCTCTCTCTTACGGTTCAAATACATTCATGGTATATACGGGAGCACCTCAAAATTCAAAAAGAAGACCTCTTGATGAGCTGCGTATACCCGAAGCCAAGGAACTTATGAAAGAATCGGGCATTGACAGATTCATAGTGCACGCTCCTTACCTTATCAATCTTGGGAACAGTGTAAACGAAGAGACTTTTAAACTCGGAAAAGAGATGCTTGCCGTCGAGCTTGACCGTGCGCACGAAATGGGAAGCGATATAATGGTACTTCATCCCGGTTCTGCGGTCGGTGCGGAGCCCCAAGCAGGAATAGCGAAAATAATAGAAGGACTCGATGAGGTCATAAAGACGACCGAAAACGGGCTCATAGCGCTTGAAACAATGGCCGGAAAGGGGTCGGAACTCGGACGCAGCTTCGATGAATTAAAAGACATCTTTGACGGTGTAAAAGACAATTCACGCCTCAGGATATGCATAGACACATGCCATCTCAACGATGCCGGATATGATGTTGTAAACAACTTTGACGGTATTTTGAATGAACTTGACTCAAAGATAGGAATAGGCAGAATAGCCTGCGTGCACATTAACGACAGTTTAAATCCGCTCGGTGCCCACAAAGACCGTCATGCCAACATAGGAAAAGGAACGATCGGTCTTGAAGCTCTTCGATATGTCGTTCACCACGAAAAGCTTGAAGGACTTCCGATGTGCCTTGAAACACCGCACATAAAAGATCCCCTAAACCCCAAAGAAGGCTACGCTCCTTACAAAGAAGAGATAGCGATGTTAAGATGACAACCCCCCGTTGAAACAAGCGTTTCAACGGGTTTATCTTTACTTTTTCCTTACAGAAAAACCGAATTTACCTATTTTCTCTCCAAGTGTAAAATATTCGCCGTGAGAATAAGCGATAAGTCCCGCCTTCGAAAGATCAAGTTTTCCGTTCTCATCGAGAAGACTTTCATCCACATCGGTGGAAACGACCTCTCCTATGAACATATCGTGCGAACCAAGCTCTATAATATCCTTAACCTTACATTCAAGGCACACCGGGCTTTCGGCAATACCCGGAGCCTTCACGAACTTCGATTCACTCTTTGTTATCTTAAGATCACCCTTTAGATCAAACTTATCTATATCACGTCCCGACTTGACTCCCACATAATCGGTCACTTTCGCAAGTTTTTCAGTCGTCAGGCACACCGTGAATTCACCCGACTTTTTGATCAGTTCATGACTGTAACGTTCCTTCCTGATCGATACCGAAAGCATCACCGGATCGGAGCATATCGTTCCCGCCCACGCTGCGGTCATAACATTCGCTCTTCCGTTTTCATCTGCCGATGTCACCAACACTGCCGGCACCGGATACAACATATTCGAAGGTTTCCAATACTGTCTTTTCATAGTTTTTCCTTTCTTTTTTTGGGTTCAAGTCCTGTTATCCGCATATAGTAATAGGAGAGCTCGCGCTCTCCTATTACTATATGCGGATAACAGGACTTGAACCTGCACGCTCGCGCACCAGAACCTAAATCTGGCGTGTCTGCCAATTCCACCATATCCGCGCGTAATATCTAGTTTAACTGCCGTATGCTAATTTGTCAAAGACTCGAAAGAAGTTTCCTGAGTTTTTGCGTCCGTACGGCTGTCGATGAACGTCTTGATGATCTCGCATACGTTGCCGTATTCTTTTGCCGCTTTGTCGACGATCTCCTCGTAATCCTCTCTGTCGGGCGAGCTGTACGCTTCCAAAAGATCGTACATCATGTTCTCGAGTTTATGAGCACGGATAGAACGCGTATATCTGGATAGTTTTGTGATCTCTTCTTCAAGATCCGAATCCTCTTTTTTCAAAAGCTTTGAAAAAACAAGATCACCCTGCTCTTTAAACAATATGAGAACCTCTTTAAAAAGAGAGAAGTCGTTCCAATAGTCTTTCATGGCACGCTCCGGTCTGTAATTATCCTGCGTAAAGTCCGAAAGAGTCTCGGAAGCGTCAACATACATCTGCTTATCTTTCGATATCCATTTGCGAAGTATGGCGGTAAGCTGCTTTATAACGATGGGCTTTGCCAGAAAATCGCACATACCGACGTTGAAAAAGCTCTGTTCAAGATTTCCTGCGGTATTTGCGGTAAGTGCAACTATCGGAGTTCTCGATCCGTCGCCCTCGAGCTCATGGATATGCTTTGTGGCCTCCATACCGTCCATTCCGGGCATAAGGTGATCCATAAATATAAGATCGAACTTCTCGCCGTTTCTGATGCGGTCTATGGCCTCGTAGGCGTTGTCAGCAGATACTATCTCAGGCTTAAATATATTGATGAGTGCTTTTGCGACTCGTAAGCTTACTTTGTTGTCATCCACAAGAAGGATGCGGGCATCGGGAATGACAAGTTTCTTCTCGTCCGAACTTTGCAAAACGGAATCTTCGTCTATATCCTCTTCCTCGTATCCGAGCATTTCGTTTGCCGTGTTAGCAAGAGAATCCGCAGAGATCTTAAGCACTTCGCAATACTCTCTTATCTCGTCTGTTATATCTTCATCCGCAACGAGCCCTACAACGGTCCTTATGGCATTTATGGGGTTCAATATCTCTTTACTGATACCTGAAACAGCCGTATCCTTTGAACGGGCCAAAACTATGGCATCATCACGCTCTTTTTCGGCATGTTCGACGCTTTCTTTCATCTGCGCCATTTCGCGTTCTTTTTCCTTGGTGGCACGAAAATAGTCAAAGATAACAAAGGCCAAAATGCAAAAGAGTGCAATGACCATTATCAGCAACCATTCATTTATCGATACCGATGTTGCAAGTACGGTGAACACGCCAACCTCCCTAAATGGATATATACATATAATACCACAAACCGACTAAGCCCTACAAATAGCATTTTGTTAGCAAAATGCTTACGCCGAGCGCGGTTGCCGAAGGCAATAAATACCTCACGCGCAAACGCGATCCCGCAAAGCGGCTTTTCTCGAAGAGGAAAGAAAAAAGCGAAAACCTTATGGTTTCCGCCTTAAACCTGAGCCACCCGGGACTCGAACCCGGGACAACTTGATTAAAAGTCAAGTGCTCTACCACCTGAGCTAGTAGCCCATATATATTTTCCAACTGGGCTAGCCGGATTTGAACCGGCGAATGCAGGAGTCAAAGTCCTGTGCCTTACCGCTTGGCGATAGCCCAAAAGCTTTCTCCATCAATTACCCGATTGGTTGCAATAATGCGGGTGGATAGAGGGACTCGAACCCTCGATCTCCAGAACCACAATCTGGCGCGTTAACCAACTACGCTATATCCACCGTAACGTGCCCGAAGGGATTCGAACCCCCGACCCACGGCTTAGAAGGCCGTTGCTCTATCCAGCTGAGCTACGGACACATGCTGCAGTTTGCGAGCGGGTGATGGGAATCGAACCCACGTGTCCAGCTTGGAAGGCTGGTGTTCTACCATTGAACTACACCCGCTTAAACATTATTAATGCGTCGGGGTGACAGGATTCGAACCTGCGACCTCCTGGTCCCAAACCAGGCGCTCTAGCCAAGCTGAGCCACACCCCGTGAAAAGTGTCGGTCGCCCATGACGCAAAGAGTATTTTACGATAAATAACCACTCGTGTCAACAGAAAGTTGCTTATATTTTTTTATTATGGAACATAGAGTTTTCCGTCTGTCAATACGAAGTCCACGGTATGCTTTTCAAGGTACTTTTCGGCCTTTGCAACATCGGTCACAAGAGTCGATTTGAAAGCACCCGAAAACTTTTCGCGTAACTCTTTTAATGTTTCGGGATCGGGATCTATGATAAGAAG